>CAYUVT010000062.1:0-15143 GCA_964448165.1 uncultured Anaerolineaceae bacterium | reverse complement strand
ACCTCGGTGCCATGGGGCAAGCGGGCAACAGCACCGGTGAGGTCAGACCAGGGCTCGATTGCGACAACGCTACCTCCTCCGCTGAAGAACGGCTGGTCAGTGCGGTACCAGCCGCTGCGCTTGGCTCGTTCCAAACCCGGGTCGTGGGAGTAGCCTCCCTCCGGCTCCCATGCAACGAGGGCTCCCACGCGAACGGATGCAAGCGAAGTGACCGAAGCGCCCGCACCTTGCGCCACAATCTCGCAGTCCGTCTCCTCGTGGCTGGGAAGGCTGTCCACCGGGAGGTCCAGGCTGAGTGTCGTTGAGTTCGCTACCTCAACCTGGCGGGGGAAACTGACCCTCCCTCCGCAGCGCGTTCCAAACCGGGCCCACCGGGTCCCGGGCGCTGCGTTGGTCACCATCACCGAGAGCACGATGTGCTCTTGCGGTAGCACCAAGGTCCGCGAGATGCCCGCCCGCACGATGGTTAAGTCATCGTCCAGTTGCGCGTGCAGAGGCTGCATGGCCATCGCGCTGGGTGATTCGGGCACGTGCCACAACGTGGTCCCGGTGTTATTCGACCAGAGAAGGTTCCAGTGTTCGAAGTGAGCTGTCGTCTTCGACCAGACGTCCTGTCCGGGGCTGATGATCACCAGGCTGCCCGCTGTCACGCGGCTGTGCCCTTCCGGATCGAAGCGGTTTTGGAGGTACCCGCGCCCATTAGAGCGCTCATAAAAGGAGGTTCGTTCGAGCCCCGCGTGAAAACTCAGATACCGTGCGAGGTCGTCGTTGTAGACGTACACGATTGCTTCGTTCCGCCGGGCGAGCACCTCCGCCAGGTCCCTCGCCAGACGGTCGATCCGGTTCGCCTCCCAGTATGCGTGGTCTGCTCGGATGGACTGCAAACTGAACCCGAGCAGAAATGCGAGCGCCACCCCGATGTAGGCATGGACTGCCACGCGCGACTCCCCCGTGAGTCCCTTCCAGCGGACCAGTCCTACGCCGGTCCAGGCCGCAAGGGGCATGACCATCGAGAGGATGTAGCGTGGTTCCTTCCACCACGAATAAAGGCTCGGAAGGCGCATGAGGAACTCAAAGTAGATGTATTGACCGGCTATGATGATTGCCAGAGAGAGCGCGTCGCGGCGTTCGGATGTGGCGGCTCGCCAGCTCAGGGCGATCAGCGCGCCAGCAAATGCAACCAGACCCATGAGCGGGAGGAACATCTCGTCTCGCACGAAGGTCCTCGCGTAGCTGAGGTCCAGATCGGTATAGCGCAGTGCCCCGGGCTGAGTCGCGCGTGCCTCGCTGACTACCGTCCGGATGTCCTCAAACGGCTCGCCCCCCAGGCTGGTCAACAGCAGGCTCACGAGGCCCGCCACCGTCAGGGCCCCGGCCACGCCTCCCGCCATCGCCGGGTCGATCCGTCGTCGCTGCAGGACGAGGCCGGTCAACGGCACCGCCAGGCCAACCGCCGTTTGCCTTCCGTAAAACGCCAACGCCCACAACACGCCGGCTCCAGCGAATGTCGTTGCCCGGTACTTCCAGCTGCGATCGCGGGCGTCCAGTCCGTGCCAGAACACGAGGATTGTGGCGCCCGAGAAAAACGCCATGACCGTGTCGGGCAGGAACTGGGTTGAGTTGATCACCATCAGGGGAAACACCGCCACGATGAAGGCAGCGATCAGTCCGGCGACCTGATCGCGCGTCACCTTTAACGCCATGAAGTAGGGCACGACACACGACCCGAGCGAGCAGACGATAGGAAAGAGTGTTGATTGGACCTCCCCGGCGCCGAAGACCTTGTAGAAGAACGCGGCCGGAACAATGAGGCTCAGCCGCAGGTACTGCGTGTAGTACAGACCGCCCACGATGTCCGGATCGAACACTGGCAGCCCTCGCGCGATGCTGGCGGCCGCGTCTGCGTACGCATAAGGATCGACGTTGACCAGCCCGTACCAGTACACGATCCGGAGCACGAGTGCAGCGAGCAGAATTGCGGGGAGCCCGGCGCTCGCTGGATGAAACCGAAACTTCACGGGTGGCTGCGACCGCCAGCGGCCGTCGGCACCGATGGCTCCATCGGCCTTGGGCATCGCATCAGTTGACCAGGAAAGTGATGCTTCAGAGTCATCGCTCCCGTCCGTTCCCGGCCGCGTCCGGGCGGCCCCTGCGCAGCAGAATACTCCCATAACCAGATGATGCCCGGCAATATGACTGGGGTGACTGCCCACGGGCACCAGGTCGGCTTGTCCCGGAGGTACCCCACGTCCTGTTACCCCGGCTCCAAGTAACCCGCCCCCCGAGGCACGCCAGGAATGGCGTGCTGCGCTGCCCCGCCAGCGCAGCGCCGCGGGCCCTCAAGCTCCCCCGGGGAGGCAACTCGCACCCCCGGTGCCGGGCCGGGGCACTCCTCCCTCCTCCCTCCTCCCTTCTCCCTCCTCCCTTCTCCCTTCTCCCTCCTCCCTTCTCCCTTCTCCCTTCTCCCTCCTCCCCTACCCCGCCGGCAACCGCACCCGGAACGTCGTCCCCTTCCCCACCTGCGACTCCACCGCAATCCGCCCGCCGTGCGCCTCCACAATCCACTTCCCGATCGCCAGCCCCAGCCCCGTGCCTCCCTTGCCCCGCGTCCGCTCGCTATCGGCCCGGTAGAAGCGCTCGAAGATCCGCTTCTGGTCGGCTGCCGAAATCCCCGCCCCGTCGTCCGTCACGCTCAGTTCCACGCGCCCGCCCTCAGTCCCGCAGCGCACGTGCACGTGCCCGCCCGCGTTCGCGTACTTCAGGCTGTTGTCCACCAGGATCATCAGCAGTTGCCGCAGCCGCGCGCGGTCGCCGTTCACCCGCGCCGGTCCCGCCTCGCAGGTCAGCCGCACCCCGAGCACATCGGCCAGCGCGCCCATATCCCGCACCACCTCTTCGGTCAGCTCGCACAGGTCCACCGGCTCGATCATCAGGTTGGCCCGGCCCTCATCGGCCCGCGCCAGCGTCGTCAGGTCGCCCACGAGCACCGTCAGGTGGTCGAGCTCGGCAGCCACCGCCTCGGCCTGGTCGAGCTTCGATTCGATCGTCGCCTCCGGGTCATCGAGCAGCAGCGCGTTGTTCGCCTTCGCCACCGCCAGCGGCGTCCGCAACTCGTGTGAGGCATCGGAAATGAACCGGCGCTGCGATTCGAGCGCCCGCCGGATGGGGCCCAGGGTGCGGCCCGCGAGCCACCACCCGCTCCCCAGCGAGACAACCAGCGCGATGAACCCCCCACCCACGAAGACGCTGCGCAACGTTTGGAGCTGGTGCTCGGCCAGCCGCAGCGAGCGTCCCACCCCCAGGTACGTCCCATCGTCGAGCTGGCGGACCAGCAGCCGGTACTCCGCCTCCTTGCCGCTTACCTGCTCGATCGCCTCCCGGCAGGCGTTCTGCGCGGCGAGAGCCAGGTCCACACCATCCAGGTTCACCCCCCGCGGATTCGTCAGGACTGTTCCCGAGCGGTCGAACGTGAAGAAGAACAGGTCGCTCGAAAGGATCGCGAGCCGTTCCCGGTCGTGGTCGTCGTCGTGCTCGTCGTCCTCGTGGTCGTCGTCGCTGCTGCCGCGATCGCTCGCCGGGGTCGGGCTGGGCATGGGGACCGCGTCCAGCCGGTCGATCTCCCGCACGGCCGCCCGCAGGCTGTCATCGATCTCGGCCTTCAGGTCGTTCCGGATGAGGAGGTAGCTCGCGAGCCCGATGCCCGCCAGCGTCACCACCAGCGCCGCCGCGTACGACGCCGTCAACACGAGCCGCGCGCGCTGGAACATTACCCCTCCCGGATGGCGTACCCCACGCCCCGCACCGTGCGGATGAGCTTCTGGTCGAAGTCCTTGTCGATCTTGTTGCGCAGGTAGTGGATGTACATCTCCACCACGTTCGAATCGGTCAGCACCTCGTAGTTCCACACCGTGTCGAGCAGCCGCGAACGCGTCATCACCTGCCCGGCATGGCGCATCAGCGCCTCGAGCAACACGAACTCCTTGGCCGTCAGATCAATCCGCTTTCCCCCGCGCGTCGCCTCGCGCGTCCGCACGTTCAGCTCCAGGTCGGCCACCCGCAGGATGTCCGATTCCGGGTTGACCGCGGCCTGCCTCCGCCCGAGCGCGCGCACCCGGGCAAGCAGCTCCTCGGGCGCGAACGGCTTCACCAGGTAGTCGTCGGCCCCCGCGTCCAGCCCGGCCACCCGGTCCCGCACCGAATCCCGCGCCGTCAGCATCAGGATGGGCGACTTCTTCCCCGAGGCCCGCAGCCGCCGCGTGATTTCGAACCCATCGACCGAAGGCAGCATCACATCCAGCACGTACACGTCGTACGGCTCGATCTCCGCCTGCGCCAGCGCCTCCGCACCATCCGCCACCCAGTCCACCACGTGCCCCTCGGCCGTGAAGATACGCTCTACCGCTTTCGCCAGGCGCTCGTCGTCTTCCACAAGCAGCAAATGCATGGCCCCTCAATCACAGCACATCGCGCGGCCACGTGCTTTTGAAACTTCTTATCTTCCCCTCAGGGTGTTCTTAGCTCCGTGCCCGACGATTGCCTCATCTTCGAAATCGAGGCAGCACCATGGATGTGAAAATCGCAGTGATCACCGGCGCCGCATTCGCCGGCGTGCTTGTCGCCGGCGCTCTCGCGGCCCCCCGCGGTGGTGGCGACGACAACGCGACCGATTCCACCGGCGGCCCCACCTCCATCATCAATACCGACGCCGCCGGCAACTTCGTCTTCGAGCCCGCCGCCACCTGGCGCGGCGACGATGACGACGATGAAGGGGACGACGACCACGAGGACGATGACCGCCACGAGCGCGAACACGATGACGACGACCACGAGGATGATGACTGATGGCCGTCCGCTACCAGAAGGCGCGGCTGGCCATTGCAGCAGCGCTCGCTGCATCGGTCGTGGGTGGCACCGCCTACTTCGCTGAAGCCAGCGCGCCAGCGACCGAAAGCGCCTCCGCATCTGCCACTGGCTCCCCAGCCTTTACCGTGCAAACCACCACCCGCCAGCAGCCTGCCACCACCACCAGGGTGAAGCGAAGCCGGAGTTCCTGATGAACGTCACGCCCACGATGCTGATCTCGTTCTTCCTGGCGTCCTTCCTCGGGGCCTTCGCCCTCCAGGGCGCCGACCTGGGCCACATCCCGTGGGCCGTCAGCCGCGCCTCGGGCCTCGCTGCCTTCGCCGTCCTCAGCGCCTCGGTCATCATGGGCCTCTTCATCAGCACGAAGGCGAGCGACGGCATCCTGAGCCGGCCCTTCGTGTTCGATATGCACCAGTTCCTCTCCGTCGCTGCGCTGGTCCTGATCGGCGTCCACGCCGGCAGCCTGCTCTTCGATGGCTTCCTGAACTTCACCTCGTTCGGTGTGCTCGTGCCCTTCGTCTCGCCCTACCGGCCGGTCGCCGTTGGCGTGGGCATCATCGCGGCCTGGCTCTGCGCCATCACCACCGCGAGCTTCTGGATGCGCGGGCGCATCGGCCAGAAGCGCTGGCGAACGCTCCACTACGTTACCTTCCTCGCCTATGCGGGCGGCCTCTGGCATGGACTCGCCGCGGGCACCGATACGCAACTCCCGCTGGTCTACTGGGGCTACATCGTTTCCCTCGCCGCGGTCACCGCGCTCACCGTCCTCCGGGTGAGCGGCTACAAGAAAGTGACCCGCCGGGCCGCCCCGGCCCACCGCCCCAGGCCAGCACCGGCCGAGGCCCGCCCCTGACGCCTTGGCGCGCATGCAGCAGGGCGGCCGCCGTACCACTCTCCCTCGGATACGGCGGCCGCCCCTGGTACTTCCCGCTGTCTCCGGCCGCTGCTCTTCCAGCGCAGCGCACTCCCTGCCCCGCACCGGGCCGGCCTAACCCCCGCCGAGCACCCGCGCAATCGCCTCCGAGAGCTCCGATGGCGTGTAGGGCTTCGGCAGGATCCCCGCGAACCCCAGCTCCCTTGCCTTCGCCATCACCGGGTTGTCCGAATAGCCGCTCGAGGCGATGGCCCGCACGCCCGGGTCGATCTGCCGCAACCGCGCGATGGCCTCGTACCCCCCGACACCACCCGGCACCGTCAGGTCCAGGATCACCAGGTCGAATGGCCGCCCGCCCGCCATCCGCGCCTGGAACAGCCGCACCGCCTCGTCGCCATCCGCGGCGAGCGTGACCCGGTGCCCCAGGCGGGTCAGCACCTCGCTCATCCCCCTCCGGATCGTCTCCTCATCGTCCATGAACAGGATGTCCGCGCTCCGGGCCGCCGCGCTCGGGCCTGGCCCGCCGCCGCCGGGCTCTGCCGCCGCGGCCGCCGGGAGGTAGAGGGAGAACGTCGCTCCCATGCCGGGCCGCGATTCCACCGTCAGCGCACCATCGTGGTTCTGCGCCACCGCGTAGGCCACCGCCAGCCCCAGCCCGCTCCCCCGCTCCTTCGTTGTGAAGTATGGGTCGAACAGCCGGTCGATGAACTCGGCCGGCACGCCCGGGCCCTGGTCCTGCACGGCGATCCGCACGTAGCGGCCCGGCTCCAGGCTCGCCCCCGGCACCCCATCGGGACCCACCTGCACATTCCGCGCCGAGATCGTAATCAGCCCGCCATCCGGCATCGCCTGGCTCGCGTTGAGCACCAGGTTGTGGATCACCTGGCCGATCTGGCCCTCATCGATCTCCGCCATCTCCAGGTTCGGTGCGATATCGAAGGAGCAGCGCGAAGGCGACCCCGTCGCCGCGAAGCTGGCCGTTTCGCGGATCAGCGGGTCGAGCGGTACCGGCCGGCGCACGGGCATGCCCCCGCGCGAGAAGGTCAGCAACTGCCGCGTCAGGCTCGTGGCGCGCCGGCACGCCTGCTCCGCCTCGGTCAGCATCTGGTGCGTCTCCGATTCACCCGGCAGGTCGAGCTTGGCCAGGCCGATGTGCGCGATGATCCCCGTGAGCGCGTTGTTGAAGTCGTGCGCGATCCCGCCCGCCAGCACCCCCAGCGATTCCAGCTTGTTCGCCCGTTGCAGTTCCCGCTCCAGCCGCTTGTTCGCCGTCTCATCGCGGAACACGAGCACGACCCCGGCCATCCGGCCCGCGTCATCGCGGATCGGCGCGGCGCTGTCGCCGATGATGTGCTCCTTGCCGTGGCGCGCCACAAGGACCGTGTGGTTGGCGAGATCCACCGGGTTGCCCGTCGCGATCACCCGGTCTACCGGGTTCGGGCACACCTCCCGGGTGTGCTCGTTCACGATGTGGAACACCTCGAGCAGCTCCCGTCCGCGCGCCTCCTCCTCGGGCCAGCCGGTCAGCTCCTGGGCCACCGGGTTGAGCATCTCCACCCGCCCCTCGTTATCCGTCGTGATCACCCCATCGGCGATCGACCGCAGCGTGACCATCAGGCGGTTGCGCTCGCGCGCCAGCGCCTGCTCCGCCCGCCGCCGCACGAGTGTCCCCAGGCTCGTCCCCAGGGTCGAAACCAGCGAGGCGAGTTCGTTCTCATCCTGCCGCCGGGCCCGCGCGAAGAACGCGAGCACCGCCAGCACCTCGCCATCCGAGACGATGGGCACGCCGAAGCCCGCCTTCAATCCCGCCCGCTTTGCTGCCTCGCGGCGCACGAAGTTGACCGCGGTGGCGGTGACATCCTCCTGCCACTCGGGCCGCATGCTCGCCCAGACGCGGCCCGGCAGGCCCTGCCCCGGCCGCAGCTTCAAGCTCCGCGATACCACGGCGAAGTCTTCGAGCGGGGCCTCGGCGCCGTGCCAGAGCGCCACGCAGCGCAGCGTCTCGCCCTGCGTCATCTCCCACGCCTCGCCGAAGCTCCACCCCGTCAGCTGGCAGACCAGCTCGATGACGGCCTGGTACGCCGAGTTCAGGTCGTTCGCCTCGGCGATGGCGCGCGTCGCCGCCTCCATCAGGCGCAGCCGGTCGTGTGCGCGGCGCCGCTGGGTGACATCCTGTGCCACGCAGGCGAAGTACTCCGGCCCACCCGGGCCGCTGCCGAGGGGCGTGATGCTCATCGCCTCGATGTAGAGGCTGCCATCCTTCCGGCGGTTCACCAGCTCGCCCCGGAAGATCTCCCCGCCCAGGATCGTGTCCCACATCTCCTTGTAGAACGCCGGCCCCTGCCAGCCCGAACGCAGCAGCCGCGGGTGCTCGCCCACGATGTCGCCCGCCGTGTAGCCCGTCATCTCCTCGAAGGCGTGGTTCACGAAGATGATCGTCCCGTCGCGCCGGGTGATCATCAGCGCTTCCGGCATCCGCGCGATCATGTCCTGGATGAGCGCGGCCAGGAGGCCGGGGCTGGCCAGGGCCTCAGCGATGCCGCTCGCGGCCGGACGGCCCTCGGCCCGCGGGGTATCTTGCGCCTGTGCCTGCGGTGCCGGGCCGGGCTTGTCCTCCAACGCTGCTCCCTCTGAAGGCGGGCACGGAACCTCCCACCAGTGCTAACCGGGCACGCGCAGCGTAGGGCCCGCGCACGCGCCTATCCATAGGGGAAATACCCCGCTCGCGAATTGAACAATTCTTTCTTGTTTATAACGGAGTTTGCGTGATCCACATGGCACCCGCTCCGCCGGTCGACAAGGCCCCCGCGCCAATCGACAATCAGCCCATGACCGACCTCCGCATCGTAATCTCCGGCGCCGGCCGGATGGGCCGCCAGGTTGCCGCGGCTGTCCTGGCCGAGCCCGGCATGGTCCCTGTCGCCTTCCTCGACGGGCTCGCCACACCCGGCGCCCTCGATGGCCTCCCCCTCTATAACAACGCCGAAACCTGCCTCCGCGAAGCGAAACCCGATGCCATCATCGATTTCACCAACGCCGCCTGGACGCCCCGCCTGGCCGAAACCGCCCTGGCCGCCGGCGCCCGCCTGGTCATCGGCACCACCGGCCTGGATGCGGAATTCATGCAATGGCTCGAACGCGAAGCCGCCGCCCGCAAGACGGGCGTTGTGGTCGCCGCCAACTTCGCCATCGGCGCCGTCCTGATGATGCACTTCGCCCGCCAGGCCGCGCGCTTTTTCGACTTCGCCGAGATCATCGAGCTCCACCACGACCAGAAGGTCGATTCGCCGAGCGGCACCGCGAAGACCACCGCCGAGGGCATGCTGGCCGCGCGCGGGCGGCCGTTCATCCACCCGGAATCGGAAAAGGAACCGCTCCCCGGCGCTCGCGGCGCCGAGCTCGGTGGGATCGCCATCCACTCCGTCCGCCTCCAGGGGCTCGTCGCCCACCAGGAGGTCTTATTCGGGGGGCTCGGGCAGACCCTCAGCATCCGCCACGACACCACCGGCCGCGATTCCTTCATGCCCGGCGTCATCGCCGCCACCCGCGAGGTGATGAAACTGGAGAAGCTGGTCGTCGGCCTGGATCGGCTGTTCGGCCTGGAGTGATCTCTGGCCGCCCGCCGGAGAGCTAAGCCCCGAGCGTCGCTACGCCCTCGTAGGCTCGCATCCGCTCGTCGCTGGTCAGCAATGGGATTCCGAGCACACGCGCCGTCGCAACGATCATCTGGTCTGCGGGGTCTCGATGAAACGATCCCGGAAGCCGGGTCGACTCCACCACGATCTCGGGTGTGAGCCCGATGACGCGAATCCCGGGATGCGCCAGCGCTGCCTCAAGCCATGCCCGGACATCACGGTCGAGCACGAGCTTCCCGACCTCCACCTTCTTGGCGACTTCCCAGCAGGAGATGATGCTGACTCCCATACCCGCCGCCTGATGTTCAAGGATGACCTGCTTGAATGCCTCCGGGAGCGCGGGATCTTGTGCTACCCACCAGACCCAGACGTGGGTGTCCAGCAGGATCATGCGGTAGCTTCCCAGTCCTCTTCAGCGACCGGCTCAACAGGGTCTTCGTACTTGATCACCGAGCCACGAAGCGGGAACTGGTCCGCCGGCTCAGCGGCCTCGTCGAGCTCCCGGACAACGATTTCGACGTCCTTCCCGAGCAGTGCGATTGCTTCGGGCAGGTAGATCGTCTCCGAATCGAGATGGCGCCGGACGCGCACCGTGGCTTTCATGCTCTGCATGGTACCACCGCCGCCGCCCCGCTACGCGCTCCGCACTTCCCGCCCCGCCGTCCATTGCCGGTAGAGCGCGCTGTAGTACCCGCCCCGCGCCAGCAGCTCGCGGTGGTGGCCGTCCTCCACGATCGTCCCCCTGTCCACCACGAGCACCCGGTCGGCATGCTCGGCCGTGCTCAGCCGGTGCGCGATCACCACGCTCGTCCGCCCCGCGAGCAGGCGCCGCAGCGCCTCTTCCACCTGCTCCTCCGTCGCCGGGTCCAGGCTCGAGGTCGCCTCGTCCAGGATCAGCACCGGCGGGTCGGCCAGGAATGCCCGCGCGATCGACACCAGCTGCTTCTCGCCTGCCGAAAGCCGCGACCCCCGGTAGCTCACCAGCGTCTCATAACCGTTCGGCAGCGACATCACGAAGTCGTGGATCCCGAGCGCCCGGCAGGCCGCCTCCACCTCCGCCTCCGTCGCCCCCGGCCGCCCGAAGAGGATGTTCTCCCGGATCGTCCCCGTGAACAGGAACCCCTCCTGCGGGACCATCGTCACGCTCCGGCGCAGGTCCTTCGAGGCCAGCGACCGCAGGTCGTACCCGTCGATCGCCACCGTCCCGTCCGTCGGGTCGTAGAAGCGCGTCATCAGCTTCGCCAGGGTCGACTTCCCCGCACCCGTCGGCCCGACGAGCACCACGTGCTGGCCCGGCGCGATGTCCAGGGTGATGTTCGAGAGCACCGGCCGCGCCGGGTCGTAGCCGAACGTGACGCCCTCCAGGGTGATCCGCCCCCGCAGGTGCCCCTCCACCTTCGCCGGCTTCGCGGGCTCGGGCACATCGGGCCTGATGCCGAGCACGCCGAAGATCTTGTTCAGCGCCGCGCCGGCGCTCTGCACCATGTCGTACACCTGCGAAAGGTTCTGGATCGGCTGGAAGATGAACTCCAGGTAGAAGACGAACGCCGTCACCGTTCCCACCGTCACCGCATCGCCCGCCACCTGGCGCCCGCCGAAATAGAGGATGACGCCGATGCCCAGCCCGCTCAGCCATTCGACGACCGGGAAGTACAGCGCGGAGATCCGCACCGTGTTCACGTTCGCCTCGTAGTTCCGCTCGTTGATCGCCCCGAAGCGCTCCATGTTGTGCTGTTCGCGCGCGAACGCCTGCACCACCCGCAGCCCCGAAAAGCTCTCCTGCATGTGGATGAGCACGTCCGCGATCCGCTCCCGCACCGACCCGTACGCCCGCCGCGAATACACCCGGAAGATCGCCGTCGCGATGATCAGCGGCGGCAGGATGATCGCCGTCGCCAGCGAGAGCTGCCAGCTCAACACCAGCAGGATCACCGTCGCCCCCAGCAACGTGAGCGTCGATTGCACCACCATCAAGAAGCCGTTGTTCAGCACGTCGTTGATGGTCGCCACGTCCGAAGTCATGCGTGCGACCAGCCGCCCCGCGTTCTCCCGCCCGAAGAACGCCAGCGACATCCGCTGATAGTGGGTGAACAGCCGGACGCGCAGTTCGCGCAGGAAGTCCTGGCCGATGCGGTTCACCAGGTAGGTGCTGGCCGCCTGGAAGACATAAATAGTCGCGATCAGCCCGAGGAAGATCGCCCCGGCCAGCATCAACGCGCCCTTGTCCCGTTCCGCCACCCCGCTATCGAGCGCGTACTGGATGACGAGCGGCTTGGCCAGGCTCGCCCCCGTGAAGAGGCAGATCGAAACGGTCGCCACCAGGATCGCCCGCCACCGCGGCGCCAGCATCCCCACCGCCCCGCGCAGCCCGTTCGCTTTCGCGTCCTCGCCCGGCAGCTCCGTCACATCGTCGCTCACGAAGCCATCGCCTCCAGCTGGCCGAGCACCTCGCGGTAGCGCCGGCTCGTCGCGATGAGCTCGGCGTGCGTGCCCGTCGCCGCCACGCGGCCCTCATCCACCAGCACTACCTGGTCGGCCAGCGAGATGGTCGAAAGCCGGTGCGAGATGATGATCGTGGTCCGGCCGGCCATCACTTCCTTCAGCGCCGAGCGGATCTCCTCCTCCATCCGCGCGTCCACGCTCGAGGTCGCATCGTCGAGGATGAGGATGCGGGGCTCCATCAGGATCGCGCGCGCAATCGCGAGCCGCTGGCGCTGGCCCCCGCTGAGCGAGAACCCCTGCTCGCCCACCACCGTGTCGTACCCCTCTGCCAGCCCCGTGATGAACTCGTGCGCGTGCGCCAGCCGGGCCGCCCGCTCGATCTGCGCGTCGGTCGC
Source organism: uncultured Anaerolineaceae bacterium (assembly GCA_964448165.1). GTDB lineage: Bacteria > Chloroflexota > Dehalococcoidia > Tepidiformales > Tepidiformaceae > Amarobacter. The sequence continues at coordinate 2,934 of CAYUVT010000062.1, read as the reverse complement.
GTCGATCCGCCCGTAGGCGATGTTGTTCCGCACCGTGTCCGAAAACAGGAACGTGTCCTCGAACACGATCCCGATGTTCTGCCGCAGCTCCTTCAGCCGCAGCTCCCGGATGTCGGTCCCGTCGATCAGCACCCGGCCCGTATCCGTGTCGTAGAAGCGCGGCAGCAGGCGAGCCACCGTCGACTTTCCGCTGCCTGTCGCCCCCACGAGCGCGACCGAGGTGCCCGGCGCCACGCGCAGGTCGAACTCCCGCAACACCGGCCGCCCCGCCTGGTACCCGAAGGTCACGCCCTCAAACCGGATCTCGCCGCCGCCGGCGGGCAGGTGCCGCGCATGGGGGCGCTCCGTCACCGTTGGCTCTTCCTTCAGCACGTTCCACACGCGCGCGGCAGAGACCACGGCGCGCTGGCCGCTGGCGATCATGTCGCCGAGGCTCTGCACCGGCCACACCAGCATGTTCAGGTACTGCAGCGCCGCCACCAGCTGGCCCAGCGTCATCTTTCCCTCGGTCGCCAGGTAGCCGCCGAACGCGAGCACCACCAGCTGGCCCACGCCCGGGAGGAACTGGAAGAGCGGCGTGTACACCGTCCGCAGCTTCACCACGCCCATCGAATCGCGCCGCACCTGGTCGGCCACCCGTTCGAGCTTCTGGATTTCGTGTTCCTCGCGGCCGAAGGCCCGCACCAGCCGCGCCCCCGCGATGTTCTCCTCCACGGTGCTCGCCAGGCTGGCCAGGCCCTGCTGGACATCTTCCGTGCCAGGCCCCAGCCGGTTGAAGAAGCGCACGCTCAGCCACGTCACCACCGGGTAGACCGCCATCGCCAAAATGGCCAGCAACAGGCTCGTCCGCACCAGCATCACAAACGCGCCGATCGCCATCAGCAGGTAGGCCGAGTTGATCGGGATGTTCACCAGGAACGCCTGCACCTCGTGCAGGTCGGCGCTCCCGCGCGACATCAGCTGGCCCGTGGCCGTGCGGTCGTGGTAGTCGAACGAGAGGCGATTGACGCGGTTGTAGAGCTCGAGCCGCAGGTCGGCCTCGATCCGGTAGCTCGTGCGCATGGCCCAGTAGCGCCGCAGCCCGGCGAAGAGCGCCTGGAACGCGACGACGACCACCAGCGCCACCACCAGCCCGAGGAGCAGGCCGGTCTTCCGCGGGATGATCGCCTCGTCGATCGTGATCCCCGTGAGCACGGGCACAACCAGCCGCAGCAGGCCCCAGGAAAGGCCCGCCGCGAACGCGATCGTCAACAGCAGCCACTGGGCCCGCATCTGCCGGAGGATCAGGTCCCTGCCGGCGCGCAGGTCTAAGTGTTCGTCAGACAAGCACCCTCCCCGGGGCTATGCAAAACCGGACGGCGAAGCGGCGGGGCACCCCTGCGGTGCCCCCGTTACAGGTTGTAACGCCCCCCAGCTGCAAGAGTTAACCCGCCCGGCTTTACGAAAAACACCCCCGGCCACATTGGCCGGGGGTGTGAGGGGGAAGCTCTGCTGCGGACTAGTAGTCTTCTGGCGGGGGCGGCGGGGCCGCCGGCGGCTGCGGAATCTCCGCCACCAGCGTCTCCGTCGTCAGCACCAGCGCCGCGATGCTCACGGCATTCTCCAGGGCCGACCGCGTCACCTTCACCGGGTCGACAATGCCGAGCTCGAACATGTCGCCCCAGGTGTTCTTCTCCGCGTCCCAGCCCTGGTTGGGGTCGGTCAGCTTGCGGACCTTATCGACGATGACGGAGCCCTCGAGGCCACCGTTATCGGCGATCGTCCACGTCGGCGCTTCGAGCGCCTCGGCAAGCAGCTTGATGCCGACCCTCTCGTCGTCGTTCTTCGTCTTGCTCGCCAGGGCCTCGAGCGCCTTCGTCGCGCGGATGAGCGCAACGCCGCCACCGACCACGATGCCCTCGTCGACGGCCGCGCGGGTGGCGCTGAGCGCGTCCTCCACGCGGGCCTTCTTCTCCTTGAGCTCCACCTCGGTGGCCGCGCCGACCTTGATGACGGCCACGCCGCCGGCCAGCTTGGCCAGGCGCTCCTGGAGCTTCTCGCGGTCGCAGTCGCTCGTCGCGTCTTCGATCTGCGCCTTGATCTGCTTGATCCGGGCCTGGATCGCCTCGTCGCTCGCCATGCCCTCGATGATCGTGGTGTCGTCCTTGCCCGAGACCACGCGGCGGGCGCGGCCGAGGTCGGCCACCGTCGCCGCTTCGAGCTTGAGCCCGATGTCCTCGGTGATCAGCGTCCCACCCGTCAGGATCGCGATGTCTTCGAGCATCGCCTTCCGCCGGTCGCCGAAGCCCGGCGCCTTCACGGCCAGGATGTTGATCGTCCCGCGCAGCTTGTTCACCACCAGGGTCGCCAGCGCTTCGCCATCCACATCGTCGCAGATGATGACGATGTCCTTCGTCACCTGCAGGACTTTCTCCAGCAGCGGCAGGATCTCCTGCACCGCCGAGATCTTCTTGTCGGTGATGATGATGTAGGGATTCTCGATCACCGCTTCCATGCGGTCGGTGTTCGTGACGAAGTAGGGCGAGACGTAGCCCCGGTCGAGCTGGAGGCCGTCGACGAACTCCGTCTCGAACTTCAGGCCGCGCGATTCTTCGACCGTGATCACGCCGTCCTTGCCGACTTTCTCCATGACGTCGGCGATGAGGTCGCCAATCTCCCTGTCGTTGGCGGAGATGCCGGCGACGTGGGCGATCTGCTCCTTCGTGAGGACCGGCCGGGCCTGGGCGCGGAGATCCTTGATGGCCTCGGCCATGCCGGCCTCGATGCCGCGCTTGAGGGCCATGGGGTTCACGCCGGAGGTCACGACCTTCATGCCACCGCGGACGAGCGCCTGGGCGAGGACCGTGGCCGTGGTGGTGCCATCGCCGGCGATGTCGTTGGTCTTGGTCGCCACCTGCTTGGCCAGCTGCGCGCCCATGTTCTCGAACGGGTCTT
>CAYUVT010000061.1:0-15351 GCA_964448165.1 uncultured Anaerolineaceae bacterium | reverse complement strand
CATGTCCGGGCATCAATATTGGAAGTGCCCGATGACCAACCCCAGGCGGCTCATCTCCCGTCGCAGGGCCCTCACCCTCACAGCCGCGGCTCCGCTGCCCTTCCTTGTCGCCTGCAGTGACAGTGGTGAACCTCCTGCTCCGACCTCCACCCCCGCGGACAACGGCGATACCCCGCCTGCGGAAACCGCCACGAACCCGGCCGCGACCCTGTCTCCAACTCAAGCAGCCGGGGCTCCACTCTCCCCAACCCCCCGCTGCACCGATGACGATGATGAGCCGACGCTCGCCCAGACCGAAGGCCCGTACTACACGCCCAACACGCCCGAGCGCACCTCGCTGCTCGAACCGGGCGTGGCCGGCACGCGGCTCACGCTTTCGGGCCTGGTGCTCTCCACCGGCTGCGCGCCTGTTGCTCGCGCCCTCATCGACTTCTGGCAGTGCGATGACGTTGGCGAGTACGACAACGTCGGGTTCCGCCTTCGCGGCCACCAGTTCACCGCCGCCGACGGCAGCTACACCCTGGAAACCATCTTCCCTGGCCTCTACCCCGGCCGCACCCGCCACATCCACGTGAAGGTCCAGGCGCCAGGCAGGCCCATACTGACCACTCAGCTCTACTTCCCGGGCGAGCCCCGAAACGCATCCGACAGGATCTATCGCCCGGAACTGCTCGTGGAGCTGCTCGACAGCTCTGGGGGCAAGCGTGCGACGTTCAACTTCGTCCTCGATCTCAGCTGACGGCTCGTCCCGCCGGGTGGCGGTATGATGCCCGCATGGCGACTGATCAGATCGAAGTCGAGTGGCAGTACGCCGCGCTCGATACGCGGCCCGTCCTGCGCTGGCTCCAAACGGCCGCCGTGCCCGGGTACGTGGTTGCGCCGGCCGGGGTGAAGGAGCTCGACGACACCTATTTCGATACCGCCGATTGGCGGGTCCACCAGGCCGGGTACACCTGCCGCCTGCGCCACAAGGGCAGCGAATGCGAGCTCACGCTCAAGGCGATGGCCGATTCCTCCGGGGGTATGCGGACGCGCCGCGAGCTCACCGAGGCCCTTCCCGCAGGCTCGACTTCCCCGGCGCAGGCGAACGGGCCCTGCGGGGCCGCAATCCGCTCCCTCGCCGGCCGGAACGACCTCGTGCCGCTCTTCCGCCTGCAAACTCGCCGCCAGCTGTTCACTCTCGCCGATGAGTATGGGCCACTGGGAGAGATTGCCCTCGACGATACGGCCATACCGGTCGGTGAGGATACCCCGGTGCGCCTCGCCCGGGTTGAGGTTGAGGTTGAACAGCCGGCGGTGGAGCGCGCACGACCGTTCGTTGCTGCGATGGTCGCGGCCAACGGGCTCACCGAAGCGCTGACCTCGAAGTTCGAATCCGCCCTCATCGCCACAGGCCAGCGCGTCGCTGGCACCCCCGATTTCGGCCCCACGGCCGTCAATGCCGAGATGACCGCATCGCAGGTTGCCTACGCGGTGCTCCGCAAGCAGTTCGGCGTCTTCCTGGCGAACGAGCCCGGCACACGCCTCGGCGAGGATATCGAGGCCCTGCACGACATGCGGGTCGCAACCCGCCGGCTCCGGGCAGCCATGGCGGCCTTCCGGCCATTCCTCTCGCCGCGACTGCTCGCCTTCCGCGACGAGTTCGGGTGGATTGCCGCGGCTCTCGGCGAAGTGCGCGACCTGGATGTCCAGATCGACCGCATGACGGAGTGGCGCGAAGGCTTCCCGCCCGACCGCGCCCACGCCCTCGACGCGATCGAGGACATCCTCCATGCGCGCCGCCGGAGCGCCCGCAAACGCATGCTCCTCGCGCTCGATTCCCGCCGGTACGAACGCCTGGTCGCCCGCTTCGGCGACGCGCTCCGCCACGGGCCCCCGCGCACGTTCGCACCCGGGCGCGCCCCCATCCTGGCTGTCGCCCCGGATCTCGTAGAAAAGCGCTACAGGAGGGTTCGCAAGGCCGGCGACCGGATCGCCAGGTCATCGCCGCCCGAGCTCTACCACGCTCTCCGGATCGATGCCAAGAAGCTCCGCTACGCCCTGGAGTTTGTCGGCACCGGCATCTATGGGAAGCCCGCCGTCGACTTCAGCGCCCGGGTGACGGCCATGCAGGACGTGCTCGGTCTTCACCAGGATGCCTATGTCGCCATGGACCTCCTCCAGGAGATAGCCGACTCGTCGGGCAAGCGCCTCGGCGCGGCCACCCTCATGGCGATGGGAGTCATCTCCGAGCGCTACCGCGCTCACGCCGAGGAGCTCCGCGCCCGGTTCCCCTCCGTCTACAAACCCATCGCCGGCGACGAGTGGCGCAGGCTGTACAGGCTGATGGAGGCGCGCCGGCCAGCACCCGCACCGCCGGCTCCTCGCCAGGCCGCCGATCGCCCCTAGTCCCGGGCGCCTGTATCCTCCATGTCCGGGAATCCGAACCCACCGTGGCCGCTCGCCAGCCGGGAACCGGAAATCGTTGACTCGGAATTCGCCTCATGGCCGTGCTCGTTGATGCAAATACCCGCCTGATGGTCCAGGGCATCGGGACCGAGGGCGCGAACCACATGCGCCGCTCCATCGCCTACGGCACCAACGTCGTTGCCGCCATCCACCCGAAGCGTGGCGGCGAACAGCAGGATGGCGTCCCAATCTTCACCACGGTCGATGAGGCGGTCCGCAAGACCGGCGCCAACGTCTCCATCATCTTCGTCCCGGCGCCCTTCGCCGCCGATGCCATCCTCGAGGCGGCCGCTGCCGGGGTCCCGCTCATCGTCTGCATCACCGAGGGCATCCCGGTGCTCGATATGGTGAAGGTGAAGGCCGCCCTCCAGGGCTCGAAGAGCATCCTGATCGGCCCCAACTGCCCCGGCGTCATCACTCCTGGCACGAAGACGCGCGTCGGCATCATGCCGGGCGATGTCTTCCTTCCCGGGCGCGTCGGTGTGGTCAGCCGCTCTGGCACGCTCGTGTACGAGGTCGTGGCCCAGCTCACCGCTGAAGGCATCGGCCAGAGCACGTGCATCGGCGTGGGCGGCGACCCCATCATCGGCACCCGCCAGGTCGAAGCCATTCGCATGCTCAACGAGGACCCCGATACCGACGCCATCGTGATGGTCGGAGAGATCGGTGGCTCGGCCGAGCAGGAAGCGGCCGCCTACATCAAGGAACACGTGAAGAAGCCGGTCGTCGGCTTCATCGCCGGCGCCACGGCGCCTCCCGGCCGCCGCATGGGCCATGCCGGCGCCATCATCTCCGGCGAAGACGGCAAGGCCGAGAACAAGAAAGCCGCCCTCCGCGCCGCCGGCGCCATCGTCTCCGACTCCCCCGCGGAAATCGGCTCGACCATGAAGAAGGCCCTCCAGGAGCGCGGCCTGCTGAAGTAGGCCCCTGTCCCCCAAGAGAAGAACGATGGGGCGCTGCGGCGCCCCTTTCGTTGCCCCTGCGAGGCTTGTCGTCCTAACGGCGAGGGAGTAAACACGGACCTGCCTTCCCGGCATCGGAGGTGTCTCGTGGCCCGAAAGATCCCGCGCAAGTTCTCGTTGCATTTCGGGAGTGGCGTGGTCGCGGAGGAAGCGACCTGCAGTGGCGAGCACCACCAACCCACCATCCAGTTGCTGGACTTCCAGGAGGGTGAGGCAGCCGGCTCCGTGCTGCTGCGCTTCTGCAGCTACAACCACCGTGGCGCGTTCATGCGCGACCCGCTGCTGATGAGCGAGTCCGACATCGCGGCGCTGCGGGAGGCTCTTCAGAAAACACCGCGCATCCACGAACTGTTACGGAGGCTTGTCGAGTGACCGAGTACCTCACCCCGCCCGGCGGCTGGCGTACCCCGTCCGGGCGGCTCGCTGGCAAGGTCGCCATCATCACCGGCGCCGGCTCCCAGAACGAAGGCGTCGGGAACGGGCGCGCCATGGCCGTCCTCTTCGCCCGCGAAGGCGCTCGCGTCCTCCTCGTCGACCGCCGGATCGAGGCAGCCCAACTCACTGCGAGTTACATCGCCGAGCACAACGGTGAGTCCGTCCCGCACGCTGCGGACGTGACCGACCCGGCCGCCTGCGAGCAGATGGTCGCCGCCGCCATCGAACGCTGGGGCCGCCTCGACATCCTGGTGAACAACGTCGGCATCGGCGTCGCCCGCACCATCGCCGATGTCTCGGATGCGGAGTGGGACCTCCAGATGCGTGTCAACGTGACAACCATGGTGAACGCGAGCCGGCCAGCCATCGCCGCGATGCGCCAGTCCGGCGGCGGCGTCATTCTCAACACCTCGTCTATCGCCTCCCAACGCGGTCGCGGTCTCGCGCCCTACGCAGCTTCCAAAGGCGCCGTCGAAGCCCTTACACGGGCCATGGCTGCGGATCATGGTCGCGAAGGCATTCGCGTCAACGCCATCGCCCCCGGCCCCGCGTACACCCCGATGGTCTACGCGCGTGGTATGTCCGACGCGGCTCGCCAGACCCGCACGAAGGCCACGGCTCTCGGCGTCGAAGGCACCCCGTGGGACATCGCATACGCCGCCGTCTACCTCTGCTCCGATGAGGCGCGCTGGGTGACCGGCGTGGTATTGGCTGTCGATGGCGGCGTCCTGGTGAACTGAACCGGGCTAGTCGTCAGCGCGCATTCCGCCGCGAACTGCCGGGACGATGGCCAGGAAGAACAGGGCCGTCGCCACCAGCCGTCCCGTGCCAGAGATGGCGAACGCTGCCCGGTAACCGATAGTGTCGATGATCGCCCCGCCGATGAACGGCGAAACGAAGAGCGCAAAGAATACGCTGATGTGGAACAGCGCCACGTACTGCTCCCGTTCTTCCTCAGGCGTGACTTCGAGCAGCCCCTGGAAATTCGCCAGGTTGAAGGCCGCCCACATCATTCCCCCGATGATGTTCGGCGCGAGCACCATCCAGGGTTCGGTGATGAACACCCACATGATGGGCAACGTTGGCAGTACCAGGAGCGACATCCGTGTCAACCACAATGAGCCGCGCCGCGCCATCATCTCGCCAAAGAGCAGCTGCCCAACGAGGGCGGAGATGGCGCTCGATGTGGTCAACCAGCCCACATCGAAGTTCGAGGCGCCAAGCTCCTCCTTCAAGTACACGTTGAAAAACGGCCCCGCGATCATCGTCGCGAAATGAAGGGCGAACGTGGCCACCAGGAACGTCCGGAAGCGTGGCTTGCGCAACAGCTGGGCGGGCCGCAGGGGGGCGGTCGTCGGCGCCTCGCGCCGGGGAGGCTCGGGAATCAAGGCATAGGCGGCCGTTGCGACCATGCCGAGCGCGAACGAAACCGCAAGCGCTACCACGTACCCGCCCGGGAATCCCCACCAGTCGAGCACAAGACCGCCCAAAGGCGTGACCGCCAGTAGCGCCATCTGGATGGCGAAGTTCCGCGATGCGAAGTACTTGGCCCGCAGCGCATCCGGGATGATGTCGGCCGCCAGCGATGTCCAGGCGGGAACCGTGAAATTCCCGAGGAACGCCCGCACCGCAAACAGAACGATGACCAGGTAGAGCGCCGTCTGTCCGCTCGCAACGGCGACCACAAAAGCGCTCGCCAAAAGGAGCAACCGCCCCAGGATCCCGGCGTAGAACACCACCATCCACCGGCGGGAACTGGCCTTCCGCGCAGCCAGTGCCCCGGGGTACAGCGCCAGCATCGCGCCGAAACTCTGTGACGCGCTCAGCAGCCCGATCTGGAGCGCGCTCGCTCCCAGCGAACTCGCCAGCAATGGCAGGTACGCGAGGATGAAGGCATCCTGCGCCGCTGCGAAGAAGCCATCGGCCCAGAACGCGCGCAGGGCAACGGGCACCTTCTTCGCTTCGAGGCGTGCGCCGTCGTGATCCCCGGGACCGTGACCCAGCGCAAGCCCGGTCGCGGCAACCCCGGCCATCGACCGGGCGAGCCTCTTCACGCCGTCCTCCGGCCCCGGAGCGGGGCCTGCCCATCATTGTCGCCGCTACTCGCTTACGCTCACCCCGGGAAGCGGCGCACCCGCTCACTCCTCATGTCTCCCGAATGCACCGCCAGCCTCTCCCCGGACGCCGTCAGGGGGAGGAGCATCAGTGGCTCATCGGGGAACGTGTGCTCCCCGATAGTCATGGTGTGGTGGCCCATCCATGGCCGCCACCCGAGTCGCTCGTAGAAAGCACCAATCCCCGTCGCCAGCCCCAGCAGGTCAAGTCCCAGCACTCGCGCTTCCGCCTCGGCTGCACGCATCGCCTGCGATGCGAATCCCTTCCCCAGGTCGAGCGGGTCGGTTGCGACATCCTCGATATACCCGCCACTGAGACGTTCGCTGGCGAAGATGAACTCTTGTGGCCAGAGCGACACGTGAGTCGCGATGTAGCCTTCACGCCGGATGATGAAGTGAAGCGCTTCCCTGCGCTCTGCAACCACGCGGCGAGCGTTCCGCAACGTTGGGAATGCATCGAGGAATGATCGCGGCATGAGTACGCCTTCACGTGGATCGGCCTCCTGCACGCGCGCCACATGCGGGAGCCATTCCTCTGCCCGCTCGCCCGAAAACGCGGCAACGTGCCGCTCGTCGGTGTAGGCGCGGCCCAGTAGCGTCGCCATCTCCAGGGCGCACGTGCTGTCCACCTCTGCCGACTTCAGGCATGCAACGCCAGGCGGTCCGTTCACGTTGAGTCCACCTGCGTCACCCACCCGATCTACTCCGGCACGCACCGGCTGCCGAATTCTCTCACATGAAGGTGCGTCGTTTCGCGGTTGCGGCTGTCCTTGCCCTCGTCCTGGGAATTGCCTCGGTGGGGCCGGCCGGACACAGCGCCGATGCCCAGGCGAACGTGCCCTACGGCGTCGCATCCGAGAGCTACTACCGGCTTGATACCACAACGGGCGCAATCAGCGTCTCGATCCACGCCGAGTACATCAACCTGCAGACTGCCGAACTTGTCTCGCTGCCGGTCTGGGTAATGCCGGGAGCGAAGGACATCGTCATCAAGGCTGGCGGACAGGTGCTCGAACACCAGCTCACCCCGGGCTCCGAGGCCGCCACTGCCGCCGGTATCGCCGAGGCCAAGCTCCCAAAGCCGTTGAAAAAGAACCTGCGCATTACCCTCGACACCACCTACACGCTGGGCCAGAACGCGGGCTCCCTCATTTCCATCGAGCCGGGCGCCATCGAAACACCCTTCATCGGCCAGGGGCACGGCTCGTTCGTCTTCATCGATGTCCCGAAGAACGCTGACAACGTGCTCGACCCGGGCTGCCTGCTCGCTGCCGACCAGCCCGGCGATGTAAAGGAGGCAGGCCTCGAACGCTGGGTCTGCGGCGATGTCCTCCTGATCGCGCTCGCCACCGACGACGCCGATACGCTGGCGCGTTGCGCCGCACTCGACAACCGCTGCCGCCAGCGGGTCGATGCCGCCGTCTTCTCCGCATATGTGCTCTCCGTCAGCGATGAGTCCAAGCGCGGTGTGCTGGAATCGCCAGTGAAGATGCCCGATGGGCGCGACGTGACGCTGACGCTCAGGTACTTCAAACGCGACCAGGCATGGGCCGACCGCCAGTTCGACATCGCGAAGCGCGCATTTCCGCTGCTCGAAAAAGCCTTCGGCTTTCCATACCCGTTCGACCGGGTCACCATGCGCCAGTCCCACCACATCGAGGCCATCGGCGCCGCTGGCGTCGCATTCTCGAAAACCGGCGACGTCCTCCTCGCAACCGATACGGGCGGCGTCGATGACGAGGTCACGGTCCACGAGCTCGCTCACCAGTGGGCAGGCAACTCCCAGCTGAGCAAGCCATGGCTCTGGGAAGGACTGGCCGAATGGGCCACCCGCGTGGTCGCGCCGGAACTCGGGATCACCCCTCGCGATTGGGGATGGAAAAACTTCGGAGTGAACTTCCCGCTTTCCCAGTGGGGAACCATGCTCGGTGGCCCCGCCGAGTACTGGTACGGCCGTTCGGGCGCCTTCTGGTTTGCCTATGAGGAGGCCATCGGCGGCCGCCAGAAGATGACCGAGGTCCTTTCCCGCATCGACGACAACCCCGGCCTCTGGCGCCTCCAGGACCGGTGGTTCCTCGACCAGGGCGAGTGGGTTGGCGATCGCAAGCTCGACCAGCTCTTCCTCGACTGGGTCTTCAATGCCGAGACGGCCCGCCCGCTCCTCGAAACCCGGCGCGCGGCCAAGGACCAGGTTGGTGCCATGACCGTGCGGGCGGTTGCCCTGGGCCTCACCGGCCTCCCTACCGACATCTACGACAACCTGATGGCCTGGACGTTCGACGCCGTCGTCCGGCAGGTGGCGACCGCCAACGAGATCCTGGATTCTTACGAAAGCGTGCTGAAGCTCAGCGCGGAGGCGGGACTCGGCACACCCGATGCCGTGGCAAAATCCTGGAACACCACCACCCTGGCGCGGACGGCAGTGGTGGTTGAAGACCAGCGACAGGCCATCCTCTCCATCGTCTCCGCTACCGCCCAGCTTGCCGAACGCTCGGACGATCCAGCGGTCCAGGCGGCGCTCACCGAAGCGCGCGAGAAGTACAACGCCGGAGACTTCACCGGTGCGCGCTCCGCTGCCACGGGAGCCATCACCGGCGTGTACAACCACGAAGCCGCCGGGAAGATGATCGCGCTGGCCAAAGAGAAGCAGGCAACGTTCAAGGCCGGGTTCCTCGGGCGCATCGGGCTCCTCTTCAGCGACCCCGCCGGCGACCTCAAGAAGGCGGAAGCCGCCTATGCCGCCGGCGATGGCGCGGCAGCACTCGAACTCTCGCGCAGTGCGTACGACACGTGGAACGATGCCAGCCAGCGCGGCATCCAGCGCCTCGCGATCCTCGCCGGCTTCATGGCAGGGCTGAGTTTCCTGGTCTACTTCCTGCTGCAACGGATGGAGCGCGTCCCGGCGCCGAAGCGGCCGGGCCAGGGCCACTACATCGAGATCTCCGACGAGCGCCGCGCAAGCTGGCGTGATTGGGAGAACACCCCCTGACAGTCTCCGGTTAGATCCCCGCCGCCTTCAGGCCAAGTCGTATCGCCACCAGGAGCAAGGCGCCGGCGAGGGCCCGGATAATCGCCGGGCCGCCGAGCCGGTGGGAGAGCCGCGCCCCAATCTGGGCCCCCGGGATGGCGCCAAGCGCGATCAATACGGCCTGCATCAACGATCGGTCCCAGCTCAGCACGCCCTGCACGGCGTGTACCGCGGTACCTTCTGCCGCCATGAACGCAAGCACGAAGTGCGAAGTCGCCGCGGCGATGTGCACGGGGAAGTGCAGCACCGTGGCCATCACCGGCACATGAATGATCCCTCCGCCAATGCCCAGGAGGCTGCTGATAAAGCCGACCGCAGTGCTGATGAGGATGCCCTTCCACATGTGGAACGAGTACACGAAGGTGTTCCCGTGAGCGTCGGTGATGCGTCGCCGCACAACCCCGCGCCCCGTCACGGGCGGCGCGATGCCCTGGGTGTGGCCGCGGAACATGAGGTAGAGCCCCACCACCCCGAGCACGATGGCGAAAATCGCATCAAATACGTCTCGCGGGATGTAGGAGACCACGATCGCCCCGGCCACAGCCCCGGGAAACGTGCCGATGATGAACCACCAGCCGCTCCGGTAGTCGATTCGCTTCTGGAACGCATAGGCCACCGAGCCCGAGGCCGCGTTGGCACAGACCACCAGGAGCGACATGGCCGTGACGGTTTCCGCTTCCTTCTCTGGATAGAGGAGCAGCAGCACGGGCACCAGCACGAAACCCCCACCCGCACCCACCAGCGTGCCGAACGCGCCGACAGCAATACCCAGGGGAATGAGCAGAAGATCGATCAGTTCCAGGAGGCTTCTCCGAGTCCGGTGCTCAGAGTTTCACCGCAACGGCCCCGAGAGTCCATCAGTCGCGGGGCTAGACCGGGATGTCGGTCTCGTCTCCGAAGTCGAATCGCCGCCGCATGGTCCGGCCACGCATCCGGTCGACCATCCCGCCGATGCGATCCTGGAGGTGCGCCATCCGCCGTTCGATCCGCCCGCGCACCCACGAGCGCGTCGACCCTATCTGCCGGTACCGCGCGTACCGGCGTTCGACGCGGCGTTTGCCGTTTTCCCGCTGGGCACGAGCCAGTTCGCGGAGAATGCTCCGGCGCAGCAGTAATGCTGCTTCGCCGTGATCCGTGTGTGCGCCTTCTCCCGGCTCGGGCACGGTATGGTCCACGATCCCGAGCCGCAGACAATCGTGCGAAGTTAGCCGCAAGCGCTCGGCAATCTCACCGGCCCCTTCCACGCCGCCGGACAGGATCGCTGCCGCGTCCTCGGGCCGTACAACCTCATACACCGCGTTATCCATCATCAAGACACGGTCGGCCACTGCCATCGCCACCGCCGCCTCGGAGTTGCCCTCGCCGGTGATGACTGCGATGGTCGGCACCGGGACTTCGAGCATGGTTGCCATGCACTGCGCGACCGCATGGCCCAGTCCCGCCTCTTCGTTCGCAAGCGATGGAAGCGCCCCCGGGGTATCGACGAGCGTCACCAGCGGCAGGCGGAATTTCCCGGCCAGGTTCATCGCGCGCGTGGCCTTCCGGAAGCCTGCAGCGGTGATCCATCCGCCGTTGCCCTCGCGCTCGTGCTGGCGCACCTGCCCGGCGAACATCACCGCCTCGCCTCCGATGGAGCCGATCCCGGTGATGACGGCGGGGTCATCGAAGCCGCTCCGGTCACCGTGCAGCTCGACGAACGATGTGGTCATCCGGGCAATCAGTTCGGCGGTCGTTGGCCGCATCGCGTGCCGCGAAATCTGCACCTGCTGCCAGGCGCTCCGTTCCGAATGCGCAATATGCGATTCGCGGGGCCCCTTTTGCGCCGTGAGCCGGAAGCTATTCGCCAGCAGGTCCAACAGCTGGGCCAACGAGTCCCGCAGCTGATGCCGGGGGACAATCGCATCGATGAGCCCGTGCCTGAGATGGGCCTCCGATGTGTGGGCATCGCGTGGCAGGTCCTGCGATGTCGCTTCCTGCAGCGACCGCAGCGCCGCATACCCCACGAGCGCGTTCGGTTCGGCCAGGATGATGTCGGCCAGGTTCACGAAGCCGGTATACGACGACCCCGTTGTCGGGTCGGTCAGGACAGCGATATACGGCAGGCCCGAGCGGTCGTGCCGGCGGACTGCCGCGGCGATCCGCGGCGCCTGCATGAGCGCAAGCAGTCCTTCCTGCATACGCGTGCCCGATGTTGAGCAAACCAGCACCACGGGCACGCGGCGCGCCGTCGCCTTTTCGAACGCCCGTGCCAGCCGCTCCCCCGCCGCCACCCCGATGGATCCCCCAAGGAACGAGAAATCGATGACGCCGATCACGATGTCGCGGCCGTGGATGGTGCCTGTGCCAGTCAGCGCGGCCTCCGTCAGCCCCGTGCGGCGCTGCGCCTGGATCACCCGCGAGCGGTACGATTGCCGCCCCTGGAACGAGAGGGGGTCGATAGCCGTCACTCCGCGGTCGTCCTCGTGGAAGCTCCCGATATCGAGCAGCGTCGCGAGCCGCTCTTCCGCGCTCAGGTGAAAGTGGAATCCGCACGAATGGCACACCCGGAACCGCTCATACGAGCGGGACCCTTCAAGGTCGGCGCCGCAACTCAGGCACTGTTCGTGAGCGCGCGGCTCCTCTGGTGCCTCGCCCTCCTCGTGGCGGCGCAACAGCGAACGAAGATTCTTCACACCGGAGAGTCTATCAGGCAGGGTCTTCAACTGCGGTTCCGGCGAGCACGCGACGCGACTCGCCATCCTCCCGTGGTCCTACGATGCCCTCGTCTTCGAGGATCTCAATGATCTTGGCCGCCTTCAGGTACCCGACCCTTAACCGGCGTTGCAACAGCGAAGGCGAAATCCGCTGGTGCTGCATCGCCAGCTCGCGCGCCCGGTCCACCACTGGGTCATCGAAGTCAACCTCGATCTCGGCCTCGCCACCGTTCTGGGCCGCCAATGCCTCCTCCAGCAGCGCATCCGCGGTCTCCGGTGCCAGGTCGCCAAACCGCTCGTCCTTCCAGAACTCCACCAGCCGCTCAACTTCGGCATCGGAAAGGTACACACCCTGGATGCGAATCGGCTTCGCCGCATCGGTCGGCATGTAGAGCATGTCGCCGCGTCCCAGCAGCTTCTCCGCCCCGCCCATGTCCAGGATCGTCCGCGAGTCGGTTTGCGAAGTCACGGCAAAGGCAATCCGCGTCGGGAAGTTCGCTTTGATGAGCCCCGTGACCACATCCACCGACGGCCGCTGCGTCGCGACCACGAGATGGATCCCGGTCGCGCGGGCCAGCTGTGCCAGCCGGCAAATCAGCTTCTCGACCTCGAACGGCGCCGCCATCATCAGGTCGGCGAGCTCGTCGATGATGACTACCCAGTAGGGCAGCTTCTTCAACACCCGTGGGTGCTTGTTGTACCCCTCGATGTTCCGCACAGCCATCTGGGCGAACTTCTTGTAGCGCGACTCCATCTCGCCCACCACCGCCTGCAGCACGCCGACCACCTTGTCCATGTCGACGATGACTTCGCTGAAGGCCATGTGCGGAATCCCGGAATACCCGACCAGTTCCACCCGCTTCGGGTCGATCATCACGAAGCGCACCTGGTCGGGAGTCGCGTTCATCATGATCCCGGCGATGATCGTATTCATGCAGACGCTCTTGCCCGAGCCGGTGGCACCGGCGATGAGCAGGTGCGGCATCTTCGCCAGGTCGGCCACCACCGGTACACCCGAGACTCCCTTCCCGAGCGCGATTGCCAGTTTGCTCTTCTTCTCGATCTCCGCGAATTCCTTCGTCTCCATCACCGCGCGCAACGTGACCACCGTCGCGGCGTCGTTCGGCACCTCGATGCCGACGATGGCGCGACCGGGCACGGGCGCCTCGATGCGCAGGCTCGGCGCCGCCAGGGCCAGCGCGAGATCGTTCTGGAGTGCCGTGATCTTGTTCACCCGGACCCGCGTCCGCGAGACCTCGACGCGCTCGCTCCGGGGCCGACCATCGGCGCCGAGCAGCGGCCTCCCATTCTCGTCGCGGAGCGGCACGTCCTTGTAGCGCACTTCCCAGCCAGGCTCCACACCGAACTGGGTGACCGTGGGGCCTTCGTTGATCTCGACTACCGTCGCATCGACCCCGAAGCTGGCCAGGGTATCAACGATCAGTTGGGCCCTGGCGGCGTTGTCGTGCTTCCGATGGACGCTCGGCTGCGGCGCGTTTAGCAGTTCGATTGCCGGCAGCTGCCAGCCGCTCTTCGGTTCCAGTTCGAGCCCAAGCTGCAACGGCCCGGAGTGCTCTTCCTCTGCCTCCGCCGCTTCCACTTCGGATTCCCCGGGCTCCTCAGCTTCGATCGGCAGCTCCTCGGCAGGCAGCGGTGTGAAGGTGGCTGCCGCACCGGCCCCGACGGGAGAACTCGGTGATGCCGGGTCGATCGAGGGCCTGAAAACGACGGGAGCTCCCTCGAGCGCGGTCCGGCCCATCGGCTCAAGCCGTTCGTAGCGGCCAGCGCCAATGACGATCTCCCCGTCGTCCCCACCCGGGCGCCGGAGAATGAACTGGATCCAGCGTCCGGCGGCAGCCAATGCCCTGTGGGGCAGCCTTCGCTCCCAGGCCTCCTCCATCCAGAGCGGCGCGTTCGTCGCGAACCAGCGCGTCGGGCCCGGGGCCAGCAGCGCCGCCGCGACTACGAAGAGGCTGAGCCACGCGAGCTTGCCCAGGAACCCCGCGACGATCTGGCGGCCGATATCGCCACCGAGCGAGACCTCCTGGAAGCTCACGTTTCCCGCGGTCCACCGCGCTTCGTTGAGACCGAACAATCCCCAGGCAAACAGGCCCGCCGCGAGCATCCCGGCCGTCCGCCGGGCAAAAGCGGCCCGGTCGAGGTACCAGCCGCGCCACGCGGAAATAGCGCCGTACACAGCCCAGCTGAAGACCACCAGGAGTCCGAAACCGAACGTCCGCAGGAGCCAGTCGCGGAGTTCCCGGCCCACTTCCGCCCCGTCGAAGGCGATGGCGGCGGCCGTCACAACAGCAAGCACGGCCACAGGCCCCACAACGCCGGGCCTGCTGAGTTTCCCAAGTGAAATCCGGCTCTTCCGATTCCTGCCGCGCGCGCGATTGCTCGCACGGGCAGTGCGGGGCCGAGTACGTGCCCTCGCCGCCATGGCTCTGCACTCCTCTTTACCCGTTCACCGGCACCCCGCTGGCCGGGAAACGGCATCGCCCACTGTGTCTGCTGACTAGACCTCGACAGTCACCGTCAGCACCATGGGGCGCCTGCGGGTCTCATCATAGAGGAACTTGCTCACAGCGTCGCGGATCCTCACGTTGATGTCGCCAAACTCGGCGTAGTGGTCCACGCCCCTGATGGAGTCGGCCACGACCTGCTTGCTCCGTTCGAGCAGGTCCTCCCGCTCCTCCACGTCAATGAAGCCGCGCGCCAGCACCTCTGCCGCACGCTCCAGCTTCCCGGTCTGCTTGTCCACCGTCACGATCACCACGACGACGCCGTCGGTCGAGAGATGCGCACGGTCGCGCAGAATGTGCTGGTCCACGTCGCCGATGCCGAGGCCATCGACGTAGACATAACTGGCCGGCACGCGCTCGCCAGTCCAGGCGCTCTCCTCGTCGATTTCGAGCACATCGCCGTCCGTGAGCACGAACGCGTTGCCCTTGGGCACCCCGACCGATTCTGCCAGCTTCGCGTGGATCACGAGGTGGCGGTACTCACCGTGCACCGGCACGAAGTACTCCGGCTGGAGGAGCCCCTGGATGATTTTCAGCTCCTCTCTGCTGGCATGCCCGTGGACATGCGTATTCAGCGCGCGGTTGTACAGCACCTCGGCGCCCAGCCGGAACAGGTTGTCCACGTTCCGGTATACCGCCGTCTCGTTCCCAGGAATTGGCGAAGCCGAGAGCACCACCGTGTCGCCCTTCGCAATCGTGATGTGGCGGTGGTCTCCGTTCGCCATCCGCGTGAGCGCGCTGGTGGGTTCGCCCTGGCTGCCCGTGGTCACCACCACCAGCTTCGATGGCGGCGTGTTCCGCATCTCTTCCACCCCCACAATGGTCCCGTCCGGGGCGTTCAGGTAACCGAGCTGCCGGGCCATCGCCACGTTGTCGATCATCGAGCGGCCCGTCACGAACACCTTTCGGCCCGTGAACACCGCCGCATCGATCACCTGCTGCACCCGGGATATCAGCGAAGCGAACGTGGCGACAATCACCCGCCCCCGGGCGTTGACCATGATGTTCCGCAACGCTTCGCCAACGAGCTGCTCGCTCGGCGTGTACCCCTCTTGCTCGGCATAGGTAGAGTCGGCCAGGAGGAGCAGACATCTCCATGAGCGGCCTGCAGGCGATGGCGGGCGCGAGTGCGCCGGTGCGTCATCT
>CAYUVT010000060.1:0-15546 GCA_964448165.1 uncultured Anaerolineaceae bacterium | reverse complement strand
CAGTACAGCTCGCTATGGTCGTCGTATGCGTCGAGCGCACCCTTCACCGTATAGGTGATCACGTAGTCCTGCGGGCCCGAAATGAATACGTCGGCATCGCCAATCTTGATGGTGACCTTGCCCGACTCCCGTGAGACCTCGTACTTCCACGCGCTCCCGTCGAGACGGGTGACTCCCTCGATGTCGTACTGGTATTCGCGGTTGCTCCCCTTCGGACAGCTATAGATGGGCTGCTGGGCCCCGGCGATTGGCTCGCCGCACGGAACGCGCTCGTAGAAGTAACGAAAGATCCCGTGCTTCTGGAGCGAACCGAAGTCGGCGTGGATGGTTTCCTTCGCAGAAATCGTCCCGTCTGGCCGAACCTCGTACTCGATGGCGTAATCGGTGATCACCCAGCCCTCGTCGGCGAACGCCGTCGGCCGCGAGGAAAGGCCAAGTGCCAGGGCCAGGGCGAAGGCTGCCAGCAGCAGCAGGCGCTTCATGTCGAGGCATTCTACCCACAAGCCGTCGAACGGGCCGTTCAAGACAAGCCGTTGCAGGGGCCTTATGATCCTTTTCACTCTCAGGAAGCTCCGCAATCCCCGTTCTCTGCGGGGAACTCCTCATCCAAGGATGGTGCATGGAAGCGTTTGACTACATCGCACCGCGCTCCCTCGCCGAAGCGTTTGCGGCGCTCGGCAATGGAAAGCGGTCGCTCATGCTCGCCGGTGGCACCGATGTCATCGTGCAACTCCGCGAAGGCCGCAAACAGTGCGACCAGGTCATCGACCTGAAGCACATCCCCGAGATGATGGCGATGTCGTTCAGGCCCGACGGCTCGCTCGAAATAGGCGCTGCCGTGCCGCTCGCCCGGGTCTATGAGGACGCGACAGTGCGCTCGCGGCTGCCTGCCCTCGTCGACGCTGCCTCCATCATCGGCGGTACCGCCATCCAGTCGCGTGCGAGCCTCGGCGGGAATCTTTGCAACGCGAGCCCCGCAGCCGATTCTTCGCCGGCGCTCATGGTGCTCGGCGCTCGCCTGAACATCGCCTCCCCTTCAGGTTCGCGCGAGCTGCCCGTGGAAGAGTTTTTCGCCGGACCCGGCCGCAACAACCTCCAGCCGGGCGAACTCCTTGTCAGCATCCGTATCCCGGCCCAGCCGGACCGTTCCGCCGCCTACTACCACCGCTTCATTCCGCGCAACGAGATGGACATCGCGGTGGCCAGCGCCGGCGTTCGCATCCACCTCGCCGCCGATGGCTCCACCATCGAATCAGCGCGCGTCGCCCTCGGCGCGGTCGCCCCAACCCCGATCCTCGTGCCAGCGGCGGCCGCCGCGCTCGTGGGCAAGCCCGCCGGGCCCGAGGCCTTCGCTGCCGCAGGCCAGGCCGCCAGCGATGCCGCCACCCCGATTGATGACATGCGCGGCGGCGTCGCCCAGCGCAAGCACCTGGCGAAGATCCTCACCATCCGCGCGCTCGAAGGCGCGCTCCAGCGCCTCAGGGAGGCCCGCTAGCCCATGTCGAAAATGCACATCCAGACGCGCCTCAACGGCGAAGATGTTGAGTTTCTCGCGGAGCCTCGCCAGAGCCTCCTCGAAGTCCTCCGCGATGAGATCGGGCTCACCGGCACCAAGGAAGGGTGTAACAACGGCAACTGCGGCGCCTGCAGCGTCCTCCTCAACGGTCGCGTCGTGAACTCGTGTTGTGTCCTGGCCGTCGAGACGCAGGGAGCCGAAGTCACCACCATTGAGGGCCTTGCCCATGGCGACCAGCTCCATCCACTGCAACAGGCCTTTCTCGAGGAGGCAGCCCTCCAGTGCGGCATCTGCACGCCCGGGTTCATCATGTCGGCGAAGGCACTCCTCGACCGCGAGCCGAACCCCGACGAGCACCGCGTGCGCTTCTGGCTCGCTGGTAACCTCTGCCGCTGCACTGGCTACGACAAGATCGTCAAAGCCGTCATGAAAGCATCCAACCGAATGCAGGAGGCGAATTAACGTGACCACAGCAGAACGCCCCGGCTACTCCGTCATCGGCACCCGGCCCATCCGCCCGGATGGCGTCGAGAAAGTCACCGGCAAGGCCCAGTATGGCGCCGATATCCACCTCCCCGGTCTCATCCACGCGAAGGTACTCCGTAGCCCCCACGCCCATGCGCGCATCCGGTCGATCGATACCAGCGAGGCGGAAAAGCACCCCGGCGTGCTGGCCGTCGTCACCCATCGAGACCTGCCCGCCGCTGCCGACAAGATTGAGGAGCTTGGCGAGAGCGCCGTCAACGTCAAGGAAGTAAGCGACAACATCCTGGCCTCCGATAAGGCCCTCTACCGGGGCCATGCCATCGCTGCCGTCGCGGCGGCGAGCCCTCATGTCGCCGAACTGGCGCTCGGCAAGATCAGGGTCGAGTACGAGGTGCTTCCGCCCGTCCTCGATGTGCGCGATGCAATGCGCGACGATGCCCCGCTCCTGGACGAGTCGCGCCGCACGAAGACGCTCATGACCGGCGAGCTGAGCGACAGGCCCTCGAATGTCGCCACGTACAACAAGTTCGCGGGCGGCGATGTCGAGGCTGCCTTCGCTGGCGCCGATGTCGTCATCGAGCGCGAGTTCACCACCAGGATGGTCCACCAGGGCTACATCGAGCCGCAGACATCCACCGCCAACTGGAATTCCGATGGCACCCTGACGATCTGGACCAGCACCCAGGGTGCGTTCGCGGTGCGCGGCCTGGTCTCCGAGGTCCTCAAGCTGCCCATCAACCACGTCAAGGTCGTCCCGATGGAAATCGGCGGCGGTTTTGGTGGCAAACTGCCCATCTACCTCGACCCGGTCGTCGCGCTCCTTTCGAAGAAGAGCGGCCGGCCCGTCAAGGCCACCATGAGCCGCACCGAAGTGTTCGAGGCCACCGGCCCTACCAGCGGCACCTACATCAAGGTCAAGGCATCGGCGAAGGGCGACCGGCTGACCGCCGTCCAGGCGACGCTCTGCTACGAGGCCGGCGCATTCCCCGGCTCACCCGTGGGCGCCGGCTCGATGACCATGCTCTCGCCCTACAACCTGGAGAACTTCGAGCTGCACGCCTACGACGTCGTGGTGAACAAGCCGAAGACGGCCGCCTATCGTGCGCCGGGTGCTCCTGCGGCTGCCTTCGCCATCGAAAGCATCGTCGACGAGCTGGCAAAGCGCCAGGGCATCGACCCGCTCGAATTCCGCAAAGTGAATGCCTCGAAGCAGGGCACCCGGATGGTGAACGGCATCGCCTTCCCCCGCATCGGCAACGAAGAAGTCGTCGAGGCCGCCCTGAACTCCCCGCACTACCGCTCACCCATCGAAGGGCCGAACCGGGGACGGGGCGTCGCCTCGGGCTACTGGTTCAACGGCGGCATGCAATCCAGCGTCGTGGTTGCCGTCAACACCGACGGGACCATCAACCTGGTCGAAGGCTCCACGGATATCGGTGGAACGCGAGCCTCGCTCGCCATGCAGCTCGCCGAGACGCTCGGCGTACCCTACGACACCATCCGCCCATCCGTCGTCGATACCGACTCGATCGGCCACAACGACGTGACCGGCGGCAGCCGCACCACCTTCGCTTCCGGCCTCGCCGTCTTCGAGGCTGGCATGGATATCCGCCGCCAGATGGTCACTCGCGCCGCGAAGCTCTGGGGAGTCGCCGAGGACGATGTGGTGTACGAATCTGGCGTGCTCCGCTGCCTGAAAGACTCCACCAGGGAACTGACCTTCAAGGAGATGGCGGCCCAGTCGGCCCGGACCGGCGGCCCCATCACCGGCAAGGCGTCGCTCCTCGCCCGCGGCGCTGGCGGCGCGTTTGGCACCCACATCGTCGATGTCGAGGTCGATCCCGACACCGGCAAGGTCACCATCCTCCGCTACACAGCAGTGCAGGATGTCGGAACCGCGATCCATCCTTCGTACGTGGAAGGGCAGATCCAGGGCGGCGCCGTGCAGGGCATCGGCTGGGCGTTGAACGAGGAGTACTTCTACGACGAGACCGGTCGCCTGGTGAACGCGAGCTTCCTCGACTACCGCATGCCGACCACGCTCGACGTGCCCAACATCGACACGATCCTGGTGGAGGTGCCAAACCCCGGCCACCCATACGGCGTGCGCGGCGTGGGCGAAGTGCCGATCGTGCCGCCCCTGGCCGCAATCGCGAATGCCATCGCCGATGCGACCGGCCACCGTTTCACCGACCTCCCGATGTCTCCGCGGCGCCTGGTCGAGGAGCTCAACGGCCTGTCTTGATGGTCCGTGTTGTCATCCCGGCGACCCTCCGCGGCATCTGCGGCGGGTCGCCGGTTGTAGAGGTCGATGGGGCCACCATCGGTGACGTGCTCCGCGCCGTCGATGCACGATGCCCCGGCTTCTACGGCCGCGTGGTCGAAGAAAACCGCCTGCGTCCCGAGTTGGCCTTCGCCCTCGACGGAGAGGTGGTGCCGCTCGCGTTGCACCACCGCGTCTCATCGGAGACCGAGATCGCCATCGTCCCGGCCCTCGGCGGTGGCTGACCCGCGAACGTCACCACGCCCGGCCGAAACGCTCCCGGTAGGTAACCTCCGAGACAGGCCGCCTGCGATTCTTTCCATAACGACGGTCGGGCCAGCCCATGGGGATGATGGCGTGTACGGCCATGTTCTCGGGTAGCCCCAGGATTGGCCGGAGCTGCGGCTCGCGCGCCTTCCAGCGCGTCGTGAGTACCGTGCCCAGGCCAGCCGCAGTCGCGGCGAGCAGCAGGTTCTGCACCGCCGGGTAGATCGAGGCCCCCAGCGCGGCCATCGCCGCGTCCCCCTCCCCGAAGGCGTATTCCGAGCACACAGCAATCAGCACCGGCACGTCCTCCCATGGCGTCCGATCGGGAGCCCCCTGCCCATACATTCGCGCGCCGAGTTCATCGAAGATTTCGCCCAGCTGCCGCTTTGTGGCCGCCTCGCGGATGACGATGAACCGCCATGGCTGAGCGTTGCGGGCACTGGGCGCCCGCGTTGCCGCTCGCAGGATGCGCTCGATGAGCTCGTCATCCACACCCCGCGCAGTGAACCGCCTGATTGCCCGCTGCCGGCCCATCAACTCCTCGATCACGTCGAGCGTGCCCGCTGCTTCCATGCTGCTCCTCGAAACACGCCGCCCTCCCCAACTTGCGCGTGAAGGGCGGCTGATCCTTCGCTCCGCTTACCCGCGAGGCAGGCCCAGCCCCCGCGTCGCGATGATGTTGCGCTGGATTTCGCTCGTGCCCGCGGCGATCGTCGCCGGTACCACCTGCATGTATTCCATTGCCGCGCTGTGTCCGAGCACCGCTTCCGGCCCCTCGAACTTGCGCAGTTGCCCGGTCATACCCGTGACGTGCATCTTCGTCAGCGCGATTCGCTGCGAGAGCTCCGAGCCGTACATCTTGCACATGCTGGCTTCCATGTTCGGGACTCCGCCCCGCGCCTGGATCGAAATCACAACGAACGAAAGCAGCTCGCAGATCGCCGTTTCCAACGCCCGGTCCGCAATCTCGAGCCGATAGCTTGAGCTTACCGGCTGACCCGCCGCCGTCCGCCCCCGCACGTACTTCGCCAGCTTCTCCACGTTCTTCCGCGCCGTAATCGCCCGCGCGATGTTTGAGCGCTCGAAGTCGAGGGTAGTAGTCCCGACATACCAGCCGCGGTTCTCCTCGCCAATCCGGTTCTTCACCGGCACGCGCACGTCCTCGAAGAACACCTCGTTGAAGACGTGGCCGTTCGCCATGTTGATCAGCGGCCGCACGGTGATGCCGGGCGTCTTCATATCCACCAGCAGGTAGCTGATGCCGCGGTGCTTCGGCGCGTCCGGGTCGGTGCGCGCCATCATGAAGATCCAGTCCGCCCGGTGTGCACCGGATGTCCAGATCTTCTGGCCATTGACGACATAATCATCGCCGTCGCGCACGGCCCGCGTCTGCAGGCTTGCCAGGTCCGAACCGGACCCGGGTTCGCTGAAGCCCTGGCACCACGCCACCTCGCCCCGCAACATCGGAGGCAGGTGCTCGGCCTTTTGCTCGTCGGTGCCGTGCAGCATGATCGTCGGGCCGACCAGGTTCAGCATCTGGCGGCTTGTCGGCGCACCCGCTTCGTGAAGCTCCTGGCTGAGCACGAACTGCTCCAGGACCGACATGTCGGCCCCGCCGTACTTCTTCGGCCAGGCCGGCGCGATCCAGCCATTCTCAGCAAGCTTGTCGAGCCACACCTTCGTGCGGTTCGGGTCCCCGCCTCCCTCCATCATGGCCATCTCGTCCTCGTCGCCCGTCGAGTCCTTCAGCCAATAGTCCTGGACGAACTTACGGACTGTGGAGCGCCATTCGGCGAGCTCCGGGGTGTCCTGGAATCGCATGCGTGTTGCCTCCGCAAAGATGCGGCGGATTCTACACGCTCCGGCAGGCCTGCGGCGCCTTACCCCGGCCCAAACGCTTCGGCCGCTGCCTCGCCCGAGCGCACCGCCCCCTCGATGCATCCCTGGTGCGTCCAGTCGCCCGCGAACACGAGCGGAGGCCGCCGCTGGTAGGCCGCCATTCGCGTGAAGTGTCCCGGGGCCATCGTTGGCACCGCATGTGCCCACCGGATGACGTGCCGGACATTCCAGGACTTCAATGGCGGCAGGTTCGGGATGATGCGTGCCGCTTCGTTCCACAGGTGCCCCGCGACTTCCGCATCGGGCAGATTCACCAGGTGCCGGTTGTACCGCTCGTTCCCGCAGATGAGGGCCCACTGCCAGCCTGCCGGGCAGGTCCCCCACGCGCCATCCCGCGCAGATTGCCATTCGACGCTTGCAACCAGTCCCATCGGTAAGGCCCGCCGGTGGATGCGCCCGGGCGCGTCGCCCGGCATGGCCAGGTACAGCCGGCACTGTCCCGTGTACTCGATGTGCTCGTAATTCAGCTGCGCAACCCAGCGCGGCTCGATAGCGCGCGTCACAAACCGGTTCCCCGCTGGCGGCGGCACCGCAACCACCACCCCGTCGAACTCCGTGCCCATGCTGTTCGCCACCACTTCCATCCGCATGCCACCCTGGCGGATCATCTCGACTCGCGCATTGAGCCGCACTTCCAGGTGGCTCGCCACGCGCTTCCACGGCGCATCCATGCCTTCGGCCACCTGGAAGTACCGCGCACGGCTCGCCGCTACCCACGACCGCAGGAACTCGGCCGATTGCTCCGAAAGGGGCGCGAACAACCCCTCGAACATCGGACCGAAGAGGTACCTGGCTGCCGTTGGGCTCACCGGGGCCAGGTGTGCCTCTGCGGTCTCCTGGTCGTTGAAGGTCCGGAAACCGAGCGGCGGGTAGCCTTCGAGCCACTGCAGCCAGTTGCGCAGCCGTTCTCGCTCCTCCGGGGGAACCAGGTGCTCGCCCGATGGCGTCCGTGGCAGCCCATTGCTGATGTACACCTGGTCGCCCAGGAGCAGCTCGGCGGGGCCGCTGGCGCGCAGCGGTTGCAGCCGTTCACGCTCTCCCAGCTCCTCGAACAGGGCGAGCGTGCGCGTGTAGGCCGTCGTCAGCCAGCCTGCCCCCGTATCTACATGGTGGCCTGGCCCGAAGTACTCGGTGTGCGCACGCCCGCCGACGTAGGGGTTCGCCTCGTAGACGATCACCCGGTGCCCGGCCTTGGTCAGCCGGTAGGCAGCAGTCAACCCTGCGGCGCCCGCCCCGATGACGGCAATGCGCATGCTTCGAGTATAGGAGCCGCCGGAAGTCCAACCGGTGGGCGAAGAGCGAAGTAAGGGTTACAACCGCGCAAAATCGGCATTCGGTCCGGGAGGATTTTCGGGTGATGCTCGACCCTGGCGGGCATCCGTTCTGCCTGTTCTCGTGTAAACGGCCCGCCGGGTCAGGCAGGCCCGTGCCCTACTCCATCTCGCCCCAGTTGCGCCCCTGCTTCAGGTCTACCTTCAGCGGCACCTTCATCTCGATGCTTGCCGGCATGAGCCGCTCCGCCAGCTCCCGCACCGCAACCACCTCCTCAGCCGGGCATTCGAAGATGAGCTCGTCGTGCACCTGGAGGATCATCCGGCTGCGGAGTCCGCGCTCGCGCAGCTCTTCGTCCACGCGGATCATCGCCACCTTGATGATGTCGGCGGCCGTGCCCTGGATGGGCATGTTGATGGCTTCCCGCTCCGCCGCCGATCGGACCTGGAAGTTCGTGCTGCGAATCGCCGGGAGGTACCGCCTCCGGCCGAAGAGCGTCTCCGCGTAGCCCTTTTCGCGGGTCGATTCGAGTGTCGTGTGCTGCCACTGGGCGATGCCCGGGAAGCGCCGGTAGTAGGTGGTGATGAACGCTTCCGCCTCTTCGCGCGTCATCCCGGTG
Source organism: uncultured Anaerolineaceae bacterium (assembly GCA_964448165.1). Taxonomy (GTDB): domain Bacteria; phylum Chloroflexota; class Dehalococcoidia; order Tepidiformales; family Tepidiformaceae; genus Amarobacter. The sequence continues at coordinate 7,224 of CAYUVT010000060.1, read as the reverse complement.
CGGCTGGCGAGCCCGAACTCGCCCATGCCGTAGGCGATGCCGAAATTCACCATCTTCGCCGTGTCGCGCATCTGCCGTGTCACCTCCGAAGGGTCGACCCCGTAGACAGTTGCCGCCGTCGCGCGGTGGATATCCTGGTCGGCGAGGAACGCCTGGATGAGCCCGTCGTCCCCGGTGATGTGCGCCAGCACCCGCAATTCAATCTGCGAGTAGTCGGCCGCCACGAGCCACGGGTCGTCGAAGTACGCGGCCACAAACGCCCGGCGAATATCGCGGCCTGTATCCGAGCGCACCGGGATGTTCTGCAGGTTCGGGTTGGTGCTGCTCAGCCGTCCCGTCGAGGCGACCGTCTGCTGAAAATCGGTGTGGATGCGGCCGTCCTCTGCGATGGCGCCTGGCAGCGCATCGGTGTACGTCGACTTGAGCTTCGTCAGTTCGCGGTACTGGAAGATCAGGTCGATGATCGGCGCCACCGGTCGCAGGCTTTCGAGCGCCCGCTGGTCGGTACTGTAGCCCTGGGTGGTCTTGCGCGTCTTGGGCAGGCCGAGCTCGCCAAACAGCACGTCGCTCAACTGCTTCGGGCTCCCGATGTTGAACTTGTGCCCGACCTCGGAATAGATCTGGCCCTCGATCCTGTCGATTTCCACGGCCATGGCCCGGGAGAGCTCCCGCAACACCGCCACGTCCACCGCAATGCCCACCCGCTCCATGCCAAAGAGCACGCGGATGAGTGGCATCTCCATATCCGCGAAGAGCGACCACTGGCCGCGTTCGTTGAGCTGCTGTTCGAGCTGCGGGCGGATGCGGAGCAGCATCTCGGCCTGCTCGCAGGCATAGGGCGCCACCTCCTCGATGTCCGCCTGCGAAAGGGCGATCTGGTTCCTGCCGGCGCCCGTCAGCGATTGCAGCGTCCTCATCTGGATGCCGAGCCGCTCGTTCACCAGCGGTTGCAACTGCGATGAGGTCTCGCCCAGGAGGAAGGCGGCGATCGCCACATCGAACTCGTACCCGGCGAGTGTCATGCCGTTCCGCTCGAGCTGGTGGAGCAAGTACTTGGTGTTGTAGACGGTCTTTTTCAACTCCGGGTCGGCGAGGACCGGTCCAAGCGACTCCCGGACTGCGTCGAGCTTGAGTTGCGCCGTATTCCCATCGATCCGGGGAACGTGGCCCACCGGCACATACCACGCCCGGCCGGGCTCGGTCGCGAACGCCAGCCCCAGTACCATCGGGTGCGAGGTGTCGCCGGTGGTCGAGATGCCGGCGAACCCGAACGCGCCCGCCTCCCGGAGCGTCGCCGCAAGCTGACCGAGGGCTTCGGCCGTAGTGACCGTCGTATACTCCGTCGCGGCCACGTCACCCGGGCTCGCCGCTGGTCTCGCGGCGCCCAGCACCTCATCGAGCCGCTGCGCCAGCATCCGGAACTCCAGCTCGCGGAAGATCGCGGCCACGCGCTCGCGGTCGAAATCCTGTACCCGGCACGACTCCAGGTCGAAGTCGATCGGCAGGTCCGTATGGATCGTTACCAGTTCGAGGTTACGGAACGCGATGTCGCGGCCCTCGATGAGCTTCTGCTTCAGTGCGCCGCGCACCAGCTCGATGTTCTCGTAGATCTGGGGCACGCCGCCAAACTGCCGGATGAGGTCGGTCGCCGTCTTTTCGCCAATGCCGCGAATACCCTCGACGTTATCGCTCGCATCCCCCTTCAGCGCCTTGAAATCGATCATGTACTTCGGACTGAACCCGTACCGCTCCGCAGCGCGTTGTTCGTTGTAATCCACGGTGTCGCGCTGGTACGGGCGGAACATGAAGAGGTTGATGTTGGGACCGATGAGCTGGACCAGGTCCGTATCCAGCGTGGCGATGTAGGTTTCAACCCCCTGCTCTGCGGCCTTCCTGGCGATCGTCCCTGCGACATCGTCGGCTTCGTACCCCGGAACTTCGAAAATCGGGATGTTGAAGGCCTCCAGCAGCTGGCGGACGCGCTCCATCTGGCGCAGGAGTTCGGGCGGCGTCTCGCGCCGGGTTGCCTTGTACGCCTCGCTCGCCTCGTGCCGGAAGGTCTTGCCACCCGCATCCCAGGCAGCGCAGATGTGGGTCGGCTTCAGCTGGTCGAGCACCCGGATGAGCGTCTCGGCGTAGCCATGGACCGCGAAGGTGAGCTCCCCCTTCGAGGTCATCAGGGGATGGTCGGAGTTTGCGAACGCGAAGAATGCGCGGTACAGGATGCCGTGCGAATCGAGGACGACGAGGCGGGGCTTACCGGTTGCTGGTGCTGGCACGGGAGGATTATAGGGCCCACGGCGGCGCCTTCCTCGGGTCACGCGGGGGGACACCCCGGAGCCACGGCCACTGCTCCAAAGGCGGGTGGCGCGACTCCCACCACTCCAGGTAGCACTCGTCCGAACAGAATGTCAGGGGCTCCGGGAGGTCACGCGGCTCGATCCGGATGCCGCTCCGCTCTTCCTCTTTGCCGCACAGGTGACAATGCACCGGATGCAAGCAGATGTAGGGCATGTTCGGGCCATCCCAGGGAATGCGCGTGTACGACCATGGCGTGCCGAGCCCGTTTGCCCACACCGGCGTGAACGACCGGCCCGAGTCAGCCAGGAAGGCCAGCGACCGCTCCACGAGCTCCCGGACGGCGGCCGGGTCCAGGCGGTATGGCTCGGGCCGCGTTGCGATGATCTCGAGCGCGTCGTAGTAAAACTCCCCGCCCTGGAACCAGTCGCAGTAGGTCCAGAAGGTGTCCTCGGTCTGGATCCCACGCAAGACACAGTCCGCGAGTGGCTCCCGCCGGCCCTCGAGCGCCGGGTCGTGGTATGTCCCCCAGCGGCTGTTGAATACACAGTTGCCGCAGCAGTCGTTTCCACCGTCGGGCATGAGCACCTCCCGGGGCTCATCCTCTCCCCCGGCCGCGACAACTATGGTCGCGGGGCAGGGCATGCCGCGGCGACCGACGGCCCTGCTGGCCGTTACACTGTCGGGAGCACCGCATCACCAGCCAGGAGGCACCACCATGGATTTCCGGCTCACCGCCGAACAGGCGGCGTTCCAGCAAGAGGTCACTGACTTCATCGCCCATGGCCTCCCTTCCGGGTGGGACGCGGAACACGACTCACTCCAGGATCGCCTGGCCGTCGAGCGCGACATTATGAAGCGTCTCGCGGCAAGGCACTGGCTCGCGCTTCCGTGGCCCAGGCAGTTCGGCGGACTCGGCGCTTCGCCGATGCAGCAGATGATCTTCAACGAACAGATGGCCTATCACGGTGTCCCCGGCACAGTGAACATGGGCGTCGCCTGGGTCGGCCCCGTCGTCATGCTCTACGGCACCGATGCCCAGAAGGAGCAGTACCTCTCCCGCATCGCCGATGGCACCGACCTCTGGTGCACCCTGTACAGCGAACCCGGCGCCGGCTCGGACCTTGCCGCGATGCAAACCCGCGCCGTCCGCGATGGCGACGACTACATCATCAACGGGCAGAAAATCTGGACTACCTTCGGCCATTATGCCGACTGGGGCTGGCTCGCCGCGCGTACCGACCCGGACGCGCCGAAGCACAAGGGCATCTCAACCTTCGCCATCAAGATGGATACCCCGGGCATCACGGTGCGCCCGCTGACCAATATGGCCGGCACCCATGAATTCAATGAGATCTTCTTCGAGGACGTCCGTGTGCCCGCCGCCAACCTGGTCGGCGAGGAAAACCGCGGCTGGTACAACGTCGCTGTTGGCCTCGATTTCGAGCGCTCCTCCATCGGCGCCACATCCAACGCCCGCCGAACGGTCGATGACCTCGTCGCCCACATCCGCCAGTCCAACGCGCGCGTGACCGATGCGATCCGCCACCGGATGGCCGAGCACGCCATCGGCGTGCAACTCCTGCGGAACATGGCCTACTACATCGCCTCCCACCAGGAGAAGACGGGCATCGCGCCGACCCGCGAGTCGCAGATGGCCAAGCTCTTCGGCGCCGAGATGCAGCAGCGCATCGCGGCCACCGCAGCCCAGGTGTTCGGCATGGAAGGCCAGGCAGCGCGGCCCGGCTCACCGGCCCTTCGCTACCACTATGCCCTGCTGAGGAGCGTGGCCAACACCATTGAGGGCGGGACGAGCGAGATTCAGCGCAGCGTGATCGCCACCCGCGGCCTCGGGCTCCCCCGCGAATAGGCGGTGCGCATGAATAGGCGGTGCGCATGAAGGGGCGGGGCGTGCCCCCGCCCCGCGCGTCTTACTTGAACCGGTAGGTGATCCGTCCGCGTGTCAGGTCGTAGGGCGAAAGCTCCACCAGCACCCGGTCGCCGGTCAAGATCTTGATGAAGTGCTTGCGGATCTTCCCGCTGATGTGCGCCAGCACCTCATGCCCGTTCGCCAGCTCCACCCTGAACATCGCGTTCGGGAGCGGCTGGGTGACAGTCCCCTCGACTTCGATAGCTTCACCTTTCGCCATGCGTTCCTCCGTTGGTATCTGCGTGTCGGTCAGGCGCGTGCCTGGTGGTCGCTCCGCGAGGAGCGCTGGAAGGTGCGCGAAGTTCCGCCCTGCGGGCCACGTCCGGAGGCGTTGGGGCCGCTCAGCGCATCGTACCGCCTTCGCTGGGAACGGTACCCTCCGTTCGGCGTGCGCCGTGGCCCGCCCTCGCGAGAGCTCCCGGAAGCCGTCTGCTCGCGGCCCGGTCGAGCGGCGTGCTCTTCGAGTGGCGGCGTCCAGGCCGCAAGGTCGGCCAGCCGCGGATCCGTCGCCCCCATGGGGACCAGTGCCTCGCGGACGCCGGCTTCGCGCCGCAGCTGGTTCACCGCCCGCACTTCGCCCGGCTCCACCAGTGTGACCACCAGTCCGCCTGCGCCGGCCCGTGCCGTCCGCCCCGAACGGTGCAGATAAGTCTTCGTGTCCTCCGGGACGTCGTGGTGCACCACCATGTCGATCCCGTCCACATGGATGCCGCGCGCCGCGATGTTCGTCGCCACCAGCACCCGCACGTGCCCGCGCGAAAAAGCGTGGAGCGCGCGCTCGCGCTTTGGCTGGCTCAGCCCGCCGTGAATTACGCCCGCTTCCACTCCCGCCCGGCCGAGATCGCGGACCAGCCGCTCCGCGCCTCGCTGGGTGCGGGCGAACATGATCGTCCGCTGAGGGCCCGCCGTGATCGCCGCGGCCACACTGGTCTTCTGTCCGAAGTCCACGCCGATGAAGCGGTGTTCCATCGCCGACTCAGGCTCGTCTTCGGGCGTGGCCTCGTGGTGCACCGGGTCGTGCTGATACTTGCGGATCAGTGTCCCGATGGCCCCATCCAGTGTTGCCGAAAACAGCAGCGTCTGGTGGCCGGCCGGCGCCTGGTCCAGGATACGCTCGACCTGCGGCAGGAAACCCAGGTCGGCCATCTGGTCGGCCTCGTCGATGACTACCATCTCCAGGTCATCCAGCGTGAGTGCCCCGCGCCCGAGGAGATCGAACATCCGCCCCGGAGTGGCGATCGCGATATCGATGCCCAACCGGAGCTGGTCGGCCTGGCGATTGATCGACGTACCACCGTAGATGGTGGCAAGCCGCAGCTTCCGGGCGACAGCCAGCGGACGAAGCGCTTCGAGGATCTGGCTCGCCAGTTCCCGTGTCGGAACGAGCACGAGCGACCGCGGCCGCCGCGGCGCGCTCCGGCCCGTCCGCTCGATGAGCGGAAGGCCAAAGGCCAGCGTCTTGCCCGAACCGGTGCGAGCCTTCCCGCAGACATCGCGCCCGTTCAGCGCGTCGGGGATGGTGAGAGCCTGGATCGGTGTGGGCTCGGTGATGCCGCCGCGGCGAAGTGCCTCGACCAGGTCGTTCCCGATGCCGAGCTCTCGAAAAGGCCGGGCTGCGGGAGTGGGCCGGGGGGCCAGCGGGGACGTGCCGCCGCGGAAGATCGCGGCGGTGGTGGGTGTGCGAAGGGTGATCAGAAAAATGGACTCCGTGTCGGTTGATGAGCGTGGTGAGGCTGAGTGCGAACCGCCTCAGATCACCGCAACCACGAGCAGTCCAGAGGAAGTACCGCGGCACGCCACAGCGTGCTCTGCATCGAGCGTACCACATCGCCTCGCCGGGCGCCGGGGCACAAACCTCATAGTCGGCAGCGCTTCATCCCGGGCGCAGCGGGTAAACCCCGATATACCTGTGTGAAGAATCTGACAGAATGGCGTATGAGCCCCTCAAGTCCCGTGAGTTCCCTGCCGTTAACTGAGATGTAACCCCCCCGCGGAGTTCTCCACATGGCTGACACTGAACGGAAACCGCAACCTCCCACCGCCAGCGACCCCGTGCCGTTCGACGAGCGCACCCGCCGCGTGCTCGAGCTCCGCCGCCAGATCCGCGAGGGCACGTACCGGCCCGACCCGCGAGCCATCGCGGAGGCACTCCTCAGGGAGTGGAGCTGGCGCGGCGCCACTGTCAGCGAGTCTCCTGCCGCCGCCATCGACCTGCGTACGGTGGCCGCGCAGTTCGTCGTGCCCCCGGCCGGGCCCGCTGACGAGGAGCCGGCCCGGGACGCGCGTACCGCCTGAGTCTCCGCCCGCTCAGCCCCTCTTCTGTGTCAGCCGCTGTTCGAACCGCGCCCGATCGATCACAAACCGCTGATGGGTTCCGTGGCCGACCTGGTCAACGCCATCGGTCGCCGTCCATTCGAAATCAAACCGGCGCCCATCGATACCCACGAGCTTGAGCTCGGCCGTCACCAGCATCCCCTCGGGGGTGGCGGCCGTGTGGTTGATCACGATCTGCGCGCCGACGGTCATCTGGTCGAGCCTCAGGTGCGGCGCCATCCACTCGGCTGCCGTCTTTTCGACGAGCGCCCCAAGCGATGCGGTGCTGAACACGTCCGGCGTCCCTGCAACAATGCGGCTCGCAAAATGTTCCGGCGCGCACGTCACCGAACCCGTCGCGGTAGCCCCAACCTTCATGTCGTCAATTGGCATGTGCCCTCCGGCCAGCTCTGGTAATCGGCGATTGTACCCGGCCTGGCTGCCAGCAAGTCCCGGGGTGAATCGACAATCCTCACCCGCCACTCGACAATGGAATTGGGTTCAGGGGGCCGGGTGGCCGCGGCAGTCCGCTGCCGAGGAAAGTCCGGACTCCACCGGGCAGGGTGCCAGGTAACACCTGGGCGGCGTGAGCCGACGGAAAGTGCAACAGAAACATACCGCCCTTCCCTGGAAGGGCAAGGGTGAAATGGTGCGGTAAGAGCGCACCGGCGTCCCGGCAACGG
>CAYUVT010000059.1:11120-15680 GCA_964448165.1 uncultured Anaerolineaceae bacterium | reverse complement strand
GCGGCGTGATCCTGCTCACGAACATCAGCTTCCTCTCGGGCCAGCCCAGCGGCGCATTCGTGGTGTTCCTCTTCGGCGCGATCGTCCTCGTTGGCCGGCTGCATCTGCAGAAGAGCCAGACGCTCTGGAAGCGCGAGGGCATCGAGTACCCCGATTTCATCAGCGTAAGCGCCATTCAGCTGACGGTGACGCTGGCAGCGGGCCTGATCGTCGCGGCATGGTGGCTGCCGCTGGGCGACCAGGCGAAAGCGGCCGAGCGCGTGTTCGATGCCATCGCACGACCGGTGACGAACCAGTCGGATTCACTGGTTCGGCTCTTTCACAACATCGACTCGCGGAAGGGCGCGAACCTGCATTCGTTCGGCAATACGCTGCCCATCAAGGGCGACGTCACCCTAGGGACGAAGGAACTCTTCGAGATCCAGAGCCCGGATGCCGGGCTTATCCGGGCGACCAGCTATGACGTGTATACGGGCAACGGCTGGAAGCAGGGGAAGCGCGATACCGAGCGGGTAGATGCCTCGGCCACCGGCGTCAACGAACAGGAAGCGACCTACGAATCGCGCGATGTCTCCATTCTCCGGGTGAAAGTGCTGGACCCGGAGAGCACCCTGCTGACCCCCGGGTCGCCGATCGCGGCGAACATCGACACCACTATCGAGACACCGCGCGGGTACGACGGTGACATCGAAGAGATGCGAAGCAGGCGCGGGCTCAACAAGGGCGACACGTACAACACGATCGGCACACGGAGCCGGGCCACCCTGATCCAGCTGCTCGATGCGGGCAGCGACTACCCCGACTGGGTGACGGAGCGCTACCTGCAACTTCCCGACAGCCTGCCCGATCGTGTGGCGGAGGAGGCTGCGCGAGTTATCCGCGAGGCGAACGCCACGACTCCGTACGAGGCCGCGAAGGCGCTGGAGGCATACCTGCGGACATTCCCGTACGACCTCAGCGTGCAGTCTCCGCCACCGGGCCGCGATGCGGTGGACTTCCTCCTCTTCGAGCTCAAGCGGGGTTACTTCGACTATCAATCGACCGCGCTCGTGGTGATGCTGCGGTCGCAGGGCATCCCGGCACGGCTGGCGGTGGGCTACGTGCTGGACCCGGGTACCGGGAACGAAACGACCTACACGGTGCGCAAGGACAGCGCCTACAGCTGGGTCGAGGTATTCTTCCCGCGGCTGGGGTGGCTCGACTTCAATCCGACCGCCGACCGGCCTGAAGGCGGCGTGGGCGGGCTGGGCTCTCTCGATGCCATTCCCCAGGACGAGCCGTTCATCTCGCCCGACCTTGGGGACTTCTTCGGCGAGGAAATCATCCCGGAGGACATCCCCGGGCCGGTCAGCGATGCGCTTACGGAAACTCCGGTGGTGAACGAGCCGTTCAACTGGATGATCGTGTGGGTGCTGGCGGGTGTGCTGGCGTTGATCGCGGTGAGTGGTCTCGGCGCGCGGCTCGCCTGGAACTGGGGCATGGGGGGGCTCGATGGGCGGGCGCGTATGTGGGCCAAGACCCAGCGGCTTGCAGGCTGGGTCGGGCTGGGGAGCCGCCAGGCGGAGACTCCGCGGGAGTGGTCGCGGCGCATGGGCCGTGCCATCGAGCGCGAGGCGGCAGCCGTGGCACTCTCCGATGCGTTCGAGGAGGCACGTTACGGCAGGCCCGACCTGCAGCGGATCGACGATGACGACGCGACCCGGTCGTACCAGAGCCTGCGCGGCGCCCTGTTCGCAAAGCTCATGCGCCGCAGGCAACGCCCGCCACGGGCGAAGAAGCAGGCGTGACCGGCGGCGGCGTGGAACGTTGCCGGGTGAGATGAGCGCATCACCGACGCTGCACGTCACCGCGACGCGGCTGGGCTGGGCAGGCGTTGCCCTGACCGATGCCGGGATCCGGTTCGCGACGCTGTTCCACCGGACGCAGGCAGCGGCCGAGGGCGAACTGCGGGCATTCGGGGCCGTACGCGGCGGGCACCCGGCAGGAGAGCATGCGCTACAGCTGCTCCGGGACTACGCGGAGGGCATGCCCGCGCCTATCGAGGCGTTCCCGGTCGACCTGCCGGAGTGCTCGAGTCTCCAGCGCAAGGTCTGGCTCGCGCTGCGGGCGATCCCGCGGGGTGAGACGCGGAGCTACGGCTGGCTGGCCCGCCACGTCGGTGAGGGCCAGGCGCCACGGGCGGTGGGCGCGGCGGTGGGGGCGAACCCGATACCGCTCTGGCTCCCGTGCCACCGGGTTGTCGCCTCGAATGGCACCCTGCACGGCTTTGGCGGCGGGCTGGCGATGAAGCAGGAACTGCTCGAACTCGAAGGGGCACTGCCCAAGCGAATCCTCGGTTAGCCGCTTCCGGATGCCGGCTTACCTGCCGGTGAAGCGCGGTTCGCGGCGCTCGATGAACGAGAGCCGGCCTTCCTTCGCGTCCTCCGTGCCCTGGGTGATCTGCTGGAGGAACTGTTCGTGTTCGGTCTGGGTCACCAGGTCGCGGTTCGCTCCCTCGTACACGAGCCGCCGGGCGATTTCGATGGCGATGGATGGGCCGTGGGCGATCGCGCTGGCGAGTGCGGTCGTGTGCTCGATCAGAGCGGCATCGGGCACGACCTCCGTCGCGAGGCCGATGGCCTTTGCTTCTTCGGCGCCGACCATCTTGCCCGTCCACAGCATCATTAGTGCCTGATCGGTGCCGACCAGCCGCGGAAGGAACCAGGTGGCGCCGGTATCGGGGCTGATTCCGCGCTTCACGAAAATGGCGCTAAAGCGGGCGGATTGGGCGGCGATGCGTATGTCGGCGGCGAGTGCGAGCGAGAGGCCGGCTCCGACGGCGACGCCATTGACAGCGGCGATGACCGGCTTGCGGCTGCGGTGCACGCGCTCGGGGCCCAGGTAGCGCGTCCGCAGGAGCGCGGCACGGCCCTCGATGGGACGGGGGAACTGAGGTTCGCCAGGGCCGGCGGTGAGGTCGGTGCCCGCGCAGAAGCCGCGCCCGGCTCCGGTGATGACGACGCAGCGGACATCATCGTCGGCGTCGGTGACGTCGATGGCGGTTTCGATCTCGGCCCAGGACGACCACGTGACGGCGTTCAGCTTTTCGGGGCGGTTCAGGGTGATCCATGCGGTGTTGTCTTTGACTTCGTAAAGCAGATCGGTGAATTCGGGCATGGTGGTCCTCCTGTTCGAACGAAGCCGCCCGGCACGCGGGGTGCGCGGGCGGCGTTTGGTGATTCGGAGAGCGCCAGGGGGCGCCGGCGTCAAATCCGTTCGATGATGGTAGCGGTGGCCATGCCGCCGCCAGTGCACATGGTGATGAGCGCCGTGGACTTGTTGCGGCGTTCGAGCTCATCGAGCGCGGTCTGGATGAGCATGCCGCCGGTCGCGCCAATGGGGTGGCCCAGGGCGATGGCCCCACCGTTTACGTTCATGCGTTCGCCATCGAGGTCCATCTCGCGCTGGAACTTGAGGACGACGGAGGCGAATGCCTCGTTGACCTCGAAGAGGTCGATGTCTTCTTTGCGCATGCCGGCTTTCTTGAGGGCGAGGCGGGTGGCCGGGGCAGGCGCGGTGAGCATGATCACCGGTTCGGCCCCGGCGGCGGCTGTCTGAACCACGCGGGCGCGCGGCTTGAGGCCGTGGGCCTTTGCGTATTCGGGCGAGGCGAGCAGCAGCGCGCTTGCGCCATCGACCACTCCGGAAGAATTGCCGGCATGATGGACGTGGTTGACTTCCTTCACCTGGGGATAGACCGCCTTGCAGATCTCGTCGTAGGTGCGGGTGTCGTTCGGCGGAGTCATGATGCCCATCTTCGCGAACGAAGGGTTGAGGCCGGCGATTGATTCCATGGTGGTACCGGGACGAGGGTGCTCGTCGTGGTCCAGGGCGAGGGTGCCATCGTCGTTGTAGATGGGGACGACGCTGCGCTTGAAGCGTCCGGCATCGATGGCTTCGGCAGCGCGGCGCTGGCTTTCAACGGCGAGGCGGTCGCAATCCTCCCGGCTGAAGCCTTCGAGCGTGGCAATAAGGTCGGCGGAGATGCCCTGGGGAATGAGGGGGTACTGGGCGTAGAGGTGGGCGTTGTTGGCAGTGAAGCCATCGACGCTGAGCGGTGCCGGGCGCGACATGGACTCGACGCCCCCGGCGACGAGGAGGTCGTTCATGCCGGCCATGATGTTCATGGCGGCCATGTTCACGGCCTGCTGGCCGGAACCGCAGAAGCGGTGGAGCGTGACGCCCGGTACGGTGACGGGCCAGCCGGCATCGAGGGTGGCCATCCGGGCGATATCCATGGAGTGATCGCCGACGCCGGAGTTGTTGCCCATGATGACGTCCTCAACGTCGGCTGGGTCGAACCCGGCGTGGTCCTTCAGGGCGTTGAGGACCTGGGCAAGGATGCGCTGGGGGTGGATGTGGGTGAGGCTGCCGACTCCGGGCTTGCCGCCCCCGCGGGGCGAACGGACGCCGTCGATGATCCAGGCTTCGGGCATGAGGTTGCTCCAGTGGCGGAAGTGGTTGGGTGCGGGAGAAGCGCCGCGGGGGAAGGTTACGGCAGTCCGGGGCGGCTTGTCGCGG
>CAYUVT010000059.1:0-11020 GCA_964448165.1 uncultured Anaerolineaceae bacterium | reverse complement strand
CCCTCCTGGTTGGTGCTGACGGGCGAAGCTAGGCGTCGCGCCAGGTCTTCATGATGTGGGTGTAGGGGAACCAGGCCGTTGGGCGGTAGTTCTCGATGTTCGGGTCCCAGAAGTAGGTGCGCGTGTCGGTGGAGAAGTAGATTTCGTACTGCTCCTCGGCGACATGCTCCTCGATCTGCTTCACGGTTTGGAGGCGTTCTTCGCGCTTGAACTGGCCGCGCTGCTTGTCGAGCAGCGCTTCGAGGGCGTCGTCCTTTACGTAGCTGAGGTTGATGCGGCCACGCTTGGGCTTCATGGTGAACCGCTCGGTGACGAAGTCGAGCCAGTAGGCAACGGCGCGGGGGCTGTGGCCCATGCCTTCGTACTGGCCCTGGTAGGTGGTGGAGATGTACTGGGCGTAGGGCTTGCTGACGTCCTGGATGTTGATGCCGATCTCTTTCAGCATGTTCTGCGTGAGGGTGGCGGTATCGACGTAGGCCTGGGTGTAGATGGCAGCGTCGGCGTGTTCCCAGGTTGTGTTGATAGTTCCCACGCCGGAGGCTTCCATGAGCTTCTTCGCCTCGGCCAGGTTGAATTCCCAGTACTTGCCCTGGGGCAGGTCTTTCACCTGGCGGGCGAACGGGAAGCCGACGTGGTAGAGCTGGTCGGGCACACCCTCGCCCTTGGAGATGGCGTCGCGGATGGCCTGGCGGTTGATCGCCATGGAGATGGCCTGGCGCACGCGCTTGTCGTTGAAGGGGGGTTTATCGGTGCGGAGGTAGATGTAACCGCCGATACCCTGGGTTTCTTCGCTCTTGGCGTCGGGCCGGTCCTTCTTGAGCTGGTCGCGCTCGGTGGGCAGGAAGAGCCACGTGAGGTTGACCTGCTTGGAGGAGAAGTCGGCCACACGCTTCGCCTGGTCGGTGACGATGAGGGCGGTCACATCGTCGAAGTAGGGGTAGGGCTTGTCGTAGTAGTCCGGGTTCTTCTTGTACGAGAGGCTCACGCCTGTCTTGAACTCGGTGTGGATGAAGGGGCCGGAACCCACCATCTTCGTCGCCGCATCCGGGCTCTCCGCGATCTCTTTCGGAGAGATCCATGCGCCGAGGTTGCCGCCGAGGTACTCGACCGTATCGGCGTACGGGTACTTCGTCGTGAGCCTGATGGTCTGGGGATCGGGCGTCTCGATCTTGTCGATGAACGCCAGGCCAGATTTGTGGACTGATTTTTCGAAGTTCAGGTAGCGGTCGAAGGCGTACTTGATGTCCTCAGAGGTGACCGCCCGCCCGTTGACAGGGGCGACGTTGTGGAACTTGGCCTGCTTGAGCTTGATGACGTAGGTCAGATCGTCGACCTGCTCGGGCATGGAGGTGGCGAGGTCCGGCTCCATCTTGTTGTCGGCCGGGGCAACTTCTGGGACGCCGGCGGCGAAGCGGAAAAGCTTCGAATACGAGAGTCCGTGGTTGTAGGCGGCAACGAAGCTTGTCTGGGTGTACGGGTCGAGGCTTGGTGGCGGCGACGAGATCTGGAACGAGAAGGAGCCGCCCGGCTTGGGCTGTTTGGCGGTGGTTGGCGTGGGGACCGCCGTCGGCAGGAGGCCCGCCGAGGTTGGCGTCGCCTTCGTTCCCCCGCCATCGTCGTCGTCGTCATCACCACAGCCGACGAGGGCGTAGGAGGCGGCAGCGATGCCGGTGATGGCCGACCCGCGGAGGGCGGAGCGGCGGCTGAGCTTGCGGCGCAGCCAGTAGTTGGTTCGTTCTTCCATTGCGTGACTTCCCCCTGATTGGAAGCGGCCGAAGCCGCGATTTCCCAATGTGATTACGACGATTGCCTGAGGCGCGGATCCAGGATGTCGCGCAGGGCATCGCCAAAGAGGTTGAATGCGAGCACGGCAAGGCTGATGGCGGTCCCGGGGATGACAGCGGTCCACCAGGCTTCGAGCCAGTTCTGGCGCATGTCCTGGAGCATGCCGCCCCAGCTCGGGTGGGCGGCGCTATTGATGCCCAGGCTGAGGAAGCTCAGTGCGGCCTCGGCGAGGATGGCGTTCCCGATCTGGATGCTGGCGATGACGATGATCGGCGCGAAGACGTTGGGCAACACGTGGCGCGCCATGATGCGGGCCGGCGTGTTGCCGATGCATTCGGCCGCCTCGACATACTGCAGGTTGCGGATGCTCAGCACCGAGCCGCGGACGATGCGGGCGGTGGTGGGAGCGATGATGATGCCGATCGCCAGGCTGACCAGGAAGAATGACCGCAGTCCATAGCTGCGATCGGGCAGGAAGATCGAGAGGAAGAAGATGGCGAGGACGAGCGGTGGGAAGCCGAGGACCACCTCGACCAGACGGCTGACCAGCATGTCGACCCAGCCGCCGAAGTAGCCGCTGATGAGCCCCAGGAGCGTGCCGATGAGTGTGCCGATGGCCACGGCGGAAAAGCCGATCCCGAGCGAGATGCGGCTGCCGATGACGATGCGGCTGAACATGTCGCGGAAGAGGTTGTCGGTGCCGAAGGGGTGGGAGAGCGATGGGGCCTGAAGTCGCGGGTTCTTCACGGGGTCGACGGCGTCGGCCGCCTGGGGAGCGAGCCAATCGGCGCCGATGGCGACGAGCACCAGGGCGACACACACGAAACAGGCGATGGCCCCGAGGGGCTTCTTCCGGGCGATGCGCCAGAGCGCGTACAGCCTTCGCGGGCGCCGCCGGAGCTCGGCGTAGGTGACGGGCGATGGGAGAGCTCTTGCGGCCATTAGGTGTACCTGATGCGCGGGTCGAACCATGCGTAGCTGAGATCGACCAGCAGGTTGATGGTGACGAGGACTGCGGCGAAGAAGAGGACCAGGCCCTGGACCTGGGGGTAATCCTTGATGGTGACTGACGAAAAGGTGAGCAGGCCCAGGCCGGGGAGGCTGTAGATGTTCTCCAGGACCACGGTGCCGCCGAGGAGCACGCCGACCTGGAGGCCAAACAGGGTGACCACAGGGATCATGGAGTTCTTGAGCGCGTGCTTGAGAATGACGAACCGTTCGGCGAGGCCTTTGGCCCGGGCGGTGCGGATGTAGTCCTGGCGAAGTACTTCGAGCATGGCCGAGCGGGTGACGCGGGCGAGGCTGGCGCTGAGCGCCAGGCCCAGCGAAATCGCCGGCAGGTAGAGCTGTTCGAGGTTCTTCAGCGGGTCTTCCCAGATGTCGACGTAGCCGACGGGAGGGGTGTAGCCCCACCAGCGTGCCGGGAAGACGATGAGCATGGTGCCCAGCCAGAACGAGGGGATGCTCAGCCACCCGATCGAGAGCACCCGGAGGATGTAGTCGATAGCGGAGTCTTGCTTCACCGCTGAGATCACACCGATAGGGATAGCGATGAGGATGGCGAAGGTGGTGGAGAGGAGCGTCAGCTCGAGTGTGAGCGGGATGCGGGTGCGGATCTCCGTCCAGACGTCGCGCTTCGAGATGATGGTGGTTCCCCAGTCGCCGGTGAGCACGCCGCCGATCCACCTGAGGTATTGGGTGACGACCGGCTCATCCAGTCCGAGGTCATCGCGGATGGCCTGGCACTGCGCCTCATCAACATCGGGGGTGTTCAGAACGATCTTGCAGACATCGCCGGGGATCAGCCGGACGGCGGTGAATACCGTGAGGCTGATGACGAAGAGGACGACCAGCGAAAAGATGAGGCGCTTGGCAAGGTACTGACCCATAGGCTCGGCATCGCTTGCGGGGGCCGGGCGTTTGGGGGCCCGGCTCGCGGGGGATGCGGCATTGTCCGAACGAAGTTTTCAATCGTCAAGCAAAGTCACATGAATAGTTAGACGAACCAGAATGGGTGCACCGGGGTACCTGTGTGCCGGTCTTCGACCCGAGTGTTTACTTACCGTTAGGACGGCAGCTTTGGGACCCAGGTTTTCCCGGTACGACTACACGTTGAAGAGGATGTTCAGAATGTCGCCGTCCTGGACCACGTACTGTTTCCCTTCTGTACGGAGCAGGCCGCGCTTCTTCGCTTCCGCTTCGCTGCCGGCAGCGATGAGGTCGGTGAAACGGATGACTTCGGCGCGAATAAAGCCGCGCTTCAGGTCGCTGTGGATCTTGCCGGCCGCCTCGGGGGCGGTGGCGCCCGCCTCGATGGTCCAGGCCCGGCACTCATCCGGGCCGGCGGTGAGGAAACTGATCAGGCCGAGGAGGGCATAGCTCATGCGGATGGCGCCAGCCATGCCGCTCTCGGTAACGCCGGCAGAGGCGCGGAACTCGGCCGCCTCTTCCTCGCTGAGCTCATTCAGGTCCATTTCGAACTTGCCGCAGAAGACGGCCACATCGCGACCGGGCCGCCGGTACCTGGCGCGGTATTCGGCTTCCAGTTCGGCGCGCCGCGGCAGGTCTTCTTCGCCGATGTTGATGATGAGCAGGAGAGGCTTGGCCGTGAGGAATTGGGTGCCTTCGAGGAGGCGCCGGTCCTCGTCGGAGAGTTCCTGTTCGCGTATGGGTATCTCGTTTTCGAGGCCGGCCTTGAGGCGGAGGAGCAGATCCTTGAGCCGCTGCACCTGGTCGCGTTCACCGGCCTTCATAGAGCGCAACTCGGTCTCGATCCGCTGAAGGCGCTTTTCGATGATCGCGAGGTCCGCGAAAGAGAGCTCGAGATCCATGGTCGCGATGTCGCGGTCCGGGTCGATGGTAACCTCGGGATGCGGCACCGAATCATCCCTGAACGCGCGGACCACATGAATGAAGGCATCCATGCGGGCGAGGTCGTTGATGAATTTGCCGGCAGGGCCCTCGCCTTTTCCAAACGATTCCCCCGCGGCGGGAAAGTCGACGTACTGGATGGTCGCGTACGTGACCTTCTTCGGTTTGTAGATCTCGGCCAGGCGGTCGACGCGCTCATCGGGGACATTGACCACGCCGACGTTCGGCTGGTTTGACGAGCTGTAGGCGCCAACCTGCGCGCTGCCGCGAGTGACTGCGTTAAAGACGGTGGTCTTGCCGGAGCGGGCGAGGCCAATGATGCCGAGTTGCATGGATCAAAGGGTGCCTCAGGCGGTGGCTAGCTGCTATCCCCGGGGCGCTTGCCGGTCGATCGCCTGGCGGAGGCGGTGGAGCCAATCGAGGCGTTCGCGGTGCCATTTCGAGGCGAGCCCGCTCGATGACGGGATGACCCAGGGGATGGTGGAGCCGATGCGTTCCGGCTGTTCGCCATAGGCGCGGCCGGCGAGGTCGCTTGCCCGGAGGCGGAGGGCGTGGCGGCCGAAGTGGGAATAGATGCCCCGCCCCGAGAAGCAGGCAACGGCCGGCTGGAATTCGAGGAGTTCGGCGTGGAGGCGTAGAGCGCCCTCGACGATCTCCTCGCGCGTCAGGTGTTCGGCGCGAACCGTCGGGCGGCAGCAGAGGTCGGTGAAGCCGATGCCGGCCTCGGCGGGGAGGAGGGAGTCGTCGTGGGGGCCAACTTCGCGCCCGGCGATGCCGCTCTGGCTGAGCTGGCGCCAGAACATGTTCCCCGGCCGGGCGTAGTAGTGGCCTGCCTCGGCCGAGTAGATCGCAGGGTTGTAGCCGATGAACACGACACGAAGGCCGGGTCGGAGGTAGTGGGGGAGGGAGAGGGGCGGGGGAGTCGTCACTGGAGGGCAAACCGGACACGCGGGTTGGCGAGATGCAGCGCCTCGGCGAGGAGGGTCGCGCTGGAATCGGCGGGCACCTCGACGATGAAGTGAAGCTGGACGCGAACCTCCTCAGCGAGCGGGATCGCGAGGCCCGGCTGCCCGTTGGTGGTGGCATCGGCTGCCTTGATCCAGTCCTTCACGCCTTCGACCTCGATGGTGAAGTCAGTGAGAACGACTTCCCAGGTCTTGCTGGAGCGGATGGTGAGTTCGACGAAGAAGTCTTCGCGGCGCATGCCGGGAGACGGTTCGCCCAGGGGGCTGGAGGTGCGGGCGGCCGATTCGACACGGATGATGCGGGCATCGCCGCGATACGTCTCGCCGGCGGCGATTTTCGTTTCGCCATAGATGTTCCGGAGGATGGGCGGGAGCGCATAGAGCCCGACCATGATGCCCACCAGCACGCCGAGGACCGCGCCGGTGACAAGGCAGCCGGTGCGGCGTTCCTTTTCGGCCGAGGGCTGTTCGAGGCGCCGGCGGGCGGGTTGCTGGGTCACACCTCATTGAGCACCGCGCGGGCGGGAATGCGCAACGTGCATGGGGGCGCGGCCCGTGCGTAAAATCCGCGGGTGACCGAGCCGATGACCCGCGAGGAGATCTTGCGAACGGCCGCGGCGATTGCGGCCGAGCAGGCAGGCGGCACGCTCGCGACGACGCATGCCGAGGATGGCACGCCATACGTCACCTTTGTGCTGTGCCACCTGCGGGAGACCGGCGAGGTGTTGTTCGGGAGCGGGACGCGGCCGCAACACACGCGGAACATCCTGGCGACCCCGGAAGTGTCGTTCCTGATCGACAACCGGGAGGTGATCCGGGGCGATTGGACGGCGTTCAACCGGGTAGTGATTGAAGGCCGGGCCGTGGAGATCCCGCAGGACGACGCGCGGTACCAGCCGCTCCTGGGCGAGCTGGCAGGCAAGAACCGGATGGCCGCGGTGTTCACCGACCGGGGGAAGCTGTTCATGGTGGTGCCCCGGCGGCTCATCCTGATGAAGGGTCTCGAGGCCGTGCGCCACATCGTTGAGTTCGAATGACCGGCATCGGGCACCGTGGCGCTCGCGAAGGGTAAGATCTGGCCGTGGAGTACTCGGAGGCCATTGATTACCTGCTTTCGTTGAGCGACATGGAGCGCGGGTACCAGGCATCGCCGAATCCGGTGATGAACCTCGAGACGATGCGGTCGCTGCTCGCGCGGTTGAACGACCCGCACCGGGGCCGACCGACCGTTCACGTCACCGGGTCGAAGGGGAAGGGCAGCACCTCGGCGATGATCGCGGGGATCCTGCGGCGGGCCGATTTCTCGACTGCACTGTACACGAGCCCGCATCTCCACTCCTTTACGGAGCGGATCAACATCGGCGGCGACCCCATTTCGCCGGAGGAGTTCGCCGCGGGCCTGGACGCCATCCGCGGAGCTATCGACGCGGAACGCGAGAGCGTGCACGGAGACGTGAGCACGTTCGGTGCGCTGACGGCGCTCTTCTTCTGGCTGGTTCGAGCGCAGGTGCCGCGGATCGACTGGCAGGTGGTGGAGGTGGGCCTGGGAGGCACGTTCGACGCGACGAACGTGATCGACCCTCCCGAGGTGGCGGTCATCACCCCGATTTCGCTCGAACACACGGCCATCCTGGGGAACAGCCCGGCGGAGATCGCGAAGGACAAGGCGGGGATCATCAAGGCGGGGAGCACCGCAGTGGTCGCCCCGCAGCAGGACCCGGCGGTGCTGGAGGTGGTGCGGGAGCGATGCATCGAGGTGGGGGCCACGCTCGTGGATGTGGGTGCGTTGTTCGAAGTGGTGGTCCAGGAGAAGCACCCGTTCGGTCAGTCGTTCCGGCTGATCGGGCCAAACGGCGAGCGGGCGATGCGGACGCCGATGCTGGGCTACCACCAGTTGCAGAATGCGGCTACGGCGGTCGCCGCCGCGGAGGCCATCCGCGCGCGAGGGCACACCATCACCGAGCAGGCAATCGTCGACGGCATCGCCCACACGCGCGTGCCGGGCCGGCTGGAAGTGATGGGCCAGAAGCCGCTCATCGTGGCCGACGGGGCGCACAACGAAGAGAGCGCTGAGGCGCTGGCGAAGGCGTTGAAGGAGTACTTCAGCTGGCGGCGCTGCTTCCTGGTGATCGGCTGCACGCGCGATAAGGATGTGCGGGCGATGGGCTTCAAGCTGGCCCGCTACGCGGAACTGATCGTGTGCACGCAATTCCGGAACCCGCGCTCGATGGATCCCTACCAGATGATCCAGGAGATCGGGTTCCTGGGGCCGCCGGCGGTCGCGGAGGAGAGCGTGCCCAATGCGATCGACACGGCCCTCGCGCACGCCGAAGAGGACGACCTGGTGTGCATCACGGGGTCGCTCTATGTGGTGGCCGAGGCGCGCGAGCACCTCCTGGGGGAGAGTGTCATTCGCCGGTAGGCTTGCCGGAGCTCCGTCAGGCCCGGCGGGAAAGTCCGGGTAGTTGACTGCAACGTACTCTCATCGTCAGCATTTGGCGGCCCCTGCGAGAGGGGGACTATAGGGAGGATGAATGAGCAGCTACTGGGACAGCTATTGGAAGCGGCGGATCAACCGCAGGCGCCTGGTGACGGGTGGGGCCGCAGGCGCGGCGGGCCTTGCCGGCCTGGCCCTGGTGGGGTGCGGGGACGATGACGACGATGACGGCGGGAACGGTGGCGGCGGCGGCACGGACAACGCAGCGCTGACCCCGGTTGCACCCACGCCCGACACCTCGGTGAAGCCGGTAAAGGGTGGGATTCTGCGGGCTCTGACCAATGTGGGCTCGAACATCGACCCACACCGGACTAACACCCCGGCCGAGTCGATCTCGCTCTGGGGGGCGGTGGGCAACACCGTCATCCGCTTCAGCACGAAGGATCCGGGCGCCGTGGAGGGTGACCTGGCCGCTGCCCTCCCGGAGATCCCGGCGGACGGCACAACGCTGATCTTCAAGCTCCGGCCCGAGGCGAAGTGGTAAAACAAGGCGCCGGTGAACGGGAGGGCGGTGACGGCCGAGGACGTGAAGCTCAGCTTCGAGCGGATCAAGGACCCGGCGACCGTCTCTCCGCGCGCGGGCAACTTCGGCAACGTCGACAGCATTACAGTGATCGACGATCACACGGTCCAGTTCAAGCTGAAGGCGCCCCAGGCGGACCTGTTCGCAATCATGTCGGACCAGTACAACTTCGTCATCCCGAAGGAGATCGCCGCGCGCGGGCCGGAGGCGATCAAGTCGGCGGCGGACGTGATCGGTTCCGGGCCGTATGAGCTGGATACCTTCGTGGCTGCCCAAAAGTTCACGCTGAAGCGCCGGGCCGATGGGTACTGGCGAGAAAACACGAGCTGGTTCGACGGCTTTGAGTACCTCCACCAGACCGACCCGCAGCAGGCGCTGAACGCACTGCGCGCGAACCAGACCGATGCCATCGGCCTCCCGGCGGACCTGGCGAACACGCTCGCGAACGACAAGAACTACGTGATCACGCGGGCGCCCACCACCACGCGGGAATGCCTGCTCATCAACCACGGGGTGGAGCGCTACAAGGACCCGAAGGTCCGGCTGGCGCTTTCGCGGGCAATCAACCGTGCCCAGGTGTACGAGACCGTGTTCGGTGGTCTCGGCTTCGTGGGCGGCCCGATGACGCCGGCGGCGCCGTTCTGGGTGCTGCCCGATGCCGAGCTGCAGAAGCTGCCCGGTTACGGGAAGCGGGAAGACGAACTCAAGGAGGCGAAGGCCCTCCTGTCGGCCGCGGGCCTCGCCAACGGGTTCGAGGAGACGGTCCTCACGGTGACCGCGTTCGACACCGAGAAGGTACACGACGTTGTGGTCTCGAACCTGAAAGACATTGGCGTGACGGTGAAGACGGAGAACGTTGGCACCGACTTCGCCGCCAACTTCCTGCCGCGCGAGGTGCAGCGGAAGTACAACCTGGCCACCACGCTGTTCCTTTCCGGCGGGTATCCGGATGCGCAGCTGACGCTCTACCACCACTCGGATGTGAAGACCAAGGGCACGCGCAACTACGGCGACTACAAGCTGGAAGGGCTGGACGCGAAGCTCGACAAGCAGTCGACGATGTACGACACAGCCCAGCGGCTGCCACTGGTGCACGAGATCCAGCGCGACATCATCAACGCGCCGGGGCCGGTCTGGATGGGCTCGCGGGGCGTGCTGACGGTGTGGAGCGCGCGGCTGGCCAACCCGGCCTCGTTCCCGTTCGCGGCTGGCTACTATGCCGCCGAGAACATGTGGTTCAAGGCCTGACGCGTTCAAGCGGTTCGCAGATGCCAGGTGGAAGCCGCCGCGAATGCGGCGGCTTCCACGCTGAGATGGCGCTTCTCCTATACTTCCGGCACGTCGGCCACGGGGGTTGATGGCGATGTACCAGTTTGTGTTACGGCGGCTCCTGCTCGCGGTCCCGACGCTCCTGATCGTGTCGTTTCTGATCTTCGGGATGATCCGCCTGGACCCGGACTCCGTGGTGGCGGCCCGGCTGGGTGAGGGCTACACCGAGGAACAGGCCAACATGGTGAAAGAGACCTATGGCCTGAACGAGCCAGTGGCCACCGAGTACGTGAAGTGGCTCGGGAGAGTCGTCCGGGGAGACTGGGGCGAGTCGGCGTATACCTTCAAGCCGGTGCTGAGCGAGATGGCGCCAAAGATCGGGGTGACCTTCGAGCTTGCGTTCCTGGCGATCCTGTTCGCTGTCATCATCGGCGTGCCCATCGGCGTGTTTTCGGCAATGCGGCAGGACCGCTGGCCCGACTATGTGCTGCGGTCGTTCGCGATCTTCGGGCTTTCGGTGCCCGGCTTTCTCATTGCGACTATTGTGTTGGCGCTGCTGGCCAAGAACTTCGGCTGGATCCCGAGCATCCGTTACCAGTCGCTGCGGGAGGACCCGATCGCGAACCTGCAACAGATGTGGATGCCAGCCTTCATCGTCTCACTGGCCACTTCGGCCCAGGTGATGCGTTACGCGCGGACGATGATGCTCGATGTGCTGCGCCAGGATTACATCCGGACAGCCTGGGCGAAGGGTCTGCGCGAGCGCGTGATCGTGGTCCGGCACGCGCTGAAGAACGCACTCCTGCCCGTGGTCACGGTGATCGGGCTCACGATGGCGACGCTCGTCGGGGGCACCGTGATCTTCGAGTCGCTCTTCTCGCTGCCGGGGATGGGCCGCCACCTGATCCTGGCGGTAAGCCAGAAGGACTTTGCGGTCGTCCAGGGAGTGGCGTTGTTTTTCGCCATCACGGTGGTGCTGGTGAACCTCATCGTTGACGTGAGCTACACGCTGCTCGACCCGCGAGCGAGGAATTAACGATGGCAGAAGCAACCATTGCCGCACCGTTCGAGGCTCGCGCCGAACGAGGCCGATCGCTCGCGGGCCGGTTA
>CAYUVT010000058.1:0-15715 GCA_964448165.1 uncultured Anaerolineaceae bacterium | reverse complement strand
CCGCTCCGCCGGTGGCCCACCGGGGCCCGGAGCCCATCCAGGCCACGCTCGAGCTCACGCGGCGGAGCATATCCTCCGCCGTGGGTCCGTCACCGTCTCTCGCTGCAGCGATGACCCAGCGCGGCCTCCTTCCGCTGCTCCGGGTTGTCGGCCAGATGGGCGCCACCTACATCGTCGCCGAAGGGCCGGACGGGATGTACCTGATCGACCAGCACGCCGCCCACGAGCGCGTCGTCTTCGACCGGATCGTAGCGAGCAACGAATCAACACGCGGAGATCATGCGGTCCAGCCGCTGCTGGAACCGGTGCTGCTCGAGCTGGGAGCGCAGCTTGTGGCTGTCCTCGCAGAGCACCGCGATTCGCTTCACCGGCTCGGGCTGGAAACAGAGGCCTTCGGCGACCGCAGCATCCTGGTGCGGTCGCTGCCCGCTGGCCTGGGCGCTGAAGACCTGGGCGCCGAGATCACCCGGCTGCTGGAGAAGTTGCAGTCGGAGACTCGGGTCCAGGATACGTTCGGAAGGGCGGCTGCCACGGTCGCATGTCACAGCAGCGTGCGGGCCGGGATGCCGCTCTCGATGGACGAGATGCGGCGGCTGGTGGAAGACCTGGAACGGACCACGGCGCCGCGCACCTGCCCGCACGGCAGGCCAACGTTGATCCATGTGGGAACCGAAGCCATCGAACGCCATTTCGGCCGCCGTTAACCCCCGAGCGACTGCACCGCGGGGATCGGCCGGCTGCTCGTCCGGTAGGCCTTCTTCCCGGCCTCCAGGAGGTCGCCGCCATGGCAGTCGTTGACGACGATTGCGGGGAAGCCTTCGACCTCCAACCGACGGATCGCCTCGGTGCCGAGGTCCTCGAAGGCGACCACTTCGGCCGACTTGATGTGCCGGTTGAGCAGGGCCCCCGTGCCCCCGACGGCGATGCAGTAGACCGCGTGATGTTGCTTGATCGCCTCGCGGATGGCGGGACCGCGGCCGCCCTTCCCGATGATCCCCTTGAGTCCGAGTTCCAGCATGGGGACGGTATACGGGTCGAGCCGCATCGCTGTGGTAGGCCCAGCCGAGCCGATCACAGCGCCCGGGCGGGGTGGCGTGGGTCCAACGTAGTAGATCACCTGCCCACGGAGGTCGATTGGCAGTGGCTCGCCCTTCCTGACGAGCTCGATGAGCCGCTTGTGAGCCGCATCGCGCGCGGTGTAAACCACGCCGTTGAAGGTCACATGCGTCCCGATCGTCAGGCCCTCGATGACCTCATCGGTGAGTGGAGTGGTGAGAGCGACACTGTCAGCCATGGGATTCCTCCTGCTGGACGGGGGCGCCCAGCGTCTTCGACATAATAATGAAATGGGCGGGACGGCTGAGCTCGTGCAGCGCGTCCTCTGGCCAGGGCGCACTCCCGGTCTCGACGTAGCCAAGCCTTCGGTACCAGGGCAGCAGCTCCTCGCGCAGGTTCACCACCCAGAGGTCCATCTCCCGGCAGCCAGCCTCCCTGCAGTGCACTTCTGCTGCCTCCACGAGCCGCCGGCCGAGGCGGTGCCCCTGGTGTTCGGGCAACACCGAGAGCATGCCGAAGTAGCCCCGGCCCTCCTTGATCGCCACGTAGACGCACCCGGCGACCTGGCCCTCGCTCGATTCGGCAACCAGGAAGCTATCCTTCGCCAGCAGGCCGGCGATTTCCCTGGCGTCGGTCCGGTCGCCGACTTTAAAGAAGTCCTCGACGCGGTAGGCCTGGTTCACGATCCGGGCGATGGCCGCGGCTTCGCCTGGCCCGGCCATCCGTATGCGGTGGCTCACAGGTCCTTCACCATCTCGCAATAGAGGTGGGGCACTACGAAATCCCAGTGACCGGGCTCGAAGTGCTCCTCATGCACAACGTAGTAGCTGAAGCGGGCGTAGTAGTCGACAAGCCCAAACTCGCGGACGGTTCCGAGGGCCACGCGCCGGTAGCCTTCCGCGGCGGCAATCCGCTCGGCATGCTCCACCATCAGCCGCCCAAAGCCGCGATTCATGGTCTCGGGCTCAACCCCCGCCAGGCCGTAGTAGAGCGCACCCGCCCAGGGATGGCTTTCGGCGCTCGCGGGCTTGCGATCGGGTGCCCGCTCCATCCCCGCCGGGCCCAGCAGGCCGGGCTCGATGAACCGTTCCGCGATCGTGACCATGGACGTCGCGAGCAGCCGCCCATGTTCCTCGACCAGGATCACCCGCGCATCGGGACCAGCCTCGTCCGCGTACTCCGCAGGGGAAGTACGCGTGCCTTTGAAGATGCGCGAGTACACGCCGAAGGCGCGGTTCACCACGCCGGCAACTGCCTCGAGGTCGGCCTCGGACAGCGGCACGACACGGAGCGTGGCCACTAGATCACCGCCTGCTTGGTCCGGGCGCTGTGGCACTGGATGTTCACGGCGACGGGGAGTGCGGTGATGTGGGTGGGATAGGTCTCGACGAAGACATCGAGTGCGGTGGTGGAACCCCCCACGGCCTGGGGCCCAACGCCGAGCGCGTTCACCGCCTCAAGGAGCTCTCCCTCCAGTTGGGCGACCTCTTCATCCTCGCTGCGTGTGCCGATCTTGCGGAAGAGCGCGTGCTTGGCCATCGTCATCGCCTTCTCCGCGGTCCCGCCGATGCCGACACCGATGACGAGCGGCGGGCACGGGTTGCCGCCGGACATGTCGACGGTCTCGCAGACGAAGTCGATCACTGCCTGCTTCCCCATTCCCGGCAGGAAGTTCTGGTAACGCGACATGTTCTCGCAGCCGCCGCCCTTGGGCATGAACGAAAGGTGGATGCGGTCGCCCGGAACGATGTCGGTATGAATAACGCCCGGGGTGTTGTCGCCTGTGTTTGTCCGCGCGCTAAACGGGCGGGCGGCGATCGATTTCCTCAGGAAGCCTTCGCTGTAGCCCCGGCGGATGCCTTCGTTGATGGCGTCGATCAGGTAGCCGCCGGTGACGTGGACATCCTGGCCGATTTCGACCATCACCACGGCAGTGCCGGTGTCCTGGCAGAGCGGCAGCATTCGCGTCCGCGCGATCTCGGCGTTCTCCAGGATTTCGTCGATGATCTGCACGCCGAGCGGGTTGCGTTCCGTCTGGCGCGCCTGTCGGATCGCCCCTTCGACATCCTCGGGCAGGTAGTGGGTCGCTTCGATGGCGAGGCGGGCGACGGTCTCGGTGATCTGGTCAGCGGTGATCTCTCGCATGTGCCTTCCCGTGACAGGTTGCATGTGAGAGGTTACCAGCCGCCGCTGCAGCGGTCTCGATTCAGGCCTCGGCGTTCAGACGGCGCCCCACGTTCGGGTCGAGCAGGTGAACGGTATCTTTCGCCATCTCGTGCGAAACCTTCACGGCCTTCGCGGCGGCTGTGAACGCCACACGCCCCGCGATACCCTCGACGGGGTCAACGGGGACGCTGGTTGGCGCAAGCGCGCTCAAGAGGTTCATGCAGCCATCATGCCAATCGCCCCGGTTTCGATGCGAGAGACGAATGGGTTGCGTTCAGGTGTGAGGTGCGCTGACAGGACAATCAGCGCCGGCTTCGCCGGGCGGTTAGGATCGTTCCCATGAAGCATGTTCGTGTCATGGCTGTTTACGGCCATCCTGACGATGAAGGCCAGGCGACTGGCACGCTGGCAGCGTTCGCTGCTCGCGGAGCGCATGTCACGCTGGTGTGTGCCACCCGTGGCGAGGTAGGCGAAATCAGCGACCCGTCGCTCGCCACTCCCGAAACGCTGGGCTACGTGCGAGAGCTCGAACTGCGCGCCGCCATGGCGCAGATCGGCGTGTTCGATGTCCGTTTCCTCCCGTTTCGCGATAGCGGCATGGCCGGCACGCCCGAGAACCAGGACCCGCGCTGCCTCCACGCGCAGCAGCCGGAGACCGTAGTTGGCCAGCTGGTGGCCCTGATGCGGCAGCTACGGCCCCACCTTGTCTTTACCTGGGACCCGACCGGCGGCTATGGCCACCCCGACCACATCGCGGTGCACCGGCATACGCTCGCGGCGTTCGATGCCAGCGGCGACCCGGCCCACCACCGGGACGCGGGTGTTCCCTGGGAACCAGGGCGCCTGTACTGGGGCGCGTTCACCATGAAGCGATTCGCCGGGATGTACCTGGAGCTCGAACGGCGTGGATTCCTGCCGGAAGGACTCGATCCGGAGCGCAAGGCCCGGTTCGAACAGGCCATGTCGGCCCCTGATGCGCCCCTCAGTCATGTGGTCGATGTGCGCGAGTTCGCGGAGGCGAAACGAGCAGCCGCCGGGATGCACCGCAGCCAGTTTGGTGAAAACAGCCTCTTCGCCCGCATTCCGGAAGACCTGCGAACCAGCTTCTACGGTGAGGAGCGCTTTTACCAGGCGCGTCCGGCGGCAGCCAGCCTCGCCTCGCCCCTTGCCGGCCTCGAAGCGCTGCTCCCGCCCGCTCTCGGGTGACTTGTGTTGGTACGAGCCTATTGGCGCGCGTATGCTGCGCACCAGCGCAAACTGCCACCTTCGCCCTCGAGTGAGGAACCATGGAATACGGCACCCTGCGGGTCGCAACGCCCGACGGCCAGATCCGCGAGTACCCCATTACCGAGCCATCGGTCGTGATTGGCCGCGCCGACGGGAACCAAGTGGTCATCGACCACGTTTCCGTATCGCGCCGCCATGCCCAGCTCGTCATCGAATCGGGCCGCGTCACCATTTCCGACCTCGGTTCGGGGACCGGGACCTTTGTCGGCGGTCAACGCGTGCCGGCGAACACGCCGACGATTGTGGAAAGCGGACAGACCATGCGCTTTGGCGACGTCGAAGCGCGCTTTGTCCTCGCCGACGCGCTGCGCGGCGACCAGTCCCCGACGGCCCGCGCCGCCGCCGCAGCTGAATCTGAGCAGACCATCGGCGTTGCCCTGACGTCGCCAGGCTCGCCTGTTGCCGCCGGGTCGCCGACCACCGCGACTGTCCTCGTTCAGAACCGCGGCAACGTCGTCGATGAGCTTTCAATTGCGGTTGTCGACTTGCCAGAAGGTTGGGCCCGCGTGAGCCGGCCGACCATCTCGCTGGTCCCCGGCGCACGCGACGAAATCACGATTGTGCTCCAGCCACCTCGCGACTCAACGGCGGCCGCCGGCGATCACGAGTTCTCCGTTGCGGTCACGTCGAAGGCGCGCGGCCGTGAAGTCCGCGCTCTCGGCCGCGTAACCATCCTGCCGTTTGAAGGTTTCAAGCTGGCGATCCAGCCGCCCCGGGCCAGGCGGGATTTCAAAGTCACGGCGAGCAATACGGGAAACACGCCGATCACCGTGAGCCTCGCGGCTGCCGACCAGGGCAATGAACTCGACTATCAGCTGGAGACCGGCCAGATCGAGCTCCAGCCCGGCGAGCAGCGGACTGTTTCACTCTCGGCGCGACCGAAGTCCCGGAAGTTGTTCGGCCCCGCCACCATGCGGCCGTTTCGCGTTGAGGGCCGCCCCGCGGGTTCCTCTTCCACGGCGAGCGCCGACGCGCACCTCACCATCCGGCCGCCCCTTCAGCGGTACCGCTGGCCCTCGGCGGCCGTGCTCGTGTTTGCCCTGCTGGGCGGGGGAGCCTACGGATACTCGACGAGCTGCAAGGACGGCTGGCCTGGCTGCTCGAGCGACAAGAAAGCGGCGACGCCCGTTGAGACCCCAACACCCGCCGCATCGCCGACCGCGGCACAGGCCACGCCAACGCCCGCAGGGCTCTATGTGGGCGGAAACGGCGTGATCATGAACTCGGACCCGGTGCCGAACAATACCAACTGCCTCGCCGTGCGTTCGGGTGACACACCGCGGATCGCTCCCGATAACGTGCTTGGACGACTCTGCACGGGCACGAAAGTTGCCATCAAAGGGGGGCCGGCCAGCGACGGCACGCTGACCTGGTGGAAGATCGAGGGTGGCGGCCTCTCGGGCTGGGCCGCGGAAAAGAGTGCCGACGGGGTGGTGTGGATCGCCCCCTCGCCCTGAGCTCAGGGCTCCTCGATCCACTCCAGGCTGCAGGCGGCGAAGGCTGGCTTCTCTGTTTCGATGATGTTCTGCACGAGCTGACGGCTGAGCCCGGAGCCGCGTGGCGCACGGATGCGCACCGTGAACCGGAATGCCCGCGTGCGGTCGTTCGCGATTTCCCGGAGGGTCGGCTCGAGAATCTCCGGCTCCACCCCGGTGTAGAGACGCAGGAACTGTGCCAGCCCTCGTCGCGTCCCTCGCCAGCGAAAGAGTTCCGGAGCTGCCTTGACCACATCCCGCCTCCGCTCCTCCGGCCAACGGGCATCGAGTACCAGCCCCAGCCACGACCCAAGCCACGTAACGACATCCGGTGGCGCCACGTCGGGGTCGAAGTAGTAAGGGATGTTCTCGATGGTGCGGTCGATGGGCGAGAGGATGTGCTCGAAGATGAGCAAGAACCGCCCAAGGAAGTCGCTGAGCTCATTTTCCTGGTAGATGCCGGGAAGGAAGTCGAGGTAGGTGCTTCGCGTGCGGGGAACGCCTGGAGGCGTGTCCCAGGCGGCGGGATACCCGGGCGCGTCCGGAGTTGCCGGGGGGCCTCCGCCGTCGCGTGTGCCGGTGTCTTCGCTGGTCGGTGTCATCGCCATGGTTATCGCTGGGCCACCGTCACCACGTGTTCGTACGACAGGAGAAGCACATCGTCGGCCACCGTGATGCTCTGGCCGGCTGCGCGTGATTGGCCTGTCTGGATGTCCACCTGGTAGAGCGTCACGTCCTGGGCGTACTCGACTCCCGGGACCGACTGCACCACCGACTGCATTTCGGAGAGATAGAGGTCGCGCCCGAACGGCCAGCCGGTGCCGTCAGGCCCGCCGGAGAGTGGGTCGAGGTACTCGCGGATTCGGTCTGCCACGGCCGCCCGGACCTCATCGGCTCGCCGGTGGCGCTGGACAAGGATGGTGGCCTCGACGCTGACGCCGACATACGCCGGTCCATCGACGACGAGTTGCGTGCCAAGCAGCCGCCGCTCGTCCAGGTATTCCCGTACCTCCTCGATGAGCTCGGGCGCGGGCTGCAGCGATTCGACAGTACGCGGGTAATCGGGAGGGAGCAGCGGGACGATGAGCAGCTCGACGGTTCCCGGTGGA
Source organism: uncultured Anaerolineaceae bacterium (assembly GCA_964448165.1). Taxonomy (GTDB): domain Bacteria; phylum Chloroflexota; class Dehalococcoidia; order Tepidiformales; family Tepidiformaceae; genus Amarobacter. The sequence goes on along the minus strand of CAYUVT010000058.1, from coordinate 8,622 downwards.
ACCGAGCTGCCCGACCCATCCATGCGCACCTGGATGCACCGGGCGCGAGCGACCCGGCGCGATGCCTCGCGCGCGAGGAATTCGTAGTCCGCGGCGGTGATCGCCCGGTCGCGCGTCTTCACCGCCTCGGGCACGCGCAGCCGGGCAGCGTCGAGCGTTTCCGGGTCCAACCCGCCGGACGCCGGCATCCGGTTCGTCACCTCGCGAATGTACGGGATCGATGACCGCAGCACCGTGAGGGTATTCGCGCCGACATTGCCAACGATCCCTCCCCCATACCGGTAGCGCGTGAACCGCAGAGCCGATCCCCGGGCCGGTGTGCGTCCGTGCGCGACCTCGCGACCATCCTGTTCCCGGATAGTCGGCCCGAACCGCAGCGTGCCGGTGACTCCATCGATCATGTAGTGGAGGTCGTCGGGGCCGGAGTCCCGGAACGTTGGCACCTCCGTCCAGCCGACCCATTCCCCGTCCGGTTCGAACACCTCCAGGTGCTCGCCCTCTGTCCGGGGCAGAATGAGGCTGTTTTGCAGCTGAAAGCTCTCCCCGGGCACACCAGATGTCCGGCCGACGAGTTCGTTCACCACGAGTGTCGAATGCGTCGCCTGGATGGTCCCACCGATGGAGACGGGTTCGACGGTGTTGATCCGCGGGGATGCGGAGTAGGTGGGCTGGCGAGGCCTCGGCTGGACCACGCGGACACGCAGCCAGTGCAGCTGCAGGCGCTGCAGCACCCGCGCCTCCATGCCGGCCGCGATGTTCAGCACGATGGCGCCATCGGTGTTCAGTCCACCCGTTTCGTCACGCTCCACGGTGCACCGCACCCAGCCCCGTGTATCGCCGCACCAAGCCTCCCACGCAAGCGGGGGATCGCGCGGGTCGACACCGATGCCCTCAACGTTGCAGTCGATGGTGAGCTGCAGGAGATGGCGGCTCAGGTTCTCGGCAAACCCGAAGTAGAGGGCGTCGCCGGGGAGCGGGACGCGCTGAAACGCGTCGAAGAATTCGCCGTCGAGGCTCAGCCGGCCCGTATAGTCCGCGTACTCCACGTCGTCGGACGAAAACAGGCACTGGCGGAGTGTCGGCGGAACGATCGCCAGGTCGTGGTCCGTGGTAAAGGTGATTGCGGGCTGGTCCGATGCGGCCAGCGTCGAGACCTCGGTGCCCCGCGGGATGACGACGGGACCGGGCTGGGGCGCCGAGAGGTGCATGGTCACCGGTACGGTGGCCGGCACCGCGTCCTTCAACGTCACCCCCAGCAGGTCCATGAACCGTAAATAGCTCTTCTCCGGCACACGGTTGAGCCGGTACAGCATCAAGTCCGTCATCCAGGCAAACAGCTCAATCAGCGTGACCCCGGGGTCCGAGACGTTGTGGTCGGTCCACTCGGGGGTGTAGCGCGGAATCAGCATCTTGGCCTCGTTCACGAGGTCCTGGAACCGGCGGTCATCGAGCTGAGGATCAGGAAGGGGCATGAGGGACTCCTGAGCGCGCAATTGTAACGGTTCCCGCCGGGCCGCGGCCCGGCACGCGGATGGTCATTCGGGCTCAATCAGATAGAAGGGATAGATCAGCGACCGCCGGTCCTTGGTACTGCGGATGGTGTAGGTCACCGTGATGTTCAGCCGCACCGCCTCCGGGTCCGAGTAGTCGGTGGCGACATCGATGTGCTCCACGGTGATGCGAGGCTCCCACATGCCGAGTGCCTCCTCCACGTAGCGCCGGGCGAGGCCCACCGTCTCGGCGTTGTTCGGTGCGAACACCAGCTCGTGGATGCGGCAGCCGAATGTCGGTCGCATCACCCGCTCGCCCGGGCTGGTGCCGATGATGATGGCGATCGCCTCTTCGATCTCCTGCGCGTGCGACGAGATAGCGATTCCCCCCGTCGCATCGACGGAGACCGGAAACCGCCACCCACGGCCGATCAGCATGTCGTCGTTCGTGGTCAATTGATTTGTACCGCCGGAGCACTGATTTTGACCTGTCCGCTCCCGTTGATGGTGACCTGCGTGCCCTTCAGTTCGAGTTTGCCCTTGGCCTCGACCGAGACGTTCGCTCCACTCACCGCCGCGTCGGACGTTGCTTCGATCGCGACTTTTCCGCCTGCGGTGATGGTGATGTTGCCGGTAGCTTCAATCGCGATCTTCCCGGATGAAGACTCGACCTTGAGTGAGTTCTTGCCCGTCTTGTCGATCAGCTCAATCTTCTCCGACCCCGAGGTGTCGTCGAAGCTCAGGATGTGCCCGGCGCGTGTCTGGAAATGCCGGATAACGACCTTGCCCTCGGCCGAAACGAGTTTCCCGGTTTGCAGTGGAGCCTTGTCCTGGCCGTTCCAGGTTGCCCCGAGGACGTACGGGTAGTTGAAGTCGCCGTCCAGGAACCCGACGAGCACCTCGTCGTTGACCTCTGGAAGGATGATCAGCCCGCGGCCTGCCCCGGCCATGGGGGATACCACGGGCGCCCATCCGCTTTCGAGATCCTCATTCAGCCAGGGGAATTTCACCTTCACGCGGGCGCCCCGTTCGTCATCCTTGTTGTTGGTCACGATCCCGACGGCAAGTGGCCAGGCGGTGCGGGCGGGGCCGCGGCCCGGCCTGCGGGGATCGTCAATCAGCAGCGACGCAACGGTCCCCGAGCTCATCCCCTCGACCGAGAACTCGGTCAGGTAGCCTTCTTCAGGCGTGTACGTATGGCGGGTTGACGTGACGGTGTAGCTCCCGCTGAAGCGGGTGCCAACACCGGCTATCTGGACCACCACGCCAGGCTTCACCTTCGGGTTCCCGAGACAGAGGCCCTCTCCCGACATGTCGCCGGCGGCGATCGCCTTCAGCGTTGCGCCGGCGACCGCCTGGGCTTCATCGGCCTTGGAGATGCCCTGGTCGGTGACGATGAGTTTTGCCGCGCTCGCGAACCCCTGTTGGCCGGCCACGGCGCCCTTTGGCAGTCCGGTTGCCGTTGGTGTCCATGCGGAAGTGGTGGCTGTGCCCACGGTGGCCCGCTTCTGCTGAGGGTCCCAGCCCCGGACTTCCACCGAGTTGACCTGGGAGCTTGCCGCGAAGCGGGGGTGGAACTCGAGGAGCACCTGCCCCAGCTCCAGCCGCACGCTTGTGCCAGTGTTGGACTCGGGCTTCTGAAACTGCAGCTTTCCATCGGCGAAGCGCAGCACGAAGCCGATTCGCCGCGCGCGCTCGGTGAGGAACTCCCAGTCGGTCTGGTTGACCTGGAACAGGTGCTCGTGCTGCACCGGGGTCGAATCGGCCTGGATCTGCAGGCCGGCCTGCCCCGCGATCGCCTGGGCGACCTGCGAATCGGTTTGGCGGACGAACGCGCGGGTGTGCGTGCCCCGGTGCAGCCGGTGCGATTTGTCATAGCCACGGACGATGAGCATGGGCACCGCCTCTTGCTCGATGTCCAGCTCGATGGAGGTGATTTCACCTTCCAGCAACGGAACGAAGCTGGTCCCGTCGCGCACCTGCACCGAGACCGGCTTGCCAATCGAAAACCGGGAATCGTCGGCCCATTCCCATGCTGGCGAGCTCGTGATGTTCTCTGCGACACGCAGGGTGAACATGCCGGGCATGTGAAGGCTTTGTTCGACCTCGAGCTCGGCAAGCACATTGAAGAACGCCGGTGGGAGGTCGGTGCCATCGACCTTCACGGCAAACAGGTTGAGTTGGGGCCGTTCCGGACTGCTCACCCTGCGTGCTCTTCCAGCGGCGGTAGTGCCAGGCGGGTCCCGGGCCGCAACCGCAACGGGTTATCGATGCCGTTTGCCTCGGCGATGTGCCGCCAGTGCCGCGCCTCGCCGTACTCTTCGGCGGCGATGAAATCCAGCGTCTCGCGCTGCTGGACGACGCGCGTGCGGTGGCCCGCCACACCGCCCGACGTGGGGTTCTGCGCCGGGAACTTTCCGGGGTCGTGGGCCTGCTTGAGCGTGAGGTCGACAGTAGCCCGGGTCGGTGTGCCGTCCTCGAGGAACATGGTGAACCGCTGGGTCATGCTGGTGACGACAGCCTTGAAGGACCAGGCGTTGCCCCACTCGAACATGCACTCCGGCGGCCGGCCCTTGTTCGTCTTCGAATCCAGTCGGTCGGGGTTCACGAGCGCCAGGTCCCACAGGTCGTTGGTGTACTTCGCCCGCACGTCCTCGCCGGTGTCGTTGGTATCGAAGAACAGGCTCAGTGTGAGGGTGGCTGGCTTTCCGCCGACGAACTCGAGCTGCGGGATATTCGCGCCCCGGTCGGCAGCCTCGGCCCAGCCCACCTCCTTCGCAAAGGCATACTCGGTGGGGTTGAACAGGCACGTGATCGCCTTGTTCGTGTCCAGGTTCCTGATGGTGGCTTTCACGAGCGTCATCTGTAGCCGTCCTTATACCAGACCCGGCACGTCTTACGGCATCCCACGTTCGCGCTCCCGTTCGACGCGCAGGTCGCGTTTGATCTTCTTCCAGACCCGGTCTGCGATCCGGTCGATATCGGGCGGCTCACTTGCCCCAGGCGCCGGCTCCACCTTCGCCAGGCTTCCCACCGGCTCCTCGACTCGCTGGACGACCTGGCGAGCGGGTGGCGGGGCCAGCGGCAGTTGCGGGCGCTCGGGAGCCATGGCCGCCATGCGCTGCAGTACCTCGGAGGGGCCCGGGGGCACCTGGCCGGGCGGATTGGTGCTCCCGATGCCCGGGGTGGATGGGCCCGGGAACGGCGAGAACGGCCGGGAGAGCGTCCGTTGTGCCGCGCCGGTGCTCCCGGCCGGGGAGCCGGGGCGCTCTGCGGCCAGCGCAACCCGCCGGCCGCCATCCGCGGGCGCGCCGGGCGCCAGCGTTTCCGGCCGGGAGGGAGATGGCGGGGCGGGGGTCGGCGCGGCCGGGACGACCTGCCGGCGCAGGGGCTGCCCGGCCACCTGGTGCTCCCGCAGAGCCGGCGCCACGGTGGCGCGCTGCCGCGGCGTTTCGAAGGCAGGCAGCGCGCTGGTTCCGGCGTGCGCCGTTCCTGGCGAGTCCTGGGCCGAAGGGGTGGTGGAAGGCGTGAGGCGTGCCCCGGGTACAGCAGTTTGCCGCTGGATGGGCAGAGCCGGAGGTTCGGCCGGGCCTGGACGCTCCGGCACGAGCGGGAGCGCCTGGTAGTGCGCGCCGGGCTTTTCCTCCGAAGCGGGGGCGGCCGGCGGTGAGGATTGTCTCGCGACTCGCCGCTGGGCGAGCGGGAAGGGAAAGACTGCCGGCGCAGGGGCCGCCGCGGCGGTATCTGGCCTGGCGGGAGGCGGTGCCAGCGTCTTGCCGCCGTCGATGAGGGGTGGAGGTGGGGCGAGCCCCGGGCCGCTGTCATGGGCCAGGGCCCCTCGCGAAGCTTCGTAGCCGGTGGCCGCGGGCGCGCCGGTGCCCACCACCACGGGTGTAGCCGGCGCCACCTGCCGGCTTGCGGCCACGCGTGGCGAAGTGGATGGTGGCTCGAACGTCCCGGTTCTGGTGGTGTCCGCTTCCTCCGGCTCGAGATGCGCAACGGCGGCCGGAGCGTGGGGTTCGGCCTGCCGTTGCACGTGGCCGACCGGCGGCGCTGGAGCCGTGGCCGGCGATGACGGTGGGCGGCGCGCTTCACCCTGGGCGGGTTGCGCATCGATTGGTGCGCCAGCGCCGGAGGCTGCGGAAGGGTCCTGACGCCTGCCGACCGTCGGGAAACTCGCGCTTGCGATGGGCGGGGCGGCAGATGGCGCCGCCGGAGCGGGTTGGCTCACCCGGTGTCGGACCGGCGGGACCTCAACCCGTGGCTGCGATGCGGGCTCCTCTTCGTCCGATCCGCTCGCCGATGAACGGGCCACCGGCGTTTCCGGAATCATGTCAGGAGTCACCGCTGCCTCTAGCCCGGTGTCCGCCCGGGGTTGCGTCCTCTCCGCTGCTGGTGCAGCTGGCGTGCTCTCAGAGGCGGGGCCTGGCGGTGGCGGCTCAGGCGTGTCGACCGGCGAAACCGCCAGTGGCGCAACGGGTGGAGCTGACGGCGCTGCCGCACCCGAAGGTGGCTGGGGCACGGCCACGCGCCGGCGAATGGTGCCGCGCTCGGGGGATGCCTGGCTGACCGCAGGCGAAACGGGAGGAGCTGGCGGCGCCACGTCGGCCTCGCTTGCCTCGGCAGCGGCTGGCCTGGTGGCCTGGTCTGGCTCCCCGGTCCCTCCCTGGTCCGGGGTCCGCCCGGGAACAACCGGGCCTTTCACCTCCGCGGGCAACGTGACAGGTCCTTCAGACGTGACGGCCCGAGGTGGCGTCGGAGCAGGGAGCGTCGAGGGGGTCGTGGGACCTCGCTCTGCCTCTTGTGTGTCTGCTCCTGCAGTTGCAACCGGGGGCGTGGGTCCAGGCTTCGCCTCGTCCATCGAAGCCCCGCGGGTGTGCCGGTCGCCCCCGAGTGCTGATGGCGGCGTCCCGCTGGCCGCAACGGCGGGTGAGCCAGCCTCGCGCCCGGTGAGCACCGGTGGGGCGGCGGCGGACGGTTCAGCGGCGGGAGGTGGCACTGCCGCGGGCACGTGACCCGTCGCCGCCGCCTCCGGAGGAACCAGTCGCTGGATCGACCTTGCCGGGGCGGGTGACACCACGTCCGGGGCAGCAGCTGGACGTGCCGGGGATGCTTCCGCGGCGGTGGGGAGTTCGGGCGGAGCGGGGCGAGGTGCCGGCCCGGTGGCTGACGCCTGCGGGGCGACCGCGCGCTGTACCGGGTTGGCGGCAGTCCCCGGCGCGTCCGGTCGCGCGAGTTGTGGAGATTCATCCCGGGAGGGCCTATCGGCTGGACGGATGGCCTCACCCGGGGCAGCCGGTGAGCTGGCGCGGCGGAGTGGCGCTCCCGTGGCCAACGGCGAGTCCAAAAGACTCGCTTCTGTGGCGTCCGTGGCGGGAAGCGCTGGTTGACCCGCCTCGGCGATAGGCCCTGCGGGGCCCCCGGGCTCGGCCGGGAATTCCACCGCCAGCGCTGGTTGAGGTGGCAATTGCGGCCCCGCGGTGGTGTCCGGTGGGCCGGCGGATGCGGAGCCGGGTTCCGGCGATACCCGCGGCTCGTTGCCCCGTCCCAGCGCCGGGCCCGGCGCGGCAGGCGTGCTGGCTGGCGGCTCGCTGGCCGGTTCTGGGGCGTGTTGTGCGGGAGGGGAAGATGCGTTGGCCAGCCCGGCCTCGCGTCCCGTTGGAGCGCCGCTCCCTGGGGGCGCCGGCGTGGCAGATGCCCGCGCCGGTGCCTGCGCCCCAGGAGGGGTGGAGCCCTCCCGGCCTGGCAACTGCTCCGATTCCACCGCCGGGAGACCACCTGGCGGCTCCGCCGATGGAACCGCGGCAGGCCGCCTCGATGGAGGCGCCGCGCCAGCGCCCGGTGCTCGCGCTTCCGGGGGCCGCGACACCGGTTCGGCGGCGGGAGTGCGCTGGACCGTGCCACCGGCACCCGTCGCAGGCCCGGCGTCCGCGGACGAGGGTGGCCGTGCGGAGGATGCCGGCTGGTCCGCCGGGGCCGGAGTCTCACTGGCTGGAGCCGGCGGGCCGGCAGGGGGGCTGGCTCCGGGCTGGATCGTGACTGGCGCCGGGGCTTCCTGGATCCGCGAGCGCCGGCCCGAGGGACGGGGTTGCGGCGGCGCCGCATCGTCGGGGACCGGCATGCCGATCGATTCAAGCGGGGGCGCGGTATCCCGCTCCATCATCCGCGCTTCGAGGCGTTCGGCCATCGCCTCGAGGCGGCGCACCCAGGATGCGCCTTCTTCAGGCGCATCGATGGCGCTGGCCGGCTCCGCGCCTGGAGGCGCTTCAGCGGCAGCCGGGGCGGGCGTGACGGCGTCTTGCGGGGCGCCTGGCGGCGGTGCCGGGGTATCGGCGACGGCGCGGTAGCTCCCCGCGGAGAACGTGGATTCAGGGAATGCCGAGGCCAGGGGCCGTGCGCCACCGGAAGAGATGAGCATCTGGTCGAGGCCAGCATTCAGGCCCAGTACGCCGTGACTGTACCGCTCAGCCCGCCCGAGCACGGCGCTCGCGAGGTCGCCGTCCCGCGCACCGGGCGAGGTGGGGCTACCGGCCGATTCCTGCTGGCTCACGATTCACCGTCCCTATGCAATCGTGAACTCCTGGAAGGCGAGCTCCAGGCTCTCGATCAACACGGCCGACTGGTCGCTCTGCATGGTGGGGCCGGTCCACTTCACCGGGTACGCGCCGATGAGGTTCCAGCGGAAGACCTCTTCTGCCTTTCGGTAGAGGACGATGGAGATGTTCTTCTTCTCGCTCTGTTTGGCCGCTCCGGTCGCTATCCGGTGCAGCCACTCCCAGAGATGGGTCGACGAGGTGACACCGCGCTTCAGCGTGACGTTCGAGAACGTGCGGCGGCCGGGGAGCTTGTGCGTCCGATCGTTCACGCCACCTTCCTGGTACTCGAACACGTCGATCTTCGCCTCGAGCCCGGTGCACTCCGTGAAACGGGCTTGCTGGACACCCTCGATTTCGACGGTGAAGTGGAAGCCTGCCCACGGGTCGGCCATTCGGCTGATGTCAACCATCAATGCATCTCCTGGACCGCATCGGCCAGTCTCCTGTTCATCTCGGCGACCTGCTCCACCCACTGCTGCCTATCGCGGTGTTCGAGTTCGAGCAGAGTCTCCGGCGGCCAGTGGAAGTGGTAGGCG
>CAYUVT010000057.1:0-15855 GCA_964448165.1 uncultured Anaerolineaceae bacterium | reverse complement strand
CGGGCAATCTCGGGCCAGTCCATCTCTTCGCTGGGAAGCAGATAGACATAGTCGTTCCCGAGGCCGTGCATTTTCGTGACGCGCATGCGACGAGTCTAGCCGAGGGCAGGTACCCCTTCAAAGGGACGTCGTCTCGGGTGCTCGCTACCGGCGTTCGCCGCGGATCACGTTGGTGCAGGCACCGGTGAAGATGTTCGCTTGCATCTCGATGCCGTCTGCATCGCGCACCCAGGTGATGCGCTGGTCGTCGCGCCGGAACCATTGGTCCTGGCTGCGAATAAGGCGATGCGTGGCGATCTTCGTCCTTTCAATGGCCTCGGCCAGCGAAAGCTCGCCGGCCAGGTGCCGAACCACTTGGGCGTAGCCGATGGACGACATCGCAGGAGCGTCGGGCGAGATTCCCGCGGCGAGAAGACCGCGGACTTCGTCGAGGAGCCCGCCGGCAAACATCGCCTCCACCCGGCGATCAACACGGTCGTAGAGCGCGCGGCGGTCGATGTCGATGCCGAAGAGCAGAAACTCGAAGTCGGGATGGCCCTTGCGTTGCCATTCCGAGATGGGCCGGCCGCTCTTCTCGTAGACCTCGATCGCGCGAATCACCCGCCGGATGTTCCGGCCGTCGATGCGCCCGGCGGCGGTGGGGTCGACGGAGGCGAGCCGGGCGTGGAGTGCCTCCCAGCCGTGCGCCGCGGCAAACGCCTCGAGCTCGGAACGGAGGGCCTCGTCTGGCGCGACCTCGGGGACCTGCCAGCTTTCGAGCAGGGCCCAGACATACTGGGGGGTGCCGCCTACCAGCCAGGCGAACGCGCCGCGTCCCCAGATCTGTTCGAGAGCCGCGCGGGCGTCCCGCTGGTAGGAAGCCAGGCTGTAGCCGTCGCGGGGGCCGGCGATGTCGTAAAGGTGGTGACGCACGCGCCTGCGATCGTCAGGCGACGGCTTCGCGGTGCCGATATCCATGCCCCGGTAGACCTGGCGGCTGTCGGCGTTCACGATTTCGCCGCCCAGCCGCAGGGCGAGTTCGAGCGCCATGGCAGACTTGCCGGTGCCCGTCGCGCCGACGATGGCCACCAGGCGGCGCAGCATCAGGCCCTCGCCGCCGCGCAGATGGCAGCGAACTGGTCAGCTTTCAGCGATGCCCCGCCAACCAGCGCGCCATCGATATCCGGCTGGGCAAGCAGTGCCGCTGCATTCTCTGGGTTCACGCTTCCACCATACTGGATACGGATGGCGTCCGCCGGTTCCGGTGCGATTTCGCGGAGCACCCCGCGGATGTAAGCGCAGGCCTCTTGCGCGACCTCCGGCGTGGCTGTCTCGCCCGTACCAATAGCCCAGACGGGCTCGTAGGCGATGGTGACGCGGGCAGAGAGTGGGAGCCCCGCAAGGCCTGCGGTGAGCTGGCGATAGAGCACCCGTTCCGTGTCTCCGGCCCGGCGTTCCCCGAGCAGCTCGCCCACGCAAACGATGGGGTCGAGCGGCGACGCGAGGACAGCCGCCAGTTTGCGGTTCACCCATTCGTCGGTCTCGCCGAAAAGCTGACGCCGCTCGCTATGGCCGATGATCACGTGGGAGCAATAGTCCTGGAGCATGGGCACGCTCACCTCTCCCGTGAAGGCGCCTCTGGGCTCCCAGTAGACGTCCTGTGCGCCGAGGCGCACATGGCTCCCGGCCAGCGCGCCGCGCACGCTGGCCAGGTGCGGGAAGGGGACACAGACGGCCACATCGCAGTGCGCACCGGCTGTTTGGGCCGCGACTTCACGCGCAAGCGCAACCGCCTCGACCTCGGTGGTGTTCATCTTCCAGTTCCCGGCGACGAATGGCCTGCGCATATCAACTCCTGTCGTGGATGGGGGTGCCCGGCGGCGTGACCGCGGCGAAGAGCGAAACGAGCCGCTCCGGCTCGCGAACGCTGACACGAAGGCGTCGCGCCCGGATGGGCAGGATGCTCGGGATGACCCACACACGCAACGGCTCGGCAAACTCGAACTGCGGAGACGGCCCGGTCGCGGTTGCGAGCATTACGGTGCCCATGAGGTCGGTCCGGATGCCCAGGCCCTGCCACCAGCGGTGATTCGCCACCGCAACGGTACGGACGTTCGAGCGCGGGACGGCGGCATCGACAGCACCGGGAAACCGGAAATACACAAACTCCCGGTCTACAGTTACGTGGGCCCCGGGCAGCCGGACCAGCATCGTCACCAGATAGGCGAGGACGGCGGTGAGGAATGCGGCGGTGGCGAGCAGAATCCATGCGCCACCGGTGGCGGCGGCCCAGAGCGTCCCCGCTGCCCCCGCGCCAAGCAGGACGACCACCGCGCCGAGCAGGGCCTGCATCGCCCGGACACCCCTGAACTCGAACCGGGCGGCCGCGGTTGATGCCACCTCAGGCATCCAGCAGGGCAGCGACGCCCGGGAGCTCCCGGCCCTCCAGCATCTCGAGCGAGGCACCACCGCCCGTCGAGACGTGGGTGAACCGCTCCTGGAGGCCGGTCAGCGCCACCACCGCGGCTGTTTCGCCACCACCGACGACCGTGATCGCATCGAGGGAGGCCAGCGCGCGCGCCAGCCCGAATGAACCGGCGGAGAAACGCTCCATCTCGAAGACGCCCATGGGGCCATTCCAGACAACGGCCTTTGCGGCCTTCAACGCCTCGGCGTAGGACTTCACCGTGCCGGGGCCGATGTCAAGGATCATGTACCCCCTCGGCACCTCGCCGATGGAGCATGTGACCGCCTCCGCGTCAGCGGCGAACCTGCTCGCGGCGACGACGTCGCGGGGGAGGTGAACGGCGACGCCGCGGTCCTTGGCCTTCGCCAGGATCGCCTTCGCGACCTCCACCTGCTCGTTTTCGACCAGGGACATCTGGACATCGGTGCCGGTTGCCTTGAGGAACGTGTTCGCCATGCCGCCGCCCACCAAGAGCATGTCGAGCTTTGGGAGCAGGTGCTCGATTGCCGCGATCTTGGTGCTGACCTTTGCGCCGCCAACGATCGCCGCAAACGGTTTCGGAGGATTGGCGACGAGCGCGCTGAGGTAGCGCACCTCCTTCTCCATGAGGAAGCCGGCCACTGCAGGAAGGTAGTGCGTCACGCCCTCGGTGGAGGCATGCGCACGGTGGGCGGCACCGAACGCATCGTTGACGTAGATCTCCGCGAGCCCGGCAAGCGCCTGCGCGAACGCAGGCTCGTTCTTTTCTTCCTCTGGATGGAAGCGGAGATTCTCAAGCAGAAGGACGTGCCGGCCCATCGCGGCAACAGCTTCCTCCGCCACGGGGCCGATGCAGTCCTCGGCAAAGAGCACCTCCTGGCCGAGCAGGTTCGCCATGCGGCCCGCGACGGGCGCAAGCGAGAGTTCGGGGTCCGGCCCCTTCGGCCGTCCGAGATGCGAACAGACGATGACCCGGGCCCCGTGGTCGAGCAGGTAGCGAATGGTCGGTAACGATTCGCGGATGCGCGTGTCATCGGTAATGACTCCCCGTTCCATGGGCACGTTGAGGTCCGCGCGGACGAGAACCCGCTTCCCGGCGACGTCGATGTCGCGGATGGTCTTCTTACCGATGCCCTCACTCATCGCGAGGCCGCCCGGGCGGCGATCCCGCGCTTCTCCACGTCCATGAGCTTGTTGACGCGGCGCTCGTGGCGGCCGCCTTCGAACTCGCTGCGGAGGAAGGCGGTGAGGATGTCCTCGGCGACACCACGGCCGATCTCCCAGGCTCCAAGGGCGAGCATGTTCGCATTGGCGTGCTGGCGGGCGCGGGCAGCGCCCCAGCTCGTGTGGCAGAGCGCGCAGCGGATGCCCGGGACCTTGTTGGCGGTGATGCTGATGCCCACGCCGTTGCTGCAGAGCACCACCCCGAGATCAACCTCTCCATCGACGACCTTTCCCGCGACCGCCTCGGCAAAGTCGGGGTAGTCGACCGACTCGGGGCCGTGGGTGCCGAGGTCGAGCACCTCGTGGCCGAGGTTGCGAGCGAACTCGACGAGATGGTTCTTCAGTTCAAAGCCAGCATGGTCGGCCCCGAATGCCAGTCTCATGGGCGGACACTCCTCAACACGGGGATCTGGGACACGCCCAGTATACGGGCGACCGTGCCGCGATCGATGGCACCCTCACGCAGGATGCGCGGCTCATCGCCCGAGAGATCGATGACGGTGGAATCGATTCCCTGTTCGGTGGGGCCACCATCGATGGCGAGCGCGCAGAACACGCCCACCTGCCGTTCCGCCTCCTCGCAGGTGGTGGGACTCGGCCCATCGGAGACGTTGGCGCTTGAGGCGGCCAGCGGCGCACCCAGCCCGTCCACGATATCGAGGACCAGGTCGACCGGGACGATACGGACCCCAACCGTGCGGCCGCCCGAGAGCGCCGGGCTATCCCACCCATCGCGCGCGGGGACAATGACGGTCCACGCACCGGGCCCGAGTGTCGCGATCAGTTTCCGCGCCGGGCCGGTGAGCACGGCATAGGAATCGAGCAGTTCCGGGTCGCGCCCAAAGAGCAGCTGCAGGGGCACCGATGGGTCGCGCTGCTTGGCGGCGTACAGCGCCCTTACCGCCTCGTCATCGCGGACATCGGCGGCGATCCCGTAGACGGTGTCGGTCGGCAGGATGATGAGTTCGCCATCACGCAGGACCTGCACCGCGCGTTCGATAATGGCGGGACCGGGGACTTCGGCCATGGGCCCTCCTGGCAGGGCCTCGACGGCCCGAATTCGTTGACCAAACTATACAATTCGGTTAGCGTTTCGTATGGGTACCGCGCACTCGATGACCGACACCCCCTCCCAACCACAACCCGCCTCGGCCGCCGATCCCGCGAAGGGACATGAAAGCATCGTGGTGTTGGATTTCGGATCCCAGTTCGCGATGCTGATCGCCCGGCGCGTGCGGGAGCTCAACACCTACTGCGAGCTGCTGCCGCACGACGTGCCCTACGAGCGAATCAAGGGCATGGATGTCCGGGGCATCATCCTTTCGGGCGGGCCGAACAGCGTGTACGAGCCCGATGCTCCGCTGGCGCCTGGCTGGGTGTGGGAGTGTGGACTGCCCGTCCTCGGCATTTGTTATGGAATGCAACTGATGGCCCACCAGCTCGGCGGGAAAGTTGGGCCAGGCAGCGAGCGCGAATTCGGACCGGCGATCGTGCAGCGGGAACACGCCGCGCCGCTCCTGGAGGGGCTGCCCGGGGAGTTCGAGGTCTGGATGAGCCATGGCGACCGGCTCGACGCGGTGCCACCGGGATTCACCTCCTACGCGCGGTCGCCCTACGCCGTCATCGCCGACCTGGAGCGCCGCTACTATGGCCTGCAGTTTCACCCCGAAGTGGTCCATACCCCGCGCGGAAAGGACATCCTGCGAAACTTCGTCCGCGATGTGTGCGGTGCTGAAGGGACCTGGACGCCCGGGAACTTCATCGAAGAGTCCATCGAGGCGATTCGCGCCCAGGTAGGGAACGCCGGGGTCATTTGCGGGCTTTCCGGCGGCGTGGATAGCGCCGTTGCGGCGGCGCTGGTGCACCGGGCTATCGGCGATCAGTTGACCTGCATCTTCGTGGACAACGGGCTGCTCCGCGCCGGCGAGGCCGACGAGGTGGTCACCACGTTCCGGAAGAACATGCACATCAACCTGGTGCATGTTGATGCCGAGCGCGAGTTTCTCGCCCAGCTTGCCGAAGTGACGAACCCGGAAACGAAGCGCATCCGCATCGGGAACACCTTCGTGCGCATCTTCGAGCGCGAAGCCCGCGCCATCGAAGACGCGCGCTTTCTCTGCCAGGGCACGCTCTATCCGGATGTCATCGAGTCGGGCTCTCACGGCAAGGGAGCCTCGACCATCAAGACCCATCACAACGTGGGCGGCCTCCCGCCGGACATGAAGTTCGGGCTGGTCGAGCCGCTGCGCTACCTCTTCAAGGACGAAGTACGGCGTATCGGCGAGGCGCTGGGGCTTCCAGAGGAGATGGTGTGGCGGCACCCATTCCCGGGGCCCGGTCTCGCGATCCGCTGCATCGGCGAGGTGACGAAGGAGAAGCTCGACATCCTGCGGTTGGCGGATCGGATCGTGATGGACGAAATCCGCGACGCCGGGTACTACCGCGATATCTGGCAGAGCTTCGCCGTACTCACCGACACCAAGACCGTGGGCGTGATGGGCGACTTCCGGACCTACGGGTACGCAATCGCAATCCGGGCCGTCGTGGCCGATGACGCAATGACCGCAGACTGGGCACGCCTGCCGCACGAGCTCCTGGCGCGCATCTCGAACCGTATCGTCAATGAGGTGCATGGCGTCAACCGCGTGGTGTACGACATCACGCCCAAACCGCCCGGGACCATCGAATGGGAGTGACCCGATGAGCGCACGTGTGCTGCTTGTCGGCAGTGGTGGGCGCGAGCATGCCATTGCCTGGAAACTCGCCCAGTCGCCGGCCGTCGGCGAGCTGTTCATCGCACCGGGAAACGCAGGCACGGGGACGATCGGGACGAACCTGCCGCTGCAGCCGAAGGATATCGACGGCATCGTGAAGGCCGCGGTCGACCTGGGTATCGACTTCTACCTGGCGAGCATGGACGATCCCCAGCCGCTGGGGCTGGTCGATCGCCTGCAGGAGGCTGGCATCCTCTGCTACGGGCCTACCGCGGCGGCAGCGCGCATCGAGGCGAGCAAGGCCTGGGCCAAGGAGTTCATGGCCCGCCATGGCATTCCGACCGCCGTGGCGCGAACCTTCAGCGACTATGCCGAGGCAGCCGCCTACGTCAGGTCGCTGCCCGAACAGCGGCTCTGGGTGAAGGCCTCGGGGCTCGCCGCGGGCAAGGGTGCAGTCGGCTGCGAAACGCGCGACATCGCCTTGCGAGCGTTGCGCTCGATGATGGTCGATGGCGAGTTCGGGGATTCCGGCAAAACGGTGGTCATCGAGCAGGACATGCAGGGCTGGGAGACAAGTGCCCATGCGTTCTGCGATGGGAAGACCGCCGTTCTGTGGCCGTTCGCCACCGATTACAAGCGAGCGCTCGACGGTGGCGAGGGACTCAACACCGGGGGCATGGGCGCCTACGCGCCCAGCAAAGGTGTGGAGGGTGAGCTCATCCGGCAGATCCAGCACCGGGTTGTCGACCCGGTTATGCGCGGGATGGCCAAAGAGGGCCACCCGTACAACGGCACCCTCTACCCGGGAATCATGGTGACGAGCGAAGGTCCCAAGATTGTGGAGTACAACGCCCGCTCCGGTGACCCCGAGACCCAGGTCCACATGCCCAGGCTGGAATCTGACCTGTACGAAGTGACGACGGCCGCCGCCCGCGGTGAGCTGGCGAAAGTCGATGTGCGCTGGTCGCCGAAAGCCGCGGTCGGGGTCGTGATGGCGCCCGGTGGATACCCCGGGAAGTACGAAACCGGCCACCCGATTTCCGGCCTCGATGCTGTCGACCCGGCCGTGATGGTGTTCCACGCGGGCACCCGATTCGAAGACGGGAAGGTGGTGACCAGTGGTGGCCGGACGCTCACCGTCGTCGCCCTGGGAGACACGATCCGCGAGGCGCGCGAACGCGCCTACGACAACGTTCGGCGGATTCACTTCAAGGATGCTCACTACCGGACGGATATCGCACTGGAGGCTGTCGAATGACCAACCCCCTTGTCGCCATTCTCATGGGCTCGGCCAACGACGAGCCGATGCTCGAGCCAACCAAGAAGACGCTCGACGAGCTGGGCATCCCGTACGTGGTGCGGGCGATGTCGGCGCACCGCACGCCCGACAAGGTTCGTGAGTTCGCCCGGCGCGCCGAAAGCGATGGGTTCGAAGTGATGATCTGCGCCGCGGGCGGCGCCGCGCATCTGCCCGGAGCGGTGGCGGCGAACTGCACGCTGCCCGTGATCGGTATTCCGCTCGCATCGAGCGAAGTCGCTGGCGGACTCGACGCCATCTACGGCGTGTTGCAGATGCCACCGGGCGTGCCGGTCGCCGGGGTCGCGGTGGGAGCCTGGGGGGCCCGCAACGCGGCCTACCTCGCGGCATCGATCCTCGCGCTCAAACACCCCAACATCCGCGAGTCGTACAAGGCGTTCCGGGACCGGCAATCCCAAGGGTAGCGCGTTCAGGAGGCCGCCGCTGGTTTCCGGGCGACCCAGATCTGCTCCTTGCCGTAGGCCGGGGGCGCCTTGAAGAAGTCCGAGTATTCCGCCACCACTTCGAAGCCGGCGATCTCGAGCAGGTAACGCATCTCGTAGCGGTAGGTCCATCGCATGCGGAGGACTTCTTCTTCCTGGCGGAGCACGAAGCCCCGTTTGTCGACTTCGGTAAACCGCCACGTCTCCTCGAACACCTGGGCAAGCGGGTCGTTCATCCGGTCGGCCACCTCGATGCGGACCAGGTTCCATGTCTCCGGGTGCGGGAAGTTGCCCATCGGGGTCCAGGTACCCGGCAGCGGCCCGGGGTCCAGCCGGTCCAGGAGTGGGTCGAACAGGTTGATGGCCAGGATGCCTCCCGGCGCGAGGTGCCGGCGCGCGGCATCCAGGCAACGGCGCTGATCCTCGGGCGCGGTGAGCATCATGAAGGAGCGGAACGCGATGTAGACCAGGCCAAACTCGCGGCCCAGGTCGAAGTCCGTCATGTCTCCCCGCAGGAACGTAGCGCGTTGGCGCACCTCGGCCGCCTGGCCCGAGCGGGCCGCCATGGCGACATCGAGCATCGGCTGCGAGATATCGAGCCCGGTGACGTCGATCCCGGCGCGAGCAAGGTGCAGGGCCACGCGCCCGGTGCCGCAACCAAGCTCGAGGGCGGGGCCGGGCGCGGCGCGGGCCAGTTCGAGGTAAAAGCTCGTATCCCCATCGACTACCGGGAGTGATGCCGTCCGCCCGGCGTAGATTTCAACGTTCAAGCCCGGCCGTGTGTAGAACTCTTCGGTCACCCGGTGGAGTGTACCGCCGCCGGCTTCTCTGTTCCGGTGGATTCGTTGCCGGTACGATGTCACGGTGATCCCCCGTTACTCCCGCCCTGAAATGGCCGCCGTCTGGGATGACCAGAACAAGTTCCAGCGCTGGCTCGATGTGGAGATTGCCGCCTGCGAAGCATGGGCGGAACTCGGCCAGATCCCGGCCGAAGCCGCCGCCAGGATCCGCCAGCATGCCCGGTTCGATGTCGCCAGGATCCACGAGTACATCGCGATCACGCACCACGATGTCACCGCCTTCCTGAGGTCGGTCGCAGAATCGCTCGGCGAAGAGGGGCGCTACGTCCACTTCGGCCTTACCTCATCGGATGTGTGGGACACGGCAACAGCGCTCCAGCTTCGCGACGCATGCGACCTGTTGCTCAAGGGGATCGATGGGCTCTCGGCGGTACTCGAGCGCCAGGCAGTTGCCCACCGCGACACGCTCTGCACGGGCCGCACCCATGGCGTGCATGCCGAACCAACCACGTTCGGGCTCAAGCTCGCCGTCTGGGTGGATGAGATGCGCCGAAACCGCAAGCGCCTGGAAGCGGCCCGGGAGACGGTTGCCGTCGGAGCGATCTCGGGCACGGTTGGTACGCATGCCTCCGTCCCGCCCGAGCTCGAGGAGATCGTCTGCCGCAAGCTGGGGTTGGGCATCGAGGCGGCCTCGACCCAGGTGATCCAGCGCGACCGCCACGCGCAGTTCGTCACGACGCTCGCGATCATCGGCGCCTCGCTCGAGAAGTTCGCGACCGAAATCCGGGCATTGCAGAAGACCGAAGTGCGCGAGGCGGAGGAGCCCTTCGATGAGGGCCAGACGGGGTCGAGCGCGATGCCGCACAAGCGCAACCCGGAGCTCTGCGAGCGGGTGACGGGCCTCGCGCGCATCCTGCGCGGGTACGCGCTGACCTCGATGGAAAACGTCGCGCTCTGGCACGAGCGCGATATCTCACACTCGAGCACTGAGCGCATCGTGTTCCCCGATGCGACGCTCGTCCTCGACTACATGCTTCACATCTTCACTGGCGTGATGGACCGGCTGACCGTTTTTCCCGAGCACATGCGCGAAAACCTCGATCGTTCGTTTGGCCTGGTGTTTTCCCAGCGTGTGCTGCTCGCGCTCATCGAGACCGGTCTGAGCCGCCAGGACGCCTACGCCATCGTGCAGCGAAACGCGATGCGGGCCTGGCGTGAGCGCACGCCGTTCCTCGATCTGTTACTGGCGGATCCCGAGGTCACCAGCCGCCTGGGAGAGCAGGAACTCCGTGGGCTGTTCGACTACGGCTTCTACCTGCAAAACATCGGCGCGACGTTCAAGCGCCTGGGCCTGTGAGTCCCGAACCACCCGGCTCGCCCGCAACCGGACCTCAGCCGCCCCCGGCGAACGGCTACCTGCCCGCACGCAGGGTCATCTCGACCGCATGGTCGCTCGTCCTCGAACATCCTCGCCAGGCCATGCTGCCGCTACTGGTGATCCAGGTGCCCGTGGCCGTGATCACGAGCGGCTTGCTGGCGGTGCTGCTGCTCACGGTGTTCGGCGACGAGGAGATCGACACCACGAAGGGCGGCCAGCTGCTGGCGGTGCTCCTCATCGGCGCGGCCCAGGCCCTGTTCGCCCAGGTGGCTCGGGGCGGCACGATCGTCTCGCTGGCGGGAATCATCACCGGGAAACCGAAATCGCTCACGGAGTCGCTCGATCCAGCGTTCAACCGGATGGGGGGCCTGTTGGCGCTGGTCCTGCTCGTTTCGGGAGGACTGTTCCTCGCGTTCATCACGCTGGTGGGCCTGGTGTTGCTGCCCTACCTGGCGCTCCGGCTCGCGATCTCGTTCGAGGCCTTCATGCTCGAAGAGTTGAGCCCCTTTGCCGCCCTGCGCCGGAGCTGGCAGTTGATGCGGGGGCACATGCTCCGGCTGCTGGCCGTGGTGCTCCTCACCATCGCGATCCTCTTTGGGCCTTTCCTGGTGATCTCGTTGATGGGCGAAGCGGTCCGCGGGAGCCGCAACACCGAGGTGATCCTCGGGGCGGTCTACTCCCTCGTGCAGGGCGTGCTGCTTATCCCAATCGTCGCGTTTGTCACCGCCACCACAACGGTGTTTTATCTCAACCTGAGGGAGCAAGAACGTGCCTGAAGTCCTGCTCGAATCGACGCTGCCCAACCGTGCTCACCGCGGCAAGGTGCGCGACACGTACGACCTCGGCGAGAACCTGCTCATCGTCGCGACCGACCGCATTTCGGCGATGGACGTGGTGCTGCCGACGGGCATCCCGCGCAAGGGCCACGTCCTCACCCGCCTTTCCGCCTGGTGGTTCGACCGCATCAAGGAGGTGGTGCCGAACCACTTCATCGCCGTCATCGAGGAGCACAACAAGGGCATGCTGCCATTCGACATCGGGCCGGAGTACTACGGCCGCTCGATGCTGGTGAAAAAGGCCAAACGCCTGGATGCAGAGTGCATCGCGCGCGGCTACCTCTCGGGCTCCGGCTGGAAGGACTATCAGCGCACCGGCGCGGTGTGCGGGATCCCCCTGCCTGCGGGACTACGGGAATCGGACCGCCTGCCGGAGGCGATCTTCACCCCGAGCACCAAGGCCGAGGTGGGCCACGACGAGAACATCTCGTTTGAACAGCTCGAGGAGATCGTCGGTGCAGAAGCGGCGAACGCCATGAAGCTGCGCACGCTCGCCGTCTACAACTATGCCCACACTGTCGCGCTCGAACGCGGCGTCATCATCGCCGACACCAAGCTGGAGTTCGGCATCTGGAACGAGGAAGTCATCCTCATCGACGAGGTCCTGACACCCGACAGCAGCCGCTTCTGGCCCGCGGACCAGTACCGCCCGGGCGCCCCCCAGCCAAGCTTCGATAAGCAGCCTGTGCGAGACTGGCTGGCGGCGAACTGGAAAGATGGCGACCCACCGCCGCCACTTCCCGCCGACGTTGTGGCGGCTACAACCGAGCGCTACCTCACCGTCTACAAGATGCTGACCGGACAGGAGCTGCCCGCATGACGAAAGCCAAGGACTCGAAAAAGAAGAAGGATGGGAAGGAAGCCGCCCCGGGGGGCGAAGGCACGTACCTGGCACGCGTCTACGTGTCCCTCCGGCCGACGGTGAACGACCCGGAGGGCATCACCATCGGGGGGGCGCTCGGCTCGCTCGGGTTCTCTGGCGTGCTCGGTGTCCGCTCGGGCCGTTACTTCCAGGTGACGCTGAAGGCAACCGACCCGAAGGACGCGGCGACGCAGGTCGACCAGATGTGCTCGCGGCTCCTGGCCAACCCGGTCATCGAGACCTATTCGTTCGAACTGGAGAAGGCCGGGAAGAAGTAGCGCCCGCGGACTTACCTCGCGAGCGGGCCCGGGTCGACCGCGAAATAGACCTCGCAGGCCCTGCGGGTGGCGCCCGGTTCGAGCACCGCCGGCCGCTTCACAAAGCGTGACTCTTCGATGATCAGCTGAAGGATGTCGCGAGGGTGGCAGCTGCGGAAGTTCCCGTTGCTTGCGCGGCGGACCAGTTCGACGGCAGCCTCGATATTCTGCGGGCTGGCCTCGACGCCCATGGCGTCCGCAAAGCGCCGGAAGATCTCGGCCATTTGCTCGGGCGTCGGCTCCGGGATGCGGATCTTGTAGGGCAGGCGGCGCAGGTGCGCCTCTTCCAGCATGGTCTTCGGCTCGAGGTTCGTGCTGAAGCAGATGGTTGAGCGGAACGGGAAGGTGATGCGTTCGCCCGTGACGAGCGCCATCGTGTCTTCACCCCGTTCGAGGGCGGCAATCCAGCGGTTCAACAGCGCATGGGGCGAGACCTGCTGCCGGCCGAAGTCGTCAATCGCGAGGAGGCCGCCGTGAGCCTTCACATGGGGCGGGGCCTGGTGATAGCCCAGGGCGGGGTCGTAGGCGAGGTCGAGGTCTTCATGGCGAAGTTCGCCACCGACGAACACGAACGGCCGGCGAATACGCATCCAGCGGCGGTCGTAGCTGGATGTGGCATCGGCCGTGTCGTCACCCTCAACGGGCTGATGCACGAGGTCGTCGTACAGCCGGATGATGTGTCCGCTCACGTAGACGGCGACAGGCATAAGGGTGACGCCCTGGATGGCTTCGCTCGTCAGTTCGAGGATGGTGGTCTTGCCGTTGCCGGGCGCCCCCCAGAGCATCGCGGGACGGCCCGAGGTGAGCGCCAGGCAAACCTTGGCCACCACATCACGGGCGAGCACGAGCTGTTGGAGCGCGCGCGCCAGGCGCACCGGGTCGGGAGCCCCAATCTCGGTATCGTGTTCGAGCACGCGGAAGTAGTCCTGGATGGGGACCGGCACGGGACCGACATACTTGCTGCGCTCGAACGCATTCTCCGCCTCGTGCATGCCGAGCTCGGTGAGCCGGTATTGCCACTCGGTTTCCAGGCGGCCCGAAGCCGAGGTGGTCTCGACCAGGCGCTGGCGGCGGAGTTCGTCGAGCGCTTCGCGGGCGACACCGGGGCTCACACGCATGGCGTTGGCAACGCCGATGGGCGACGGGACCGTGATGCGGTAGAGCGTCTTGAGCGCCAGGTCTTCGATGAAGCGCTCGGGGAGCCCGAGCTCGTGGACGTGGTCCGGTGCCTCGGGAAGGGTAGGGAGCGCGCGAAGGTGCCCGGCCGACGGACGCGGGGCAGCCGGATGCCCGTGATCGTCCGCGTATTCGGGTTGCATCGCGAGGTTGCCAGAAGTAGGGGGGTAAACCTGCTCCATATCACCTTCCCGCAGCGCCGCTCCGAGGGAGGGACTCTCTCGCGCGATGCTCTCAGCATGAATGTCGGCACCCGGCTCCCCCTGCCCAGATCAGGCTGGGAGCTACACGCGGGCGTCGTGGTGACAGGCGGGTGGACGAACGGTTGCGGTGAATCTGGAGACAGGTCCAAAGGAGGACCTCGGCGTCGTCAGTCCTCCTGAACACCCCGGGATGGAGCGGCGCCAAATCTCCCCTCCATATCCCAGAGGAGCCACCACTCTCGCCTCGCCTCCATCCGGATGAAGCGGTCGCCGCCTCGTTCGACGAGCGCGACATCGTTGAAGCCCGAGGCCAGGAAGCAGCGGTGGGCGCGCTCGTTCCATTCGAGCGTGTGCAGGTAGAACGTGCGAAACGGGTAGTTCTGCCACGCGTAGCGCAGAAAGACGGTCGTCGCCTCGCGGCCCATGCCGGCTCCCCGGTAGCGCGCGTCGCCAATGGAGATGCCGAACTCGGCTGTCTCGCGTCCGTGGTCGGCGTTGTAAAACATCACGCTGCCGATGTGGACCCCGTCGGGTGTCTCGATCGCGAACTGGGCACGATCGGGCTGAGCGAAGGCGAGGTCGTGTTCGAACACCTGGAGGAAGCGGGTGAAGCCTTCGTTGAATGGCTGCATGCCGTTGAGACGCGCATTCTCCGGGTCTCGCCGCCAGGCGTAGTCGTCGATGGCGTCATCGCGGGTCTTGTACCGGATTCGCAAGCGCGGGCCGGCCGCGACCACCAGGTGATCGCGCGAACCGGGCCGCACCTCGATGGTCATGCCAGGTCTCCCAACTTCTTTGCGGCCTCGGCCACAAGCTTGCGTTCGCCATCGTACGTGAGCGTGGCCATGGCCTGCTCGGCCGGGAGCCAGCAGACGATGTCGAACTCATGGTCGTGGAGCGAGACATCGCCGCCGATAGGACGCATCAGCCAGTGGTGCACCTGTTTGTGGTAGCGCACACCGTTCGCCGTGAACCAGTACTCGATAGAGCCAAGCTCATCCCCGAGCTCAACCTGGAGGCCAGTCTCCTCCTGGACTTCGCGGATGGCAGTTTGCTCGATCGGCTCATCGGGATCGGGTGTCCCCTTGGGCAGACCCCAGACCCGGTCGGAGCGGCGGCCGCAGACCACCACCTCGAGGCGGCCATCCTCGGCGCGGCGCCAGACCACGCCGCCAGCCGAGATTGCCTCCTGGATGGGGAGCCGGCGTGCCATCAGGCGTCGTGCATCTCCCCAAATCGCCGGAAGAGCCCACCCTCGCCCGCGGTCTCCAGGGCGATGTCGATCGCGCCGGCAAGCTCGTCCGGGGCAGTCGAACGGAAGTCCTTCAGGATCTCTGTGGCCTCTTCTCCGCCAATCTCACCCAGCGACTCGACCGCGGCGAAGACAACGTCGAAGTCCTCATCGGCCAGCAACTCGCCGAGGGCGGGCACCAGGTCTTCGGAGCCGAGGTTGCCCGCGGCCACGGCCGCCTCGAGCCGGAACTCCTCGTCGCCCGAATACAGCTGGTCGGCGATGTACTCCACCCATCGCTCCAGGGCGGAGCTTCCCATGGCGCGCACGGCCGAGATACGCAGTTCGCGGGCCTCCGATTCGTAAGCAGCGGCAATGAGGTCGCCCACCCATGGCTCATCGCAGGGGCCGAGCGCCTCGATTGCGGCAGCACGCACCTCGACAGGCTCGTTCACATCCTCGAAGGCGTGCCGGAGGGCCGCAACCGCGCGCTCGCCATCGGCTGCGGGCAGCTGGCCAAGCTGGAATGCCTCCACAAACCGGAGAAGGTTGATTGCTGCCGCGGCGCGCACCCCCGGGGCCGGGTCGCTCTCCAGGAGATCAACCAGGCGCCGGCCGATGGCCCGGTCTCCGGTCTCCCAGAGGCTCAGGATCGCGCGTTCGCGAACTTCCGCATCGGGGTCCGAGAGCCCGATGCGCCCGAGCTCCACGAAGTCGAGTTCGACGTTGTCCTCGGCCAGTTCAAGCGTTCGAGCGTAGATGTCCGCCCGGCACTCAACCGGGACTTCGAGCCAGTGGCCACGCAACCACTCAGCCCCCGCCCGGTCGAGGTCCGAGAAGAGGGCGAGGTCGGTGTCGGTGGGTTCACCCCCGGCGGCGAGATCCGCGATGAGCTGCTCGAGTGCGCGCGAGACGGTCACAGCCATGCACTGATCGTAGCATCAGTGCC
>CAYUVT010000056.1:0-15945 GCA_964448165.1 uncultured Anaerolineaceae bacterium | reverse complement strand
CGCGGCGCGTCTGGACGCGCAGCTTGGCATCGAGGTTGGAAAGCGGCTCGTCCATCAGGAAGGCCACGGGGCGCCGGACAATAGCGCGGGCGAGGGCCACCCGCTGGCGCTGGCCGCCGGAAAGCTGGCCGGGCCGCCGTTCGAGCAGTCCATCGATCCCCAGCCGGCGGGCGGTGGCGATCACCGACTCCTTGAGTTCGCGGCGGCTCATGTCGCGCTGGCGGATGCCGAAGGCGATGTTGTCGAAGACCGACATGTGGGGGTAGAGCGCGTAGCTCTGAAAGACCATCGCGAGGTCGCGGTCCTTCGGGGGCACGGCGGTCACATCGCGGCCGGCGATGTAGACCGTGCCGGCGCTGGGGCGCTCGAGCCCGGCGATGAGCCGCAACACCGTGGATTTACCGCAGCCGGATGGCCCGAGGAGGACGAGAAACTCGCGATCCTGTACCTCGAGGCTCACGGAATCGACGGCGACAACCGTCCCGAACGTACGGGTAACGCGCTCGAGCCGGATTTCAGCCATGGTCCTCGGTGACCCACCCCTTCGGCGGCGTAGCATCCACGCCGGCCCACTGCCAGTTTACGGCCCAACGGCGGCATTTCGGTGTCCAAAGGGCGGAGCAGCGCACCGGAAAGCGTGAAGGGCGCCACACTCGGCACGACGTTCAGGGGCGGGGAGCCACTTCCTGGAGCTCCACCTGGCGCGAGACCTCCAGGCGCAGGCGCCCACGGGCGGGGCGAACGATACGCAGCCAATCCGCCCGCTCGTCGAGCCGCCTTGCCAGGAGGATGAGCCGTGCCTCGAGGTTGTCCTTGATATCGGGCAGGTCGAGTTCCGGGTCGAGCCGGATCTCCTTATAGGAGAACTCCACGCGTTGCTCCGCCTGGTAGCACTGGAGGAGCCTCCACAGGATGCGGCCGGCCACGCCTTTGATGACGTAATCATCATCGAAGAAGACGCTGTCGTCCTGGCTGAAATGCCTGACCCGGACCGCAGCCGGCGGGGAAGCGGGGACGGGGGCGCCGGCGGCGGCCGTGGCGCGCAGGAGGGCGATGGCGATCCCGAGGTGGTTCGCCACGATGCTGGCCAGGTGCTCATCGGCCGTGCCAAACCGGCCCGGCACCTCGCTCTGGACGCAGAGCATGCCCACGCGCTGGCCGAACGCCAGCATCGGCACGGCGAGCAGGCTCAGGCAATGCGGCAGCCCCGGGAGCGGGAGCTCCCGCTCCGGCGGAGCCTCGCCGAGCGCCTGCTGGAGGCCCTGGCGAATCGCCTGGGAGTAGCCGATCTCATGCGCCATGTTGGCGATCCGGACACACTGTTTGCGGTCGGCGGCAATGCCGAGGATGCCTTCCCCAAGTGGCACGTCGGCGCCGGGGCCCGGCTCGCCAAGGCCCAGGCTCGCAGCGGTACGGAGCCTCGAACCCCCGTCATCCACGAGCATGATGAAGCCGTGGTCGTAGCCGAAGAGGTCGGAACAGGCCTGGAGCGCGTCCCGCAGGAGGACCTCGAGACAATCGGCGCCGGCGATGCGCTCGGCGAAACTGTGCACCAGGTCCAGGCCGGGGTCCCGCCGTTCGGAAGGCGGCTCGGGGAAATCGCAGGGGACCATCTCGCAGGCTTCGACGCGACAGATGTCGGTGCCGACCAGCACGAACACGTCGCTCATGCCCTCCTGCGAGGCGACGGCATCGAGATTGGTCTTCATCCGGTCGAAGAGCGGGCCCGATGTTTCCGTGCGTTCGTACACGACATCGAGGCGGAAGGGCCTCCCGGTCTCGGGCTCGACCACGATGATCTGGGCGCGCGGGTCGACCACGGTATTGCGATCGGTCTTGTTGAAGAACTGGCGCGAGAGCGCGATGTGCCGCGCATCCACCAGCTGGACGACCGAGAGGTAGGTGACGTTGGGAACGCCATCGGACGAGAGCGTGCAGATGGCCGACGGCACCTGCCCTTCGAAGCAACTGGCGATGGAATCGAGGGGCACCGGGGCGGGCAGGGGGCTCATAGCCGCCGGCCCGCGCGCGGACCCGGTGTCTGGTCGAACGCTTCTTCGATGGTGAACCGGATGCGGACTACCTCCCGGGTCCACTGGTTCCGGGTAACAGCGGGAGGCTGGCCGATGAGCGCCGTCGCCGTCGCATACTGGTCGCGATGGTGTTGGACCCAGGCCGCATCGCCGGGGGCCGGTGGGCCAACTTCGAGACAGCGCCCTTTCACCTGGATCGAGCGATAGGAAGTCGGTTGAGCGGCGACGACGGCGATGCGGCCGCCACCGCGCAGCGCCCCGCTCACGTTGGCGCCGCCGGTTGCATCGACGAAGACCTCGGCCGAGTAGCGGTCATCGAGCACGCGAAAACCCCAGCCTCGCGTGACCTGGGGCCCGCGCGCGGAATCCCCGGTGCCAACGTAGAGGCCGACACCAGACTCCAGGAAGGCTTTGAGCTCGTCGACCAGGCGGTACAAACCGGTTTTGTCCCTCCGTGCATGAGTTTAGGGAATTTTGAAGAAGAGCCTAGGCAACATTTAGGAACACGCTGCGTGCGGTGCGGCTAGCCTGCGATCAGGACAACCAATGGAGGCACCAACCACATGACTGCTGCAACCGCAACCAGCCCGCACGCACCCTTCCCGCCAGCGCGGCACCACGAGCCCATCCGGGTGGCGGAAGACACCTGGCTCATCCAGCACCTCACGGGGGAGGGAATGGCCCCGGTCTCGGTCTACGTGAACTCGATGGTGATCCTTGGCAAGGAACCCATGCTCGTGGACACGGGCGGCTTTTCGAACCGCGAGCAGTGGATCGCCGATGTGAAGTCGCTCGTCGACCCGGAAGATGTCCGCTGGATCTTCATCAGCCACGACGATGTGGACCACACCGGCAACCTCGATGCGGCGCTCCAGCTGTGCCCGAATGCGACACTCGTCTCCAACTGGTTCCAGATGGAGCGCATGTCGACGGACATCGCGCTGCCCCTTCACCGCATGCGCTGGATCGACGACGGCGGGCGCTTCGAAGCAGGGGGCAGGACCTTTTACGCCATCCGCCCGCCGATCTACGACTCGCCGACGACGCGGGGACTATACGACCCCAAGACCCGGGTGTACTGGGGGAGCGACTGCTTCGCCTCGCCGGTAGAGAAGCCGGCGGAGAACGCAGGAGACCTGGACCCGGAGTTCTGGCGGCAGGGGCTCTGGCAGTTCCACAGCCTGCTGGCCCCGTGGCACCGGATGCTCGACAACGCGAAGTACCAGCGGGAGGTCGACCGCATCCAGAAACTCGATATTGACGTGGCCCTGGGCGGGCACGGCCCGATGGTGCGCGGCCGCGACCTGGACACCGCCTTCGAGGTCCTCCGCTCGCTGCCCGCGGCCGAGGCGGCAACGCCGCCGGGCCAGGCCGACCTGGAGGCGATGGTCCGGGCGATCAACGGGAGCGGCCACGGGGCGTAGGGCCATCTTTCCCCATGGACGGCGGCGGGCACCCGCCGTCCACTGTTCCGGGGCTTGCGGGTACCCGAACCGGGTAGAGGCGATTCGGGTACCCGCCGGCTCGTTTCTCGCACGCGCGATTGACGATTCGCCGCCGCGCGTGCGTTGCTACGGCGATGAGTGCGTTCGAGGCGCGCGCGGTCGGGTTCATCGGCGCCGGGCGGCTGGCGGCGGCCCTGGCGGCCGGGCTGGCGCGGGCGGGCTACCCGGTGCGAGCCATCGCCAGCGCGCGGATCGATTCCGCCAGTGCGCTGGCGCGGGCGTTGGGCCCCGGCGTGGCAGCCAGTACCGGCCCTCGGGATGTCGCCGCCGCGTGCGATGTGGTCTTCCTCACCGTGCCCGACTCGGCCATCCGCCCCCTGGCAGAGGGGGTCAGCTGGCACCACGGCCAGGTGGTCGCCCATTGCAGCGGAGCGCTCGGGCTGGATGAGCTCGCGGCGGCACATGCTGGCGGTGCTGTGCCGGCCGGTTTCCACCCGCTGCAAACGTTCCCCTCGCGGGCGCCCGAGCCCGGGCGTTTCGAAGGCGTCTTCTGCGGCGTAGAGGGGGCGGAGCCGGCCGGCAGCTGGCTGGAGCAGGTGGCCCGGGACCTGGGCGCGCGGCCGTTTCGGCTCGAGGGGGTGGACCGGGCCGTGTACCACGCGGCCGCCGTCGTGGCTTCCAATCACGTCATCGCCCTTGCGAGTGCGGCCACGCGGCTCTGGGCGATGGCCGGGCTGCCCCCGGAGCCGGGCCGGGAGGCACTCGCTCCGCTCTTGCTGGCTGCGGCTACCAACGTTGCCCGGATGGACCTGGCGGCCGCGCTCACCGGGCCGGTCGCGAGGGGCGACATCGCGACCGTCGCGCGCCACCTGGAGGCGCTGGAACGCGACCCCGGGTTGCGGGATCTCTACCGGCGGCTTTCGGACGAGCTCTTGCGGCTTCCGCTCGGCCACGATGAGGCGACCACCGGGCGTCTGCGCGCCCTCCTGGCCGAACCAGGGAAGGCAGATGGTGGCGCGGCTGGCCACCAGGTGACCGGCCGCGCCAGGGGCGAGGAGAACGCCTGAATCAGGGGAGGGTGGTGGCTGCCGCCGGGACTTCGCGCCCGGGTGCAGGCGAGAGCGCCGGGCCACCTTCGATGTGGACCTTCGGGAGCCATTCGAGCCACCGCGGGAAGTACCAGTTCCAATCGCCGAAGAGCTCCATGCTCGCCGGGACGAGCACCATCCGGATGATGGTGGCATCGAGGATGACGGCGACCGCGAGGCCGAAACCCACCTGCTGGAACACCACCAGTTCGCCCGAGGCCATGCCCGCGAAGATGACGACCATGATGAGCGCCGCGCCGGTGATGATGCCGGCGGTGGTCCGCAGACCGTGGGCGACCGAAGCCGTGTTGTCGCGCGTCTGGTCGTAGTGCTCCTTGATGCGGCTCAGCAGGAAGACGTGGTAGTCCATGGAGAGGCCGAAAAGGATGGCGAACAGGAAGAGCGGGAGCCAGGACTCGATAACCGGCGCCTCGCGCAGGCCGAGCAGGTTGGCCCCTGCGCCTTCCTGGAACACCAGGACGATGACGCCATAGGCGGCCCCCACCGAGAGCATGTTGAGCACCACCGCCTTGAGCGGGACAACGATGGAGCGGAAGACGAGGAGCAGCAGCAGGAAGCTCGAACCCAGGACCACGCCGAACACAACGGGCAGGTAGTCGCGCTGTGTCTGGACAGCATCGACCGTCTCGGCGGTCGGCCCGCCGACCACGACGCGGGCGTCGACGCCTGCGAAGGCCGCCGGGATGTAGTCGCCGCGGAGGCGTTCGAGGGCCTCGCGTGAGGAATCGCTGGAGAAGTCGCCGGGCATGGCGACGCTGAGGAGGGCGAGGTCGCCGGCAGCATTCGTTTCCAGGACCTGTTCGCCGAAGAACGGGTCGGCTTTGAGGCTGGCCGAGAGCTCGGCGAGGGCCGCCTGGACCGCTGGCGAGCCCAGGTGCTGCGAGTCGATGACCACGTCGGCGGTCAGCACACTGCTGGAGAACTCGGCGTTGATGACATCGAAGGCGTGGCGCATGTCGCTGTCTTCGGGCAGAGAGCTGATGCCCACGCTGCCGAGGTTCATGCGGAGGACGGGCAGCGCCGCCGCGAGCAGGAGCGAGCCCGTGAGCACAATGCTGACCACTGGCCGGGCGGTGACGGCCCGCGCGACGCGGTCCGAAAGGCCCCGGCCGCTGGCAGCGCGCAGCCGCCGGCGGGCGAAGGGCAGGCTCAGCCAGTTCACGCGGTCGCCCAGCAGGCCGAGGACGGCGGGCAGCAGTGTGAGCGAGGCGAGCACCGTGGTGGCGACCACGAGCATGGCGCCGACGGCGAAGCTGCGGAAGGTGGCGTCGGGCATGATGAACATGCCGGAGAGCGCGATGGCAACCGCCATCCCGGAAAAGAGGACCGTGCGGCTGGCAGTCGAGCCCGCAGCGGTCACCGCCTCGACCTTTTCCCGCCCGGCGATTCGCTCTTCGCGGAAGCGGTGGACGATGAAGAGCGAATAGTCGATGCCCACGGCAAGGCCGATCATGGTGATGATGAAAACCACGAAGTTCGACATCTCCATCGTGTTGCTCACCAGTGCCGTGGCGCCCGCGGCGACAAAGATCGAGAGCAGGGCAAGGACGATGGGCAGGCCCGCGGCCACGGCGGCGCCGAAGACGATGAGCAGGATGACGAGGGCGACACCGATGCCGATGAGCTCGCCCTGCGCGAGCGTCTCTTCGAGCAAGGTCGACATCTCGCCTTCCACGCTGCCGAAGCCGACCGTGGTCACGCGGAAGCCGTCTCTGCCATCGGCCCGGTGCACCGCGGCCACGAGGGGCTCGGCGGCCAGCGCCGCGTCGGCCATGTCGCCCGTGAGCGTGACCGGGATGAGGGCCGTGTGCCCATCGCGCGAAACCAGGCCTTCCACGCCATCGCGATAGCTGGCGACAGTGCCGACCTCCTCCAGGGCGCGCAGGTCGAGCACGAGAGCATCGACGAACGCCGCGAAGGCCGGTTCGCTGGCTGTGGATTGCGCGGATTCGACCACGATGAACTCTTCGGGCGGAGTCTGCTGGCGCAGGCGTTGGTCAATCAGTTCGCGGGCGCGGCTGGCATCGGTGCCCGCGGTGGATGGGCTGGGGTCCAGGTTCATGGTGCCGGCGGCCAGGTAGGCCACCACCAGGAGTACGGCCCAGGCGCCGAGCATGCGCCACGGGTGTACTGCAGCGGCTCGCGCCAGCCGTCCAGTGAACGGCGCTGCCGGCTGGCCGGCGCGAGAATGGTTGGACCCGGGTTGCCGGGCCGGGAGATGTGCGTTCTGCATCGCCTTCCTCCTTGGAGGGGATGTCTCAACGGTCGCGCATGATGGCGACCGTTTCGTCGCCATGGATACGGATCTGTGATCGGCGGCGGGGATGATTCGAGCCTCGTCCGGGAGGATGACGCCGCTCCGGCGGGGATGTCATAGTCTCGACGCATGGGATGGCTCGAGAGGATGGTGCGCGGGTACTGGCTGGAGGCCGGCGCGGTGCTCGCCGCGGCCGATGTCGCGCTCGAGGTGGCCCTGCGGAGCGAGGCGGAGGGTGCGCCGGCGGTCAGTCCCTGGTTTGGGGCGCCAGCCGCTGGAATCATGGTGCTCGCGCTTGCTGCGAGGCGCCCCTGGCCGTTCGCGGCGCCCGCCCTCGTCTGGGTGCTGGCGGCAGCGCTTTCCTTTGTCGATGGGCGGCTGGTGGTGTTCACCGTCAGCGCCTCGCTGGCGGGCCTGGTGGCATCGTTCTTACTGGGGAACCTGGCGGATGCGATGAAGGCCCGCTCGGGGCTTTTGTTGGTGCTGGGAGGCGCCGCCATGGTGGTGTACAACGCTCCGGACGATGGGCCCGCGAGTTATGTCTTCATGCCGGCGCTGTTCGCCCTTGCGTGGGTCGGCGGCCTGGCGCTGCAGCAACGCGCGGCGCGGGCCGAGGCGGCCGAATCGCGCGCCGCGCTCCTCGCGCGGGACCGGGAGGAGGCGACGCGCTCCGCGATCGCCGAGGAGCGGACGCGCATCGCGCGTGAACTGCACGACGTGCTTGGCCACAGCGTCAGCGTGATGACCATCCAGGCCTCGGCGGTCCGGCGGATGCTGACGCCGGAGCAGGAACGGGAGCGCGAGGCGCTGCTCGCTGTGGAGCAAACTGGCCGCGAAGCGCTCGCAGAGATGCGGCGGCTGGTGGGCATCCTGCGGCTGGGGGAGGATGGCCCCGACCTCGAACCGCAGCCGGGCCTGGGCCAGGTGCCGAAACTGGTGGAACAGACGCGCGAGCTCGGGCTGGCGGTCGATCTGCGGGTGGAAGGCGAGCCGGTGCCGCTCCCACCCGGCATCGACCTGACCGCCTACCGGCTCGTGCAGGAGGGCCTGACGAATGCCCGCAAGCACGCCCATGCAAGCCACACGGAGGTGACCGTGCGATACCAGGGCGATGGCCTGGAAGTGGAGGTGTGCGACGACGGGAGGGGGCCTTCCGGCACCGCAGCGGGCGGACAGGGCTTGATCGGCATGCGCGAGCGGGTATCGATCTTCGGCGGTGAGTTCGAAGCGGGCCCCCGCCGCGAAGGCGGCTACCGCTTGCGCGCCCGCCTCCCGGTGCGCTCATGAGCGCCATCCGGGTGCTGGTCGTCGACGACCAGGCGCTCGTCCGCGCGGGCTTCCGCATGATCCTGGAGGCCGAGCCCGGCTTCGAAGTGGTGGGCGAGGCCGCCGACGGCCTCGAAGCGGTGGAGGCCGCGGGCCGCCTGCGGCCCGACGTGGTGCTGATGGATGTCCGCATGCCGAACCTCGACGGCATCGCGGCCGCGCGACGGATCGTCGAGGGTGGCGTGGGGTCGAAGGTGGTGATGCTCACCACCTTCGACATGGACGAATACGTGTACGACGCGCTGCGCGCGGGCGCGAGCGGCTTCCTCCTGAAGGACGTGCCTCCCGAGCGGCTGCTCGCGGGTATCCGTGGAGTCGCCTCGGGCGAGGCGCTGCTGGCGCCCTCGGTCACCCGGCGGCTCATCGAGACGTATGTGCGCCGCCAGCCCACCAGGGCGACGCCCTTATCGCTCGATGAGCTCACGAGCCGGGAGCGGGAGGTACTGGAGTTGATGGCCCGGGGCCTTTCGAACGCCGAGATCGCCGGCGCGCTGGTCGTGAGCGAAACGACCGTGAAGACCCACGTTGCGCACGTGCTGGACAAGCTCGAGCTGCGCGACCGCGTGCAGGCGGTGGTGTTCGCCTACGAGTGCGGACTGGTCCATCCGGGTGAGCGGCCGGGCGGCTGAGGCTCAGCGGGGTCGAGGGCGGAAGGGATCATCTGGTACGCTTCGCGGGTAGTGCCCTCGTAGCTCAACGGATAGAGCATCTGACTTCGGATCAGAAGGTTGTGGGTTCGAGTCCTACCGAGGGTACCAGCACCCCCGGCCCTGGATCTGCCGGGACGCTCCGCCTCTCCGCTTCACGAGGACGTGCGGCCCGCCGGCGGCAAGGTCACCGGCGGGCTCGTCCTGTGCCCCGCTCGCTTCCTCAGACCGGGCGGAAGACCGGGATCGGGTACTCCCCGCTGTCCTGCTTCTCGAACTCCACCCGGACGCGCTGGCCGATCTTGACCTGAGTGGTCGGGTCGCCATCGACAAGCACGTTCGTCAGCATGCGGAAGCCTTCGTCGAGGTCGACGTAGGCCACGGCGTAGGCGCCGAGCTCCTGGAAGCCGGGGATGCGGTTCTGCATAACCACCGAGAAGGTGTAGACCGTGCCCTCGCCCTTCGAGGCCTTCCAGGTGAGGTTGTGGCCGCCGCACTTCTGGCAGTGGGCGGTGGGGTAGAAGTTGACGACGTTGCAATCGTTGCAGGTCTGGTAGCGGAGTTCGCCTTCCTTCACGCCGTCCCAGTAGTGCTTCGTGTCGGGTTCGGGGAAGTGCGGCTGCGGTCGATTCGGCATGGGATGGCTCCTTTCAGTGCCCGGGGCTAGTCGGCGGCGAGGATGACGGTCCCGCCGGTGTGGGTGGCGCCAAGGAGGCCGCCGTTCCCGTGGGCGACGGCGAGCTTCGCGCCCGCCACCTGCGAGGTGGACTCGCCGCGCAGCTGGCGGGTCGCCTCCAGCAGGAGGAAGAGCCCGCGCATGCCGGGGTGGTTGGATGAGAGGCCGCCGCCATCGGTGTTGAGGGTGAGGCCGGGGCGGTCGAACGCAAGGTGGCCGTCGCCCACGAACTGGCCTGCCTCGCCCTTCTTGCAGAAGCCCAGGTCTTCGAGGCAGACGGCAACGGTGATGGTGAAGGAGTCGTAGATCATCGCGATGTCGATCTCGCCGGGGGTGACGCCGGCCTGGGCGAAGGCGGGCGGCCCGCTCTGTGCCGCGGCGCTCACCGTGATGTCGCCGCCGTTCTCGCGGTACTTCGTCGCTTCGCCCGTCCCGATGATCCAGACCGGCTTCTTCTTGATGTCCCGGGCCACCTCGGGAGCGACGAACACGGCGGCGCCGCCGCCATCCGAGACCATGCAGCATTCGAGCAGGCGCAGCGGCGATGCCACCATGCGCGATTCGAGCACGTCGGCCACCGTGATGTTGTCGACCTTCACGAACTGGAGGTCGGTCATGGCCTTGACTGCTTCGGGGTTGCGCATGGCGTGCTTGCGCGTGGCGACGGAGATCTCCGCGAGCTGCTCGTTGGTGGTGCCGTACTGGTACATGTGCCGCTGCTTCACCATGGCGTAGTTGCTGATGAGGGTGGAGCCGTAAGGCGCTTCCATGTTCGTCTGCCACGAAGCGCCCCCGAAGCGCCCTCCCGTGCCGATGGCCATGCGGCTGGAGGCGGCGGTCGAACCATAGGTGGTGACGGCGACTTTCACGCGGCCAGCGGCGATATCGCGCAGGGCGTGGGCGGCGTGGAATTCGTAAGACGACCCGCCGACCTGGGTGGTATCGATGACGCGGGGCTTGAGGCCCAGGTAGGCGGCCAGGCCGAGTCCGCCGCCGCCTTCGCCATCGCCGGCATCGTAGAGGCCGTCGACGTCGCTCCACTTCAGGCCCGCATCGTCCAGCGCGGCCTTCAGCGAAGCAGCTTTGATCTGCATGGCAGAGACACCCGGAGCGACGCGCAGCGGGTATTCGTGGATGCCGGCGATTGCCGCCTGGCGAACCTGACTCATGAACCGATCCTCCTCAGCATTGGCCGTGCCGGTTGCCGCGCGCGGTGGCGGGGCCCGCCCTGGCCTCGCTTCGCGCGTTGGACGTGGGTCACGGCTTGTCCGCTCAGCCGCGCAAGGATAGCGTACTCCGATGCGGATCGGGCTAATCGCCGACACCCACCTCCCCTCGCTCGTGCGCTCGCTCGATGAGCTCGGGCCGCAGATCGCGGATGTGCTGCGCGGAGTCGACCTGATCCTGCATGCGGGCGATGTCACGGCCCCCTCGGTGATCGAGTGGTGCGCGCAGTTTGCACCGGTGCTCATCGCCGAAGGGAACAACGACCTGTTCGACGATGCGCGTATGGCGAAGAAGCAGCTGCTCGATATCCACGGCTGGCGGATCGGGATGGCGCATGAGCTACGGCCGGAATCGCGGCCTATCCAGCAGATCCTCCATTCATCGCTCGATGGCGAACGGGTCGACATCCTCATCGGCGGCGACACGCATGTCGAGCGCCTGGAGTTCCGCGAAGAGGTGCTCCTCATCAACCCGGGGAGCCCGATCCTGCCGCACCACCTCTCGACGCGCCTTGGCACCCTGGGCGTGATCGAGGTGAGCCCTTCGAAGGTGCGGGGCGATATCGTGGTGCTCGGCCACAGCGAGGGCGCGCCGAATCCCTGCCGGGCGATGACGATCGAGGTGGCAGCCTCGGCGCTGGCGCGGAACGGCGGCCTGACAGCGGCCGAAGCAGCCCGGTAACGCGCACACCCCGGCCGAACCCCTGTAGGCTCTGCCCCCTATCACGTAACCCCTGGGGGCAGCATGGAACCACTGACACTCACCGGCCTCGAAGGCAAGGTCGCCGTCGTTACCGGAGCGGGACGCATGCGCAGCATCGGGCGGCCGATCGCCGTCGAGATGGCGCGCGCCGGCTGCAAGGTCGTCCTCACCGGCACGGGGCGGCCACCGGAGCAGTACCCGGATGACGAGAAGGCGGCAGGCTGGCGAGACATCGATTCCGTCGTGGATGAGATCCGGGCGTTCGGCGGCACCGCGCTGGGCGTGGTCTCGGATGTGGGCGACGAGGGCGCAGTGCGCGCCCTGCTCGAACGGACCCTGGCCGAATTCGGCCGGGTCGACTTCGTGGTCAACAATGCCGGTGCGGCGCGGGGCCGCGACCGGGTGCCTGTGGTGAACATGCCCATCGACGCGTGGGACACCGTCATCCGGGTGAACCTGCGGGGCACGTTCCTGATGTCGAAGATCTTCGGCCAGCACCTGATCGATGCGGGCCATGGCGGGAGCATCGTGAACATCTCATCGATCGCCGGGAAGCTGCTGCCGCCGAACACCTCTGCCTACGCCGCCAGCAAGGCGGGCATCCAGGCGCTCACCGCATCGATGGCGCAGGAGGTGGGCCAATACGGGATTCGCGTGAACGCGATTTGCCCCGGGCTCGTCGATACCGTGCGCATCGACGATATCCGCGGGACGCCTGCCTGGGACCAGGCCACAGCGCGGATCGCGTTGCGCCGGATGGGCCGCGGCGAGGAGATTGCCTGGGCGGTGATGTACCTGTGCAGCGACCAGGGGGCGTGGTTCACCGGCCAATCGATCAACCTGGATGGCGGCCACGCGGTGCAGCATTAGCGCCCGGCGGCGGGGACCGCCGCGTTGTCACAAAATTTGTCGGGTTATTGTCGCGTCCGCGTAACGCGAGCGTTTCTCGCACGTACTAAGCGGCGAGATCGGTGGCGGGATTCGGCCTCGCACGAGCTGACGCGCTTCGTCCGCAGCCGGAGTCGCGAGCGTGCGAAGGCGCCCGGAATGATCTTCGACGGGGGCCGGCGCCTCGACACGCCGGCCCCACCCTCCTCCCCACGGCCGGGTGCACGGCGCCCCGGTTCCCTGTCATACTCCGCGCATCGATTGGAGGCTGGCAGTGGAGTTCGAATTTTCCCCCGAGCAAGAGGCGTTCCGGCAGCGCGTGCGGCAGTTCATCAAGGAGAACTGGACGCCGCCCCCACCAACCGCCCGCCCGGGCGATGATGTGACGAATGCCGCGGAACGCGAGTACGAGAAGCGGCTGGCGCGCAACGGCTGGCTCACCATGGCCTGGCCGAAGGAGTATGGCGGTCTGGGCGCGAGCCACATGGAGCAGCTCATCTTCCGCGAGGAGAGCGCCTATGCGGGCGCACCCGGCGGCGGCGGCCAGGGCATCAGCATGGTCGGGCCCTGCCTGATGGTGCACGGCACCGAGGAACAGAAGCGCGAACACCTGCCCAAAATCGCCTCTGGCGAGGTGCATTGGGGCCAGGGTTTCAGCGAGCCCGGCTCGGGTTCGGACCTGGCTTCGCTCCAGACCCGCGCCGTCCGCGATGGGGACGACTTCATCATCAACGGCCAAAAGATCTGGACCTCGGGCGCGCACCACGCCGACTGGTTCCACGTGCTCACCCGGACGAACCCCGACGCGCCAAAGCACCGCGGCATCTCCTACTTCCTCGTCGATGCGAAGAGCCCGGGCATCACCGTGCGGCCGCTCATCAACATGCTGGGCGACCACGAGTTCAACGAGGTGTTCTTCGAAGACGTGCGGGTGCCAGCCGCGAACATGATGGGCGAGGAGAACCGCGGCTGGTATGTGGCCACCACCCTGCTCGACTTCGAGCGTTCGGGGGTGAACTGGTCGGCCGCGGGCCGGCGCCAGATCGAAGAGCTGACCGCCTACGCCAGGGAAACGCGAGGGCCCAAGGGCCGGGTGATCGACGACCCCGGCGTGCGGAACGGTCTCGCGAACCTGCGCATCGAGGTCGAGGTCAGCCGGCTGCTGAGCTACCAGGTGGTGTGGATGCAGAGCCGCGGGAAGATCCCGAACTACGAAGCCTCGATGTCGAAGGCGTTCGGGAGCGAGCTCGGACAGCGCATCGCGAATTTCGGGATGAAGCTCATCGGGCTCAACGCCCAGCGCATCGATGCAAACGACCCGGGCGCTCCCCTGCGCGGCGCATTCGGCCGCGCCTACATGCGCACGGTGCCGAGCACGATCGCGGCAGGGACGAGCGAGGTGCAGCGCAACATCATCGCCACGCGGGGGCTGGGGCTGCCGCGCGGCTAAGCGTTCCCGGGCGGTTGCGCGAATCGCGCTTCAGGCGTGCCCGCGCAACCGCGGGTCGGCTGCGTGATCGGCGATCTCGAGGGCGGCCTCGACGAGCAGCTCGCAGCGCTCGCCATAGCCTTCGAACCCTTCGCCGACGGTTTCGCCGGCGAGGTAGCGGGCGTGGATGCCCTCCACGATGACGGCCAGCTTGTAGTAGGCCAGCACCTCGTAGAACTCGATGCGCGAGACATCGCGGCCGCTGAGCCGGCCATATTCCGCCACCAGCTCGGCACGGCTGAGGAACCCCGGGTGCGCCGTCGCCGCCGCGGTGGCGCGCGCGGCAATGTAGCGCGGCGGGTCGGTGACTTCGCCCCAGTAGCCGAGCGTGTAGCCCAGGTCGGAAAGGGGGTCACCGAGGGTGGCCATCTCCCAATCAAGGACGGCGACCACCCGGCCCGGGTCGCCGGGCGCGAGCATCATGTTCCCGAGGCGGTAATCGCCGTGGACGATGGTAGGCGGGGGAGATTCCGGGATGGCGTTCTTGAGGCGGCGGATGAGCTCCTGGATGCCGGGAAGCGGACGGGTCTGGGAGCGCCCCCACTGTTCGGACCAGCGCCGGACCTGGCGTTCGAGATACCCTTCGGGCCGGCCAAAGTCGCCAAGGCCGACGGCCTGGTAGTCGATGGCGTGGAGCTCGACCAGGGTTTCGACCAGCGCCCGGCTGAGCGCGCGCCGCTCTTCGGCCGTCGTCGCGTATCCCGGCGGCAGGTCCTCGGCGATGATGACGCCCTCGCGGTAGTCCATCACATAGAACGGGTAGCCGTTGACGGCCGGGTCTTCGCAGAGGGCGAGCGGCTTCGGCGCCGGGAAATCGACTTTGGCCAGGGCGCTGAGGACGCGGAACTCGCGGGCCATGTCGTGCGCCGTGGGCAGGACGTGACCGAGCGGAGGGCGGCGCAGCACCCAGGTTTGCGATGGCGAATCGACCCTGTAGGTGAGGTTCGAGCGCCCGCCGCTGATGAGGGTGAAGGTGAGCGGCGCATCGCCACCCGGGACGTTCCCGGCGAAGAAGCGGCTGACGTTCTCGAAGTTGATGCCTGCGGGGACCTCGTTCTGCATCCGGGGAAGTATACCGGGGAGGGTGCGTTGGCCACGCGGCGGTGAGGGCGAACGCAGGGTCTGCCGCCATTGCACGAATGGCGGACTTGTGGCTTCATTCCTTGCATACCCAACAAGACTCCCATTTCCCGGTGCCCTGTGACAATTTCGGAAGATTTGAAGCATTTCGCGCTTTGTTCGTGGAGCCTGGCAACGGTCAATCGCGCCCGCGCGGAGGTGCTCCGCAGGGATGTGATATCGGCGCACCCGCACGGTGCGGTGATCGAAACGTGCCAGCGGATTGAGGCCTATGCCTTGGGGGGCGATTGCTGGTGCGCCGCGGACAGGCGCCTGAGCGGGTTCGACGCGGTCCTTCACCTGGCAACGGTGGCAGCCGGACTGGACTCGGCCGTCCTTGGAGAGGCCCAGATCCTCGGTCAGGTGCGTGCGGGCGTCAGCCGTCTGCGCGATTCGAGCGGGATCTTCGTTGATGTTGCGATCGCGGCCGCGCGCCAGCTGCGGTCCGAGGCCGGGTTCGATGCGACCACCGGCCACCTCCTCGACCGTGCGCTACCGCTGGGAGGCATCCAGCCACGCGGGGCCGTGCTTGTGCTTGGAACCGGCGTTGCGGGCACGCTCGTGGCGAAGAGGGCCCGGGCTCTCGGGTTCGACCGGGTGGCGGTGGCGTCGCGCCGAGAGCCGGAGGATCTGGCTATCCACGGAGCGGACCACTGGTTGCCCCTGGGGGAAGCCGCGGGAGCCGGGCGCTTCGATGTCGTGGTGTCGTGCCTGGGGCCAGGTGCTCCGGAACTGACGCGCGAAGACCTTCCGCGCGCGCACGGATATATCGACCTGGGTTCGCCACCGAACCTGGCATCGAGCGTTTCGCCCGTGGTCCGGCTGGCCGACGTGATGGAGGCGCAGGAGCGTGACCCGGCCGAGGTACGGCGCCGGGACGCACTGGCCGGCCGGCTCCGGGAGATCCTGGAGAGTCGCCTGGCGATGGCCAGGGAGCGCTCTGATACGCCTCTCGGCCGGATCCGCCGCGAAGTGGAGGCGGTCCGTCGGCGCGAGGTGGCCCGTATTGCCAGGCTCCACCCGGAGC
>CAYUVT010000055.1:15698-16064 GCA_964448165.1 uncultured Anaerolineaceae bacterium | reverse complement strand
CACCCGGCCGTCCTGCCCGATGATAACCACGCCCCGGCGCGACTTCTCCTCGTCCCGGTCCCACATGCCGTAGGCCTTCACCACGTCTCCGAAGAAATCGCTGACGAGGGGAAACGGGTACCGGTCCCGTTCCTGGAAGCGCACGTGCGAGCCGAGGCCGTTGGTGTTGATCCCCACGACCCGGATGCCCGCCGAGGCCAGCAATTCGTGCTCCTGCGCAAACGCCTTCAGCTCTGCCGTGCACACCGGCATCCCGTCGTCCTGGTAGAAGACGAGCAGCACCGGCCCCGCCGCAAGCAGCTCCGCAATCGCAAGGTCGAACTGCTCGCCGTCATGACCGACATGGACGAGCCCGAGGCCGTGCGC
>CAYUVT010000055.1:2965-15688 GCA_964448165.1 uncultured Anaerolineaceae bacterium | reverse complement strand
GCCGGTGCCGATCGCCGGGAGCGTGAAGAGCGGCGCCGGGTCTCCCGGTAGCAGGGGGGCCTCGCGCGGCCGCAACGTACTCACCTCGCTCATGGCAGCGCCTCGAACCCCGGCATGCCGCCTTCGACGCCTCGCGCCGCCCCGAGTACACGGATGCGTCCCAGTCCCGCCCCGTCGGTCAGCTGTTCGAGTGCCCGCCGGCGGGTGAAGTACTCCTGCATGTCACTCCGGGCCGCATCGACCAGGCCACCCAGCCCGAGGGCATAAAGGAACTCGGATTGCGGGACCGGCCCGAAGACCGCCATGCCCTCATCTTCCGCCGCGGCCGCGAGCTCGGAGAAATTCACATGCGTGGTAATGTCCTGCTCGCCGACGTGGATGTACGGGTCCTCGTGCGCCGTATGCCGGTAGAAGCAGAGGAGCGTTCCGGTTGTACGCCACGGCGCCCAGAGTTCCTCCTGCGGGTACCCGTAGTCGAACACCAGCACCGACCCGCGCTCGACGAGCGAACACAGGCTCCGCATCAGCGGGTAGGCGCGCTGGTTCACCTCGAACCGCCCTTCCGCAGGCGCGCCGTCGATCGATGCCACGCCGCCCTTCTGCTCGACAAAGCGCTCGCCATCCCAGCGCACGAAGACCTCGACCGGCCCGCGGGCCGTCGCGTCGAACAGGCGGACGGGGAGCGCGTCGAACAGCTCGTTTGTCACCACTGCCCCGGCCGGAACGGGCTGCACCGGCGGAGTGGCCCACTCGATGCGCGGGTCAGCGCCGGGACAGTTCGGCTCAATAGCGACATAACGGATGGCCTGGCGGAAACCGTCGTCCCGTCCCTCGGCCCAGTCCAGGATAGCCGTGGCAAGGGCGCCCTCGCCGGCCGCGGGCTCGAAGATGGTGAATGGGGCCGGCCGTCCCAGGCGCTCCCACGTCTCCCTGCACCAGGCTGCCACGGCCCAGCCAAACATCGGGTGGATCGAGGGGCTTGTGAGGAAGTCGCCCTGGCGCCCGATCCGGCCGGGCTTGCGGTAGTAGCCGTGTTCCGGGTGGTACAGCGCAAGCTCCATGAACCGTTCGAACGGGATTGCCCCACTGTCCATCTCTTCGATGATGGCCTGGATAAGCCGAGGGTTACCCAGCGCCGCCGTACCGGGGTCAAGATCGAGTGCCACGGATCAAGTATCGCGAGCGCCGCGCCCACGAGCACGGGCATAGCAATGCTTCGCCGGCACTGTCCCCTTCAGCGCCCGGCCTGTTACGCTTCGCGCTGCGAAGTTCTTCGCGCGAGGCTAACCGTGTCGGCTTCTCCACCAACCTCAGAGCACGCCGTCGATACTGCCATCCGCTACTTCGGCCACACCGTGAGCATGTTCGACCCGCTGCGCTTCCGCGCCTGGGCCGAAATGGGCCTCACCACCGCGCAGCTGCGCGTGCTCTTCCTCGTGCGCGAAGCGCCCGGCGTTACCGCAGGCGAGCTTGCCCAGCGCATTGGCGTCACGCCGCCTACCATCTCTGGCATCGTCGACCGGCTCGTGAAGATGGACCTGGTCCGGCGCGAGGACGATGAATCGGATCGCCGGCTGGTCCGCAACATGCTCACCGAACAGGGTGCGGCGGTCTGCAGCCGGCTGGAGCAGGGCACGGAGACCTTTACGCGCCGAATCCTCATCGAGATGAACCAGAAGGACCTTGAGGCCCTGATCGTCGGCCTCCGGGCCTTCGTCAATGCCAGCGAGTACGTCTCCCGGGTGGAGCCGGACCTCGCTGCCGTAGCAATGCCGGGGTTGAGCAACGCATGACCACACACAGGCGAGTCCGCACCATCGACCTGGAGAACCCCTTCGTTGAGTCGTTCGAGGGGATGTGCGAGGTACTGCTGGTGCGCCATGGTGAGCAGCAGTTCTTCGACAATATCCCGCTGGGGCAGGCGTACGATGCGCCCCTTTCCGCGCTGGGACAGCGCCAGGCGCAGGCCGTCGGCGAGCGCCTCGCTCCGGCCCGCATCGGCCGCGTGTACTGCAGCGATATGCGCCGCGCTCACGACACGGCGAAAGAGATTGCGCGCCACCATGGCCTCACACCGGTGGTAATGCCCGACCTTCGCGAGATCGACCTCTGGCAACGCGCTCCCCAGGACAAGGGCCTCCTGGATATCTACTCGCGCGAACAACTCGCCGATATCTACCGCGAGGTTACCCGCACCCGGAAGCACACCGCGTACCCCTACTGCGAGGATGTCGATGCCTTCCGTGAGCGCGTCTTCCGTGCCATGGATTGCATCATCGACGAGAGCATTGGGATGCGCGTGGTGGTCGCCTGCCATGGGGGTGTGATTAACGCCATCCTCAGCAGCGTCCTTGGGTCCGTGTTCGATCATCTGGTGTCGGTGCACCACACAAGCATCACGGTGATGCGGGCCGCCGATACACGCCGCTTCCTCCTGACCATCAACGACTACTCCCATGTCATGCCGTTCCAGAAGTCGCGCGGCGACCTGAACGCCTGATGGAGATCCTCAAGCCGGAGCCCTCCTGGTTCGAAATCGACCCGGAGTTCTATCGCCACGGCGGTACCTGCCTGAACCCGGCCGAGACCGAGGGGATGGATGTCAGGCCCGGGCAGACGATCCTCGTCACCCCGCCGGGAAACGGCGAAGAGGCACTCTCCTTCGTGAACCTGGGGGCCCGGGTCACGGTGCTCGGCGAACCCGCGGGACTCACCCCTGCCAGGCAGCTTGCCACCGGTGCGGGCATCGATCTTGCCGTTGTCGAGGGCGACCCGGCGGGACCCGCGGAACTCTTCGGCGACGAGGCGTTCGACGCTGTCTACACGCCCTGGGGCACTCTCGATGCGCTACCGCTATTCGACCGTTGGGCCGAGAGCATCGCCCGGGTGCTCAAGCCCGGCGGCCGGCTCGTCAGCTACGATCGCCATCCGATTTCGAGCGTCGGTGCGAGTCACAAAGGACTGTTCGTCGTGGGCCGCTCCTACTTCCACGATGAGCACGACGATGGCCGCGCCTGGACGCTGGGAGACCTGGTCAGTTCCCTGGGCGCCGAGGGGCTTGCGACGATGCTCTTTGAGGAGTTCCCGGATTCGGAGCGCTTCTCGACCCCGCTCGACCGGCTCGGGCTGCGCTGGGACGTGCGCTGGCGTCTCCCCGCGGCCATGCTGCTGGTTGCCATCCGCGTCCGGTAGCGCGGCCGTGGTTATCCGCCTCGCCATCGCCGCGGCCTTTGCGCTTGCGTTCGGTTTGGCGTTCGACCTGCGCCACCGCCGCTTTGTGCGCTGGGAGATCGACGGGAAGAGCATGCTCCCCTGTCTCCACCCGGGTGACTGGGTCGTCGTCGAGACGGCGACACGGGCGAGCCGCCCGATCCGCGCAGGGGATGTCGTGCTCGTGCCCGACCCACGGGATGTCGGCCGGATGCTGGTGAAGCGCGTGGTCCGCCTGGATCCGGGCGGCCGGGTATGGATAGAAGGCGACAATCCCGGCCAGAGCACGGATAGCCGCCAGTTTGGGCCGGTCCGGGTCGAGGATGTCGCCGGCCGGGTGCTGTTCCGCTACTACCCACCACGGCGCATCGGCCGGGTTCGGTAGCCGCGTTACCACGATGCGCCTGGCGCGTTAGGCTCTGGTGATGGACGAATCGGCGCTCGTGGCTGCAGCGAAGACATCGCCCGACGCTTTCGCCGCCCTCTACGACCGGACTCAGCCGGAGGTGTACCGCTACGCCTATTCGCTCGCAGGGAGCCATACCGGTGCCGAGGACCTGACCGCCGAGGCCTACCGGCGGGCGCTCCTGCACCTCCCCCGGTACGAAGATCGCGGCAAGCCGTTCGCTGCGTGGCTCTGCACCATCGTGCGAAACCT
Source organism: uncultured Anaerolineaceae bacterium (assembly GCA_964448165.1). GTDB lineage: Bacteria > Chloroflexota > Dehalococcoidia > Tepidiformales > Tepidiformaceae > Amarobacter. The sequence goes on along the minus strand of CAYUVT010000055.1, from coordinate 11,820 downwards.
GGCCCGGGACCGGGGGCGAAAGGCCGGGCGAGAGGTCCCGCTGATGGACCACGACCAGCCCATCGACGGCTGGCCAGGCGCTGCCGCTGAGCTTGCCGAACGTCGCACCCTCGTCCAATCAGCGGTCGCGCAACTGCCCGATGTCCAGCGGCAGGTGGTTGTCCTCCGGTTCGGCCACGAACGCTCCTGCCGCGAAGTCGCGGAGCAGCTGGGCAAATCCGAGGCAGCGGTGAAGCAACTTACCTATCGCGCCGTCAACCGCCTGCGCGAAATCCTGGTGGAGGCCGGATATGAGCATGATGGCTGAACCCGAGATCACCCTCCCCGAACACGTCCGACGGGAGCTCCGGGGCACCGCCGACCCCGGCTTCACCATGCGTCTGCGGGCAGAGCTCCGCGCGCGCCAGGCCCGGGCCACTCGTAGCCTCAAGTGGTTCGACCTGGAACTGCCAGTCGGGCCCATCAGGCTGGTGCACGATGGCGAGCTGATCCACCTGGTCACGCGTGACCTGGACCGCTTCGATGCGCTCGTACACGAAGGGCTTGGCTTCGAGCCTGCGTTCGGCGACTCCAGGCAGGTGCGCGAGGCGGTTTCCGCCGTATTCGCCGGGCGCCGCCCCGGGAGCGACGTCGCCTTCCTTGGTGAACTCTCACCGTTCCAGCAGGCCGTGCTCAAGGTCACCGCCACGATCCCCAGGGGCCAGCTCCGCCCCTACCACTGGGTGGCCCGCCACGCGGGGTCGCCCGGGGCCGTGCGGGCAGCCGGTACCGCGCTCGGGCACAATCCGGTGCCGTTTGTGGTGCCCTGTCACCGCGTGGTCCGCTCCGACTGGAGGCTTGGCGAGTACTCGGCTGGCGGCGCCGAAGTGAAGGAGATGGTCCTGCGCGCCGAGGGGGTGACGCCCCAGCGGCTGCAGTGGCTGCAGCACGCTCCCAGGTACATCGGGCAGCTCGCCACACACGAGTTCTGCCTGGCCGCCTGTCCCGGCCTCGATGAGGAGGATCCGGCGCTCCACCGCGCCTTCCGCTCGCCGGAAGAGGCCCTGGCCGAGGGGTATGTGCCATGCAACACCTGCAAACCGGTGTAGTGCCACGGACGGGGCCGGGATTGCGGCCCGCCGGCGCGGGCATGCCGCTTAAGCGTTCTTTAACGCCCGGGCGGCCAGCTCCGCTACCCCTCGTGTCGACCCCACCACAAACAGCACTTCAGCTGTGTCCGGCGAGGTGAGCTGGATCGTCGTGCGGCCGTCCTTCAACTCCGCGACGAACCGCCAGCCGGGCGGCGGGGCTTCCGCCCCTCGCGGGGCGAGCATGTCCCGTTGCGCCCCGGCGAACGCCTCCGCCTCTCTGGCGTCCGCAAACCGCAGCCGGAACACCGCGACCGCGCCATCGCCGCGGCTGTACGCGTCATAACGGTCGCCAACCCACCCCGCCGCTGCCTGCACCGCCGGCAACGCTGGCAGCCCGAGTTCCAGGTAGTTCCGCAGGTGAAACTCGCCGAAGGTGCCCCCCGATTCCCGCGACCACCCGTCGCCGAGTGCCGCCGACAGGTCGGGGAGGACCACTCGTTCCGGCTGCCAGCCGGCCTTTCGCAACTCCGGGTGCAGGATGTGCGCCGTCGAGATTGGCTCACCTGCGAGGTAACGGTCGATTGCGGCCGTGCCTTCTTCGCTGCGGACGATGTTCACCCATTCCGCGCCGGTGGTGTACGGGAAGCGCAGTTCGCGCTCGATCGAGGGTGGCGTTGAGCCACCAGCCCCACGCGTCCCGAGCAACAGGCGCGTGCCGCCGGGGAGGGCCAGCTGCCGCCCCTCCCAGAGGCCCTGGTGCGTGACCGCGTCCCCCTCGATGACCGCCGTGGCTGCCATGCCCCAGTCGAGGTCGGCCGCCGTACGCGCAGAGAGTTCGTCGAGGGCGAAGTGGTAGTCCTGGATCGCATGCACGAGCTCGTGCGCGAGCGTGGACCGCTCATGCGGGCTCATCGCATCGAGGTGGATCTCCGGCTCACGCTGGACCACCCAGAGGCGGTTCGAGGCAGGCGAATACAGCCCCACGATTGCCACCGCTCCAAAGTCGCGGAAGACGGTGAGGTAGTCCTCGTCCGGCCCCAGGTGTCCCAGGAGCCGGTAGAGCGTGGTTGTCCGGGCGAACCACTGCCGGTCGGCCTCGGTGAGCTCGCGATCGAGCAGCGTGGGCACATCCAGGCGGGATACCGTCCCGGCTTGGAGCGCGGGCGGTGGCTCCAGCCCGCGCAGCCCCGCGATTTCGTCGAGCATCTGCGCCAGCTCCGGGGTAAGCGGCCGCGTCTCGAACGGGTCAGAATCGGCCTCACGGCACGCCGCGGCGAACAGGCTCGCGAACAGCACCAGGCCGGCGATGGCGAGCCGCTTCACCCGCCCGTTCCTTGCCCGAAATCGCCGCCAGAAGCTATCCTGACCGGTACGGCGCATTCGTCTAGTGGCCTAGGACACCGCCCTCTCAAGGCGGAGATCAGGGGTTCGAATCCCCTATGCGCTACCAGGAACCGCGCGGGCAGGGAGACATCCCTGCCCGTTTTCGTTTCGCCTGCGGCTGCCGCTGGTACCATCCACATACGGACGAGTCCTCGCAGAGGAGGGTGGCATGGCATTCACCGATGAGGCAACCGCGAAGGCCTACCGCGAGGCCTGGGAGGCCTGGCTCAAGCAGATTGAGCACGTGCACCGCGTCTTCCTCGACGGCGAACCGATACGCCCCGACCAGCTCAAGGGCCTTCTCAACCGCGAGGCGCGCGCCAGGGAGAAGTACGACGCCGCCCGCCTGCGCCTGCTGGGCCTCGATGAAAGCCCCCTCGGTCCCGCCAATCCTTCCGATAATCCCTTCAAGTAGCGCCGTTTTTCGGCGTCGCGGGTAGCCTCCGAGCGGCTATGATCAGATCGTGGCATCGCGTCGTGCGACCGCGGGATCGCTTCCATCCCGCAACACGCTCTACCTGGTCTTCGGGCTGCTGGCGCTCATCCCGGTCCTCGCCTTCGCCGTTGGGCCGCTCACCAGTTCGAGCTTCAGCCTCGAAGGCCCCGCCGGTCCATTCCTTGCGTTCTCTGCCGGCGTGCTCTCGTTCTTCTCGCCGTGCGTGCTGCCGATTGTCCCTATCTTCATCGCGCAGATCTCCGGGTCGAGCATCCAGAACGGCCGCCTCACCGCCGACCGGAGGGTGACCTTCAGCCATGCGGTATCGTTCGTCACCGGCCTCTCCGTCGTGTTCATTGCCCTTGGTGCCGCCGCGGGGCTCTTCGGTTCCTACATCCTGCAGGACAACCAGCGCGACCTCGGGCAGATCGCCGGCGCCATCCTGGTGCTGATGGGTGTGCTGGTCATCCCGCCCCGTGGCCGTGCCGACCCATTCAAGTCGGCCCTGATGCTCGTCGGCCTCACCATCGTGTTCTTCTTCCTTGCCGAAGTCGCCGGCGTGAAGGACGACCGGGTGCGGCTACTCCTGCTCGGCGGTGTGTTGCTGGTCGTGTGGGGGCGGTTCGCCGGCTACCTTCAGCTCACGCTCTTCTATCGCACGTACGAAGTGGGCATCGCCCGCAACCACAAGGTGGGATACGCGCGCTCGGCATTCGTCGGCGGGGCGTGGGCGCTCGGCTGGATCCCCTGCGTCGGGCCCATCCTTGGCAGCATCCTCACGCTCGCGGGCAACTCCGGCGAAGCGATCCAGGGGACCTACCTGCTGATGGCCTATGCCGCCGGGATGAGCATCCCCTTCCTTATCGCCGGGCTCGCCATCTCCGACGTCAACCGCTTCATGAAGAAGATCCAGCCGTACACCCCGTTCATCGAGGTGTTCAGCGGTATCGCCATCATCACGGTCGGAGTCCTGCTGCTGGCGGGCAACCTCCAGGGCCTGAACGATTACTTCCGGTTCGCAGAGTTCAACCAGGGCCTGTAGCTGCCGGCTTCACGTCCGCGCCGTGGCGTCGGTTGGTGGGGTATCCGGCAGGGTGCCCCTGCTGAGCCTCATCCGCTTCCGTCGCCCGCTTCGGGGTGATCGTAGCGGTGGGGCCATGCTACGCTGGACGTTCCTCGGCGCGTTCGTCTAGAGGCCCAGGACGCCGCCCTTTCAAGGCGGAGATCAGGGGTTCGAATCCCCTACGCGCTACCAGGGAGATCGCAAAGGCCGCCCACCGGGCGGCCTTTCTTGTTCGCGCGCCGACCAACCGCCCGCCCGTTCTCGCATCCAGCCACGGAGAGCTGCGGTGCAGCGCTACTTTGACCGCGCCATCAGCACACTCACGGTCAGGAAGTAGAGCATGACGCCGAGGTACGCGATGAAGAGCGGCTGACCCGGGGCGAAGAAGCCGGAGTCCGCCCAGCTGAACGCGGAGACCGCCGCCAGCGCCGCCACGGCAACGCCCAGCCACCCGGCCCACCGGCGAGCACCGTCGGCTGCCGCGAGCATGGCGCCAGAGAGCAGGGCTCCCACGCCAAAGAGGGTGACCGGCGAGGCGTAACCCACGCTCACCACCGACATCAGCGTAAAGGCGTCGGATTCGGCAAGGCGACCATCTGCAAGGTAGGCAAGCCCGCCATACGCCATCGCGAGCGGCGTGGCGACGACCCAGCCCGAGACAATCGCCGCGCTCGCCGCGGTGGCAATCGCGCCGGCATCGCCCCGCGCTTCCTTGAGCCATGGGGTGAGATGGACGGCGAACACAAAGAGTGGAGCGCTCAGCAGCATCGTAAGCGACGCCTGGATCATCAGTGCAGTGCGGTGATCGGCGAGGTACTCGAGGTACTCGGCTGCAGGATCGTCCGCCATTGGCGGCGGTGACACGATGAACCCAACCACAACGAGGGCGACTACAAAGACAATTCCTGAGAACCCGCCACCCCGGACCGCATTGATCCCAAACATGTCCGACATTCCCCTGTACGAGCAAGAGTGTGGCGGACAATATTCTTCCGAGTGATTCGCTGTCAATGCGGTGTGCTGTCGACTGCACTGTTGCTCGCGGGACGATTTTGCCAGGGGGCAGCGGCCGGGGCGCGCGTTACCGGGAACCCGGGGTTCCGGTGCGAACCGCGTTCGGTGTACCCTTCCGGCCGGGGGGCAGACCATGAACTATCGCGTACTGTGGGCAGGCGCCATGGCGGGGCTTGCCCTGCACCTCGGCGGCCTTGCCTGGGATGTCTACCGGCACTCGGCCGATTCCACCCTCGCCCAGCGCGAGGACGTCCTTTCGCTGACCAATCCCAGCCACCTGATGATCGTGAGCGGCATGGCCATCGTGGCCGCCTGCATGCTCGGCATGGCGTTCACCTGGCTCCAGGAGCGACACATCGGCGGGAGCGGCCTGCTCGGGGTAACCCTGCGGGGCGTCGGGTTGCCGCTCATTGGGGCGGTCGCCGCCGGGTCCGTCTGGCTGGCGTCGCAGGCCGAGGACAGCGGCCACGCGCACAGCGCCGCCGTCCTTGCCGACCATCCTCACGCCGGCGGTACGCCGGCCGATCACGAGCACGCGCACGCCCGGGAAACCGGCACCATCCTGCGCGTCATGGCCGCCGCTGGCCACCTCACGGGCGGCGCAGCCGGGGAAACGCACGACCACGACCCGGTGGCATCGGCCATGGACGAAGGAAACGCCCACCACCATGGCGAGGAGGTGCCGGTCACGGGCGAACAGCTTGCGGCAGCGGCCGAGTTCGTCGCCGCCCTCAAGACGCACCTCGCGCAGTACGAAGATGTGCGCGCCGCGCTGGCCGATGGCTACGTCCAGATCACGCCCGATTTGCCTGGCATCGCCGCTCACTTCATCCGTGGCGAATATCAGCGCGACGGACGCGAGATGGACCCCGAGCACCCCGAGGTCCTGCTCTACACGAAGCGGCTCGACGGCCAGTGGAAGCTCGTCGGCGCGATGTTCATGGCCGAGAAGATGACCGAGGAGCCGCCGAACTACTTCGGCCCGCTCGATGCCTGGCACTACCATTCCAACCTTTGCTTCACGGCGGGGGCTGGCGTTCGCACCGTGACGGCCCGGTCCGAGTGCGCCAACGGGCTGTTCGTCGCCCGCACCGCCTGGCAATTGCACGTGTGGACCGTGCCGGGCGGCAACGGCGTCTTCGCCCACGATTACGCGCCCATCTCGCCCGGCGCCTTCCCGGGCGCGACGCAGCCCGCGGCCGCCGAACTGTTGGTCCAGGCGCGCTGATTCCGCGAGATTTTGCCGCCCGTTTACGCCCGCGGCGCCGGGGTTTCACACGCGACCGCTAGAGTAGGTTTTGCAAGGAGAAGCGATGGCCCGCACGCTCTCCCCCACCCTTCAGCGCTGGCCTGCCGTCCCTGGCTCGCTGGCGTGCGGCGCGGCCATCGCCATCCTCGTGTAACCACCGTCGCATGGCGGTATCCGTCCTGGCGGCGCCAGACCACCTCCCCGGACTGGCGCTTCGCCTCCTCTCTCCTGGTTCCCGCAGGCTTCAGCCGGTCATTAACCTCTCCAGTCCGAAGCCCAAGACAAAGAACCCGCCGTTGGCCCGGCGGGTTCTTTTGTTCGTGGTCATCCTCTTGGGACTAGTGGGTGACGCCCGGGGTCATCGTTTTCGCCGCGGCAATCCAGGCCAGCACGGCGGCGGCATCCGGCGCCAACGCGCCAGCCGATTCCGCCAGCTTCGCGGCGAGGTTTTCCGCGTTCCGGGTTGCCAGCTCCTTCACCGTGTCGACGCCCGCATTCTCGAGGAGGTCGGCGAATGCCGCCGTCACCCCGGGAATGCGCATCAGGTCCGCGCGGTTGGCCCATTCGAGCAGTTGCGTCGCGGGGAGGCCAGTCGCCTCGGCGAGTGACCTGCGCCCGGCAGCCGGCCCCGCGGCTTCAAGGAATTCATCGAGCCAGGTGATGCCAGCGCCGTTGAGGGCCGCCTTCGCAGCGGCGTCCACGCCAACGATGGCCTCGACCGGGATGCGGCCCGTCGCCGGGAGTGCGGCCGCCACGGCCGCGGACAGCTGAACCGTGGGGACGTGGCCGTTGCCGAAGAACCCGGACACTGCCCCGCCCTGGAGCAGGCTCGAAACGTATACATGCCCGGCCGGGACGCGCTCGGTCACCGTGGCCTTGGCTGCGATGGCTACCCCGCCCGCGGCGATGCGGACCTCGTCGCCGGATGTGATGCCCATGGCCGCCGCATCCTGCTCGCTCACCTGGATGCGGTCGTAGCGGTGGAGCTTCTCGGCCTCCGGGTGACGCAGTGCCGCCGCATCAAGCGCCGTGTACAGGTCCCGCGAGGTGATGACGCGCAGGCCGTTGTCCGCAGCCGGTGCTTCCACCGGCACGGCGGTTGCCTTCGGAGAGGCGGGCACATCGAGGCGCACGCCTTCGCCCACGATCAGGTCCCAGGCTGGCTCGTATGCCTTGTTCGCTTTCGCAATCTCACCAAGCGCGGTGTCGGCCGAAGCCGGGACATCCACCCCCAGTTCGTGCGCGAGCGCAGCGAGCGCCTCGAACATCGTGGTTGCGTCACCCTCTGGTTGGATGGCAGCCGAGAGCCGCTGAACGCGGAAGTCACCCTGTGTGTACGTGCCATTCGAGGCGTACGCCCGGCCCTCGGCGATCACCACCGTGGCCTGCTTCGCCGTTTCGTGCGCAACGTTGTCGATGACGACGATGGACTCCAGGCCCGCCAGCGCCTGTTTGGCGCCGGCGAGGCGCATCGTTGGGTCGTCGCGGATGATGAGCGCGCCCGTTGCGCCTTCGAGCGGATTGGCCGGTCCCTCGGCCGCGACTCCCTGGTCGAGCAGCCCGTGGACGTTGACTTCGGGCGGGAGCACCACCAGGTTCTTGCTGGCATCGGCGCCGAAGAGCGCGACGGCCAGGTTGGCGGCGCCGCCCGTCATCGCGCCAGCAATCGGAGCGCTCACCGGGTTTGGCGCGCAGATGACGAGCGTCTCGTCCCTGGGTGCGTCGCGGAGGATCTCCGCTGCCCGGGCGATATCTTCGTTCACGGCCGTGGCGCCGTTGAGCGTTTCGGCAACCTGGGCCGCGACAAGCCCTTCTTCACCGGCGGCGGTGCGCACCCAGAGGGTGGCGAAGTCCACGAGTTCGCTGCGAAGTGGCCCAACCACGATCAGCTTCGCCTTGTGATGCACAACGGCATCCTTCACGCGGACGCTCGCGACGTTATGGCTCTCCTCGAGGTCGTCCGCGACGACAACAATGGCCTTCGCCGACTTGATGCGCGTCATGTCGGCGGCCATGCGCCACGTGCCGAACCGGGCTTCGAGAGCCTGCTTCGTGGCACGGATCACCGGCCCGAGCGAGCTATCGGCGGACGTCTTGAAGGCGGACCGCGCGATGGCCTGCGCCAGGTACGCTTCCTCGTTGGTGATGGTTCCGCCGGCGAGCACGGCGACCCGGCCCTTCGCCGCCGCGGCCTTGAGTGCCTTCGCGGCTTCGGCGATCGCGTCGGGCATGCTAGCCGGCGCCTGGATGTTTCCACGCCGCACCAGGTGCTTGCTCAGCCGCTCGCGTGGCTTGAGTGAGTCGTAGTGATAGCGCCCGCGGACACAGATCTGGTCGCCGCTCACCGGGTTGCCATCGCCCGGCCGAACGATCACCCCCCGGCCGTCCTTCGAGCCGATGCGGATACTGCAGCCGATTGCGCAGGAGTCACAGGTGGTGGTGGTCCAGCTCTCGGGCTTGGCGACCCATTTGTTCGGGTGTTCCATCAGGGTGGCCGTCGGGCATACGTCGATGCACGCGCCGGAGAAGTCGCAGTTGCTCTCGTGGATGGGCCCGCCCGCGCCAAAGGCGATCCGCGTATCCCAGCCGCGACCGCTGAGGGTGATGGCGCCGGGCCGAGACCGCGCTCCGGCTCGACAA
>CAYUVT010000055.1:0-2955 GCA_964448165.1 uncultured Anaerolineaceae bacterium | reverse complement strand
GCGCCGGTGTGGCGCTTCTCATCGCAGGCGCGCACGCAGCGGGTGCAGATGATGCACATCTGCGGGTCGAACTCCATGAACGGGTTCGCCCGGTCGGCCGGTGGATGCTGCGTCTGGTACCAGGAGCGTTCCTCGCCCACCCACGGCTCATACCCGGCCGTGCCGACCATCTCGCAGGTGGCCTGCAGCTCGCAGCGGTAGTTCTTCGAACAGGTGAGGCAGCGGTGCGTCACCACGTCGTCGCGCAGGCAGATATCGCCCGGGTGGCAATGCTCCCGCCGGTGGCAGGTGAGGCAACGGTCGCTGTGGTTCGCGAGGATGATCGAAAGGACCGACTTCCGGGCTTCCTTTACCTCGTCGGTATTGGTGTGGACAACCATGTTCTCCTGGACCACGGCCGTGCAGGAGAGCTGGAGCGCGGGCGGCCCTTCGATGCGGACGAGGCACGAACGGCACCCCGCATACGGCTTCAGCCCGTCGATGTAACAGAGGCTGGAGACGTAGATGCCGTTGTTCTTCAGGACTTCGACAAGAGGCGCGCCGGCGGGCGCCTCGATGACCTGGCCGTCGACCGTGATGGAAACCATGTGTGCCTGCTACAGCCGGTGAAAGTCGGCGCCGGGCGCCGGGGCCTTCATACCGTTGGGATAGGTGTTGTCGTTCCGTTCGAGGAACTTCTGGGCCACGCGGGTGAGCGCGTGTTTGTCGCGATACATCTCCTCGAACTGGTAAACCGCATCGTCCATCGGCCCGCCGGGCTGGATCGCCTCGTACGGGCACGCTTCGGTGCAGAGCCCGCAATACATGCAGATGCGGAAGTCGATCTCGTAGCGGTCGATGTTGCGGCGGCCTTCGGCGTCCTGGCTCGTGGCCACGAGGATGCAGCCATCGGGGCACGCCTGCGCGCACGTGGAGCAGCCGGTGCAACGCTCCTCGAACCACAGCAGGTTGGTGCGGGCGTAAACCGGTACCGGGCGGACTTCCTCGGGGTAATTGATGGTCGCCACGGGCTTGAACATGCTTCGGAGCGTGAGGCCCATGCCCTTTGCGATGCCACTGCCGTACGCCATTGCGCCCCCATTTTCACGGCGGGCCATACCGCGCCCGATCCGGCGAAGAGAGTCTAACAAGGGGGGATTGTGATTACAAACACAAGAGCTCCGCTGACGCGGTGCTCGCGGCCGTCCGTGCGCTCAGGGCGATGGCACAAGTTCGGGCGCGGGCACTTTAAACCGTCGCTCGTCGACGAACGTTGCGTACGTGACCAGCGATGCCAGCGCGAGCGCGGCGGAGGCCGGTCCCAGGGCGGTGTAGCCCCACAATTCGAGCACCAGGCCGCCAACGGCCGAGCCGGTAACGATCCCGAATTGCTGGCCGCTCGCGTTGAGCGCCATCACCGTGCCGCGGTTTTCGGGCGACATTTCGGTCATGATCGCCTGCGCGCTGGCGAACCGCGCACCCCCGAACAGCGCGAACAGGAACAGGAAGACGAACCCGAGCGCCATCACCAGCGAGGCGGTAGTCACGAGCGCGATGAACGTGGCGCACCCGGCCGAGCTCCAGACGATCACTGGCCGTTTGCCGATCTTGTCCGAGAGCCGCCCGCCAGCGTTACTGCCGAACAGCACGCCGAGGCCCATGGTCATGGTCAGGCCGCCCAGCGCCCACTTGGCCAGGCCGAACTCATCGTGGAAGTAGGCGCCCATGTAGGTGGCGAACACGAACCAGTAGCTGGTCGAGAGATAATTGGAGAACAGCGCCATCGTGGTGGGCAGGTCACGCAGCACCCGTGGGATGGCGTTCATCCCGCTCGCGGGCTGATCGGCGGCGCGAGGCGCATCCTTCGGCAGGCGGGAGAACAACAGCCACGAGAAGATGACCAGCAGCCCGGTGAGCACCACGAACGTCCAGCGCCACGAAACGAGGCCGCTGATGAGCGCTCCGGCCGGCACGCCGAGGATGCTCGCGCTCGTGTTCGCCGAGATGACCCACGACATCGCCCGGCCGCGCTCTTCATACGAGAAGTAGTCGCCCACCGCGGCGAAGACCGCCGGCGTGAGGCAGGCGACTCCAAGCCCGGCGAGCGCCCGCGCCGCCGCGAGGGTGAGAAACGTTGGGGCGATGGCGGAAAGGGCGGTCGCGACCGTCAATGTGGTCATGCCGGCGACTACCACGGGTTTGCGGCCCACCCGGTCGATGAACGGCCCGGAGAAGACCGCGGCGATGCCGCCGACGATCGCGTAGGCGGTCACCAGCAATCCGGCGACCGCGACCTTCACGCCGAGGTCCTCGGAGATGTCGGGCAGGATAGGCGTGATGATGAGGTTGTTGAAGACGACCGCGAACGAGGCAACGCAGAGGAGGGCAAGGATGAGCGTGCGTTGCGAGCGTGGGACAGCGAGCGACATGCGGCTTCAGCGTACAGGCCGAATCACGTTCGTGTGTTTGGGGCTTAGATTGCGAGAGGCAAGTCGGGAGTTGAGAGTCCGAAACTCTTACGGGGCGGGGACGACCATCCCCCGGGCGCGCGCTGCCTCGCGGAGTGCTTCGTGGAACGCAGCAAGCGACATACCCTCCGCGAAAGGCAGAGTGCCAAGGACCGGATGGCCCTCCTTCTCGTCGTCGAGGAACGCGTACGCCACCCGCCCGTTGCGTTCGACGAATCTCCCGTAGTCGGCAAAGAGCGACACGGTAATCGATGGCTTGCCTTCCCATGGATGTGCGATCAGCGTGATCTCCTGTCCGAACACCGGGCGCGCGACCCCATACCCCAACCCGCGATCATCCCGAAGGTCGCCTGCCTGGCCCACCGTTAGCTCCATTGGCCCTTCCCCGACAATGTATTCGGTCACCACGAACCTCATGAGCGTGTAGGGCGAGCCCGCTTCGGCAGTCGTGCCGAGCAGTTCGGCTCGTTCGGTGGGGACGGGCCGGGGATCACGGCGAACCTCCAGC
>CAYUVT010000054.1:0-16180 GCA_964448165.1 uncultured Anaerolineaceae bacterium | reverse complement strand
GATCGATGCTCAACCGCCAACCCGCGATCCTCGACTTCTTCAGCACCCTGCTAGACCAATCCTGCTGCATCCGCTTCGAGGCCGAGCGCGCGGACTGTCTCGGGGGTGGGGGCGCCGGTCTCCGGGTCCCAGCCCTGCTCGATGTAGTAGTCCGTGACGATCTGCTCGAGCTCCTCGTCCGCCAGGCCCTTGTGCTTGGGGAGGTCCTCCGAGAAGCGCTTCGGCAGGCGGTCGTCGGCCCGGGTCATGCCTTCGCGCATGTTGAAGAGGCGTGCGAGGGTGAGCCCCCGGTGGGCGGTCGCCACCATCTCTGCCTGGTCGATCCCCCAGCCGGTGACCGCGTTGATGATCTGCGCGGTCTGCTCGTCGTCGTAGGCGAGGAAATGGCACATGCCGACCTGGTTGCGCAGGCCGTTCTTGTCGCCGGTCTGGCGCATGTGGTCGCCGCCGGTGGGTGCGAGCAGGTAGCTCGCCCGCATCATGGGCATGTGGCGCGGGTCGTGCATCGCCATCTCCATGCCCTTCACGGTGGTCAGGTACTCTCCGGAGCCGTGGCCGATCCGTGCAGCCGCGCGCTGGGAACCCTCGGCGAGGAGGTCCCCGATGCCCTCGCGCTTCGCAATCATCTGCAGCATCTGGACGACCGCATCGCCATCGCGGAACTCGAGCTTTACGCCGTCGGTGTCCTCGGGTGTGAGGACGCCTTTTTCGTAGGCCTCCATCGCCCAGGCGATGGTCGAACCCGCGGAGATCGTATCCATCCCCATCATGTTGCAGATTTCGTTGGACTTGCAGACCGCCACGATGTCGTCGACGCCGAGGTTCGTGCCCAGCGAGGCGAGTGATTCGTACTCCGGCCCGCCGTATTTCGGATCGACGCGGTAGCGGTGCTTCGGGTCGACGGCGACCCTGGCGCCCTTGCGCGTGACGCCCGCGTCCTCTTCGCGCATCTCGATCTGGACGACCTTCTTGCAGCGCACCGAGCAGGCGAAGCAGGCCTCCATGCCGATGCGCACCTCCTCTTTGATGGCGATCGCGTCGACCTTGTGCGTGCCTTCGAAGGTGCCGAGGCGGTAGTTGAGCGTCGGGATGCCGCCGTCGAGGCTCTTACCCTGCATGGCGCCGCCCGTGCCGTATTCGTGGAAGCCGCGGTGCACCTGGTCGACCGTGTTGCTGACCCACTTCGAGATGGCCAGGAGCGCCGGCTGGTCGGCGATTCGCACCGGCGTCCTGCCGCGGACGGCGATCGCCTTGAGCTTCTTCGAGCCCATGACCGCGCCCATGCCGCTCCGGCCCGCGAACTCGTTCAGGTCGTTCGCAACATTGGCGAAGCGGACCAGGTTCTCGCCGGCCGGGCCGATCTGGGCGACGCGGATGCGGGGGTCGCCGAGCTCGGCGCGAATGGCTTCTTCGACATCGCCGGTAACCCTGCCCCAGAGATGCGCCGCATCCCGGATCTCCACATGGTCTTCGTTGACCCAGAGGTAGACGGGAGTGGACGAAGCGCCGTGGACAACGATCGCGTCCCAGCGTGCGCGTTTCAGTTCGGCGCCCCAGAAGCCGCCCGCCTCGGCCTCGCCGAACCCACCGGAAAGCGGGGACTTCGCGCCAACGCTGTGGCGGCCGGCACCCGGCACCGGGGCGCCCGTGAGTACACCGGGGGCGAACACCAGCACGTTGTTCGGCCCGAGCGGGTCGGCGCCACCGGGCACGTACTTCAGCAGGTAGTGGCCGATGAAGCCCCGGCCGCCGCCATAGGTCCGGAAGAACTCGTCGCCCGGTTCTTCGACGGTGGTCGTGCGAGTGGTGAGATCGACGTGAAGGATCCTGTTCCAGTAGCCGAAGCGGTCCATGCGCGTACCTTACGGGCCCGCCCGGCGGGAGGCGAGGGCTAGCCGCCCTCCATGGGGCTGAAGAGCACCACGTCGTCGCCGTTGTTGAGCACGGTATCGCGCGCGCCCTGGTCGCCGTTGACGCCGATGGTCACGTCCTCATCGGCTGGCACGTTGGCCGCAGCCATGAGGTCGGCGACCGTGGAGCCGGGCGGGAGGGTGATATCCAGGGGGCCTTCGTGACCTTTGGGGAGCAACCGACGGAGATCGGCAAACAGCGTCAGACGGACGGCGACGCGGGCGTTCGCCTCAGGGTTGGGCATGTCTCACCGGTGCGAGAAGTGGTCGATGGGAGTATAGCCAGCATCGCGCTATCGGGCAGCGGGCGTTTACCGCGCGGCGAGGGCGCGCTCCAGGGCAGTAAAGGCATCAATGACCTCTGTCGCTTCGAATGCGCGATTGCGCCGCCCAACCCGGACAGGCCGGAGGATACCTGCCGCCGCGAGCCGCGCCACCGCCTGGTTCGCCGCCTGATAGGTGCGGCCCGTCAGCTCGGCAGCCCCTCCCACGGTCACAATCGGCGCGCCGGGCAGCTTTCCGAGGAGGAGGTCGGCTGCAGATCCCCGGCGCACCGATCCAAGCCGGGAACGCCACCCGCGTTCTATCTCACGCACCCGCTCTTCGTAGTCCATGGCGTCGCGCACAGCCCGCGTGCAGGCACTGGCGAAGACCGCGATCCACCGGTTCAGTCCTTCATGGGCCGCCGTCGAGGAAGGGTCCCCTTCATACCGCGTCGCCATCAGGCCAGCAACATACTCCCCCGCCTGCGCGGCGAGGACGAGGGATACCGGGGGCAGCACGCGCGAAGCCAGCCCACGCCTCCGCAGCACGACCTGGATGAGCGCCCGGCCAATGCGTCCGTTGCCATCGACGAAAGGATGGATTGTTTCGAATTGAGCGTGTGCGAGGGCCGCCTGCACCACAGGCGAAAGGCCATCGCCATTGCAGAACCGGCAGAGGTCTTCCAGCAGTGGCTCCACCGCATCCGGCGGCGGCGGGACGAACACGGCGGAGCACGGGTTGTAGCCGCTGCCACCGATCCAGTTCTGCTCACTCCGGATCCGGCCCGCCGAGGCCGACAGGCGCGTCCCCGAGAGCAGCAGACGGTGCATCTCGAGCAAGTGCGCGGTCGTCACCTCCGCGGCCTCGGCGACCGACTCGATCGCCCAACGGACCGCGTTGATGTTCCCGAGGACCTCCTCGGCAGTGACATCGCGGGCCTCGTCAGCGAGTGTGTGCGCCGCCTCCGCCTTGAGCAGCCTGCGAGAGCCAACTTCGAGGCCCTCGATCCTCGATGAAGCGACGGCTTCCGTTCGGAGGAGGAGCCGAGCCAGCGCATCGGCGTCCACCAGCGCGGCTGCCGATCCGTCCAGGCGGCCGATGGCGGCTTCCGCATCGGCGACATCGGCGGCCACATCGCCATCGAGCTTGATCGGGCGGCCCACGAGTGGGTCAGGCAGATACGCCCGATACTCGCAGGCGTGGCGATCACGCCGGGAGAGTCCCACCCCGGGGCTCGCGGGCCAGGTGAGGTGCAGAAACGCCGCCATGCTTATTCAAGCTTATCACGTAACCTTGAATATGAGCTGGAGTTATTCAAGGTTATCGCTCA
The DNA here is from genome assembly GCA_964448165.1 of uncultured Anaerolineaceae bacterium. Taxonomy (GTDB): domain Bacteria; phylum Chloroflexota; class Dehalococcoidia; order Tepidiformales; family Tepidiformaceae; genus Amarobacter. The sequence goes on along the minus strand of CAYUVT010000054.1, from coordinate 12,676 downwards.
ACCTTGAATATGACTCGCACCGATTCAGGCTTGCCCTACCCCGTGTACCCCCGGTTCCAGCGAAAGAACAGCCGCGCGAGGACGAAGCTCGCCACCAGCCAGATACCCAGCACGAGGAGCACCCGCTCCACCTGCCACTCTCCACCATAGTCATCCACCGCCACCCAGTCCGGGAGAAAGACGTACCGCAGCCCCTGGACCATCCACTTCAGCGGGAACGTAGCCGCAACCACCTTGAGGAACGCCGGGACCTGGGAGTACTGGAGGAACACGCCCGAAATGAACTGGAGCACCAGGTACGGCGGCTGAACGATCGCCGCCGCGGAGGACGAGCTCCGGATCAGCCGCGTGTAGGCAATGCCCAGCAGTGAGCAGGCCGACACCCCGAGGAAGAACACCGCCGCAAACACGGCCCACTTCTTCGGGTCGGTTGGGAGCGTCACGCCGTACAGGAGCACGCCGATGGTGAGAATCAGCACCACGATGACGAAGGCGGTGAACAGCGCGAGCCCGACCTTGCCTGCGAAATAGGCGCTGCGCGGCAGGGGCGTCCCCGAAAGGCGCCGCAGCAGGCCATCGTGCTGCTCCACCGCGATGGTCATCGCGAGGCTGGCGAAGGTAGCGCTGACGATGCCCGAGGCGATCATGCCGGGCACGAAGTACTGCGAGAACTCCACCCGCTTCGAGCCCGGCGGGCCATCGATCTCGCCGCTGAAGATGGTCGAGAAGATGACCACGAAGAGCACCGGCAACAGGAAGGTGAAGAACACCTGGTCGGGTGCGCGAAAGAACGTCTTGATTTCGATGCGGGTGCGTTCGAACGAGAGGCGGATGAGCCGGCCGGTAGCGTTTGGGCGGAAGTCGGCGGGAGAAGCGGGGCGGGCGGTCATTCATCGATTCCTGTATCGCCGGTAGTGCCATCGGCGGCCTCGACCATGGCGAGATAGATGTCTTCCAGGCTGGGCCGCGTGACCGACAGGCCCGGCAGCTCCGGTTCGCCCTGGGCTTCCGCCCACCGGGCGAGTGCCGCGACGACGGCCGTGGGGCGGGCTGTGGTGATGGTTGCGCGGCCGTTCGCCACGACGGCCTCGGCCCCCAGCTCCGGGAGTGGCCGGCCGGCCAGGTTCCCGGTGAGGGAGAAGGCAACGCGGGCGAGTGCGCGCTCGCGGCCACCGATCTCGAGCGGTGTGCCCACCTCCACCAGTTTGCCGCGGATGATCACGCCGACGCGGTCGGCCAGGTTCTCGGCTTCGTCGAGGTAGTGTGTGGTGAGCAGCACCGTCTTGCCCAGGCGTGTGAACTCCCGCACCACCTCCCACATCTGGCGGCGGCCCTGGGGGTCGAGCCCGGTGGTCGGTTCGTCGAGAAAGATGAGTTCGGGGTCGCCGACGATCCCCATGGCGAGGTCGACCCGCCGCTTCTGGCCGCCGGAAAGGTTCTTGCAACGCGTGTCGCGCTTCTCGCTAAGCCCGACCATCTCGATGACGCGCGCCGGATCGAGCGGCGCCGGGTAGAACGTGGCGAAGTGCGTGATGATCTCACGAGGGGTGAGATGCTCGAAGAAGCCCGCGGATTGGAGCACGATGCCGATGCGCGCGCGCCAGGCCAGGTCCCCCTGCTGAGGATCCACGCCGAGCACGGCCGCCTCGCCAGAAGTGCGGGCGCGGAATCCCTCCAGGATCTCTACGAAGGTGGTCTTGCCGGCCCCGTTGGGCCCCAGGAGGGCGAACACCTCGCCGGGCGGGACTTCGAGGTCGACGCCGCGGAGCGCTTCGAGTTCGCCGTAGCGTTTGCGCACCCCGCGGGCGGTGATGGCGGCACTCACGAGCGCAGGATAGCCGGTTTCGCGACCTGCCCGAGCCGGGCACGCTCGAGTGCCACCTGCCGTTCCAACCGGGCGAGCGTGCGAGTCATCTCCCACTCCTCGCGATAGCGGGCGGCGAGGTTGGGCAGGTCGGCCTGGCGGCGGCGGAGGTTGGCGTAGTCACGGGTCGATGGGTCGAACATCGTTGCTGTCCTCTCTGTGGATATTGGACAGTGACACTATCCGATAGTGCCACTATCCTTTTCAAGACCTCTCCTCCCGGGGGCAGCGTGAAGATTTCGGAGCTGAGCGAACGCACGGGTGTTTCGATTCCCACCCTGAAGTACTACCTGCGCGAGGGGCTCCTGCGGCCCGGCACCCTGCGCGCGCCGAACCAGGCCGATTACGACGAAGGGCACGTGCGGCGGGCGCGCCTGGTGCGCGCGCTGCGCGAAGTTGCCCACCTGAGCATCGCGCAGATCGGCGCCATCACCGGCGCGCTCGACCGGGGCGAACAGCTCTACGATGTCATGGGCATCGCGGTTGATTCGCTCGGCGAACGCCCACCGGCCCTCACCCATGCGCAGCGGGCTGCCGGCGTGGAGGTTGATCGACTCCTCGATGGGCTTGGACTGCCAGCCCGCGAGGAATCGCTTGCGCGCCAGCAGATCATCGTCTCCTTCGCGGCCATCCGCGAAATGCTCTTCCCCGGGCTGCCGGTCGAGGCGCTGACGCCGTACGCGAAGGCGGCCGAGGAGGTGGTTGCCCTCGAGGTGGCGGCGACGCCGGGCATCTTCCAGACCGATCCGGAACAGGTGCTCGAGCGGGCCGTCCTGGGGCTCACGCTCTTTGAGCCGATCCTGCTGGCGTTCCGCCGCCTCGCGCACGAGAAGCGCGTGGCCGAACGCATCGAAGGCGCGGAGGAACCAGGGACCGCGCCTTAATCGACAAGCGCCTCGATCACCGCATCGACGATCGCGTCGGCCTTCGCCCGCATCTCCTCGTCGGTCGCATCCTGGATGGGGTGCGGGACGAAGACGCGGCGGACCTCGGGCAGGCCGAGCGCGTTCGCCTGCACCTCAGCGGCGTCGATGAACTCGGTCGAGGCGATGAAGACGGCGGGCTTGCCGTTGATTTCGAACCAGGTCGTGTCGTGCACACTGCACGTCGTGCAGGACCCTCAGTCGGCGAGCGCTTCGATGACGAAGGCACACTCCTCGGCAATCTTGCGGCGCAGGTCTTCGGGCGCGGGCCTGGTGAAAGTCGGCTTGCTGTAGTGGCGGAACTCCACCCGGGGCAGGCGTTCGCGCAGGCGCTCTTCGAGCCGGGCGATGAGCACCTCGCCGCGGGGCTTCGAGATGTTGAGGAGGCCGACCGTGCCGGTGATTTCTTCCGGCCGGGCAGTGAGCTGCCGGCGGACGGGCACGCGCTCGTCGGTCGGGTCGAGGATGGTGGTGGACATGGGGCACCTCCGTGGTGGGGGCATTATGGGGGATCGGCGACGGAGCGTGTGGGTTATCCGGTGCGTAACCGGGGATCGAGCAGGTCGCGCAACGCATCGCCGAGCATGTTGAACCCGAAGATCGCCAGGCTGAGTGCCAGGCCGGGGAAGATCGCGATCCAGGCGTTCTGGCTCATGAACGTCCGCGCTTCACGGTTCAGCATGCCGCCCCAGGTTGCCGTATCCGGCGAGACACCCAGGCCAAGGAAGCTGAGCGCCGATTCGGAGAGGATGGCCGTGCCGAGGCCGAGGGTCGCGAGGGTAATGGTGGGGGCCATGACGTTCGGCAGCACGTGGTAGAGCACAATTCGCGTGTGGGTGGCGCCCGTCGCGCGGGTCGCCTCGATGTAGGCCGTGCTCCGCACCGTCAGGGCGGCACTCCGGATGATCCGCGACGACCCGACACCGAGCAGCACACCGATGGTGAGCGCAAGGATGACATTCTGGGTCTGGAAGACGCCCGACTTTGGCAGGCCAGCGATTTGGGTATCGGTAAAGATGGCACCGACGGCGATGATGAAGACGAGGCCCGGGAACGCGATGAAGGCATCGATGAGGCGCTGCGCCAGGATGTCGATAATGCCCCCGAAGTACCCGCTGAGCACGCCCACGACGAGGGAGATGCCCGTGGCGATGAGCACCGCCACAAAGCCAATCGTCATTGAGACCTGGGCGCCAAACACCACCCTGCTGAAGATATCGCGGCCGAGGTTGTCGGTCCCCATCCAGTTATCCAGCGAAGGGCCACCGAGGCGCGGTCCGGCGCCAAGTTCGTTGGGGCCGAACGGGGCAATGACGGGTGCGGCGACGGCCGCGACGAAGTACAGAAGCACCAGGACCCCGCCAATGAGGCCGAGCGGCTTTTCGCGGACCAGCCGCCGGAGCACCTCGATGTAGAAGGGCAGGCGGGTTTCGGGCTTCTCCAGCTGCAGCGGGATCGTGGTAGCAAGCTTGCTCTGGCTCATCTTTCACCGCGCCTCAGGAGTAGTGGATTCTCGGGTCGAGGAGGGCATAGGTGACATCGACAATGAGGTTCACGATGACCACCGAGATCCCAAGGATGAGCACGACCCCCTGGATGGAGGGGTAGTCGCGCTGGAAGATCGCGCCCACGAGGTACCGGCCGATGCCGGGCATGTTGAAGATGCTTTCGAGGATGATGGTGCCGCTGAGTGCGACTCCAACCTGGAGCCCGATGATCGTGACCACCGGGATGAAGGCGTTTTTCAGCGCGTGCCGGGTGATCACCGAGCGTTCACGCAACCCCTTGGACCAGGCTGTACGGATGTAATCCTGGCGGAGCACCTCGAGCATCATCGTCCGGGTCATCCGCATGACGGATCCGGCGAGCCCGACGCCGAGCAGCAACGCCGGGAAGAAGAAATAGTAGACGTGGTCGATGGGCCCGTCGGCCCACGATTTGTAGGTGAGGGGCGGGGCCCATCCCCATTTGGGCGGAAACACGATGAGCAGGGTGGCGGTGAAGAAGTACGGCACGGAAAGCGCCAGGATCGCGAAGCTGCGGGAGAGGTAGTCGCTGATGGTGTCCTGCCGCACCGCCGAAAGGATGCCGATCGGCATCGCGATGATGAGTCCCAGCACAATCGAATACAGGCCCAGTTCGGCTGTCACCGGCATGCGGTTCTTGATTTCGCTGGTAACGGGACGGGCAGTCCAGTAGGAGTTCCCGAGGTCCCCCCGGACCACATTGCCCAGGTAGCGTACGAACTGCAGGGGCAGCGGCTCATCGAGCCCGAGGTCCTTCTCGATCTGCGCCCGCTGCTCCTCGCTCGCGTAGGGCCGTTCCGCCAGGATCAACTCGACGATATCCCCCGGTACCAGGCGCACGATCATGAAAGTCGCGAAGATGACGAGAATAACCGTCGGTATCGCGAGCAGGATCCTGCGGATGATGTACTCGGTCACTGCCACGCTCTCCTTACCAGCGGAGGGCAGTGCGCCTGCACTGCCCTCGAATGCGGACGGGGCCGGGCCCGGGTGTCACACGTCGAGCCAGGCCTCGGCCTTGCGGCCGTCGTAGAGGTCCGTGGGCCAGAACCAGCCCTTCACCTTCTTGTCGGTGAAGTGATGGAGGTTGACTGTGAACATGAAGGCCATGGGGAAATCCTTTACGATCATCTCCTGGGCTTCCTTCACGATCGCCTTGCGCTTCTCGGTGTCCAGTTCCTCCGCCTGCTTCTTGATGATGTCGAAGATCGCCGGGTTGTAGTGCTTGAAGAACGCCGACTTTTCTCCGAAGTACGAAGAGAGGTTTTCGTCCGGGTCCGGGTTGTTCAGCGGCACGTGGTGCGAGAACGTGTACTTGTAGGAGTAGGTCTGGTTGTAGTAGGCGGCCAGTTCCATCGGCTTGAGCTCGAGCGAAACGTTGATCTTTGCGAGTTGCTGCTTCAAGACTTCGCCGATCTGGTCTGCCTCAGCACTCTGCGCCCAGATGGTCTCGCCGCTGAACTGGCTGATGCCGGCTGCCGACATCAGCTCCTGGGCTTTCTTCAGGTCGAACGCCGCGAGTTCGTCCTTCAAGGCCCACTGCTCATAGATCGGGAGGATGGGTCCGTGGGTGATGATGCCGTCGCCGTTGTAGACCAGGTCCAGCACCTGCTTCTTGTCGATCGAGCGGACAACCGCCTCGCGGAAGCGGATGTCATCGAATGGCTTGGGATACGGCTGTTGGGCGGTGGTTGGCGGCATGCGGAACTGCCGCCAGAACTGCGAGGGCACGGCCTTGTAGTTGACATCCTTGCGGGCATCGCGCACGCGGTCCTTCTGGTTCGAGCCGATGACGCCGCCATCGACCTGCTTATCGATGAACATCGTTGCCTGCGTGTCGCCGTCGTTCGATATGAGGTAGACGAGCTTGTCCACATACGGCAGGCCGTTCTGCCAGTACTCGGGGTTCTTGTCGAGCTCGAACTTCACATCCTTTTGCCAGTTCTTCAGGATGAACGGCCCGGTGCCGACGGCATGTTCGGTCAGGTCCCCCCACTTCTCCACCGCCTCGCGGGCGATCATCACGGTCCACGGGCTCGCCAGGTAGCTCAGCATCGGCGCGTAGGGCTTTTTCATGGCGATGCTGACCGTCAGGTCGTCCGGGGTGGTGATCTTGTCGATCGCTCCCAGGAAGAAGTAGGCGTGCTGGAACTTGCCGGCCTGATCGGTCATCTGCCGCTCGAGGCTGTACTTCACATCCGCCGAAGTGAACGCGCGCCCGTTCACCGGGTCGATGTTCTGGAACTTGATCCCCGGCTTCAGCTTGATGGTGAACGTCATCGTGTCGGGGGTTTCCGGGAGCGAGGCTGCGAGCTCTGGCTCAATGGTCTTCAGGTCGGGCGTGAACCGCAGCAGCCGCTCGTTCGTGTTGTTGGTCACCGCGGTGTTGTACGGGAACGTGTCGAAGTGGGGGTCAAGGCTCCGGGGCGAGCCGCCCATGAGCAGCGTCAGCGTCCCGCCCGGTTTTGGCGTCTCGGCCTGCCCGGGCGTCGTTGCCTCGGGTGAAGGAGAGCCGCCCGGTGTCGTTGTGTCGTCGTCGTCGTCGTCACCGCAGCCAATGGCTGCTGCTGTCGCCAGGCCGATGCTCCCAACCCCCGCGCCCCGGATGAGCGACCGGCGCGACACTCCGCGGTTCGCGATCCTCTGCCAATAGTTGTACTCGCTTCGGGACATTCTTCACCCTCCTTGGAACGTGGCGCCCGCCAGACCGGGCGGGCAGTGCGGAAGCGCCTGCACCCTAATCGTCGTGATGAATAGTTGTCAACGACGCTGTCTATTCTGAGATACGAATGAAACGACTGTCCGGGTTTATCCGGTGCAGCAAGCCGTTCCATCGGGCCCGGGCACGCCCGCGCGCGGCGCTCTCCTTGACAGTGCCGCCGGCCCCGGGCTAGCCTTCCTCGTCACTAGAACCTCATTCCATTCGATAGTGAGAAATTCCATGCAAGAAGCCTCATCAACTCCGTGGTTGCGGACACTGGCGGCCACCCAGCTCGTGCTGGCGCTTACCCTCGTGGCCATTGTCGCCGTCAACGGTGTGTTCATTCCGCCGCTGGTCGTGTTCGCGATCCTGGCGGCCGCCATGTGCGGAGTGCTGCTTCGGTGGGGCACACGGCGATGGGTGTATGTGCTTGCGGCTGTTTTCAGCGGCGTGTTCCTCGCCAGCAGTGTGCCGTTCTTCGTTGAGGACCTTGCACACCCTGAGACGTTCTTCTCATTCTTCCTGGCATGCCTTGCGGGGATCGCGGCGGCTGTGAGCATCGTTGGGGGCCTCATGGCAGCAACGGTGCGGGCGCCGCGGGCGCCGCGCGCAGTGGCCGGTGCGGGCGCGGCGCTGGCGGCCGTGGCCCTCGCCGTCTCGCTGGTCGCGACCTTGAACGTCGAGGCAGACGCCCGCGCGGCCGGAGACATCATCGTCGTCGCCGAGGACTACGAATTCGCGCCGGGGGCGCTTTCGTTGCCCGCCGGGCGCGTGGGCATCTACATCGAGAACGAGGACCTGGTCCGGCACACCTTCGTCGTTGAAGGGACGGATGCAAAGCAGGAGCTGCCCGGATCGACAGGGCGGCGGCTGGAACTCGACCTGCCGCCGGGCGAGTACCGCTTCTATTGCGACGTGCCAGGGCACGAGAACATGGACGGCAGGCTCACGGTCTCCTGAGGCGGCGCTCCAACACCGGATCTCCACGGCCGTCATCTGCCTTGCCCGCCGGCCGCTCACCTGCCCCTCGACGCCGCCGCCGTAACACCGGACACAGACGCCGGGACCCCTTTCGGGGTCCCGGTGGTGTTGTTGGCCGGAATCAGATTCGGATGGTGTTTAGCGGACCTTGAGCTGCTTCAGGGGAGCCCAGCCGTGTTCGGCCGGGACCCTCGTCCAGCCGCCGCCTTCGCAGTCCCCTTCGTCCTCGTGGGCTGCGGCGTCCAGGTGGCCCTCGTCGCCTTCGTGGTGCTGCTCCATCGCCCGGTAGCGGACGCGGAAGAACATGCCCTCCTCGTTACTCCGCACGTCGGTGCGCACGAGCAGCTTCTGGCCGTTCTGCCAGCCGATGCCCACGGCGTGAGCGTTGACCATATCCTGGTCCGGGTCGTGGCCCGCGTCGCCTTCGCACTGGCCGCCGCCACCGGGCTCAGTGCCGGGCTGGTGCAGCCAGAGCCGGCACCAATCGGTGACCTCGAGGCGATCCTTGCCCTGGCCGAGGACGAGCGTGCCGAACGGCTTGCCCGTCGCATCGGTGTACAGGTTGAGGATGTACTTGGGGACCTCGGAAGGCTTCCCGTTGGCGTGCGCGATCAGGACGACGTTGGCGTCGCTCCGGCCGTTGCACATGCCCGGGAGCTCCGGCCCTTCCGCCGAAGCGTACGAACTGGTGGAGGCCAGTCCAAGCGTCACAACACCCGCGACCAGGCCGGCGATTGCGGCCAGTGCTGCGATCTTCGTGTTCATGGCGGTGTCCTTCCTGAACGCTGGGAGCGTCGTGCCCGTGGGTGCGGGGCCGGGCCGATCTCTCGGCCCGGCAATGCACAGGTTGCGCCGCTACTTTTTCGGCTTGTTCTGGCCGGGGGCGTTGCCGCTGTTGCCGGGCGCCGGCGCTGTGACGGTCGGCTCCTCGACTTCCTCGCATGCGTCACCCTTGCCGTCGCCATCGGTATCCAGCTGGTCGGGGTTGTAGACCGCGGGGCAGTTGTCCTTCTTGTTCAGGATGCCATCGCCATCGATGTCGGCACTGCCGCCGCCGCTGCCGGGCTTCCCGCCGCCACCAGCCTTCGAGGCAACCGTGACCGTGATGACTGCTTCGCCGTTCACCACTTCGCCATTGTCACCCGCAGCGATGCCGGTGATGTTCACATTTGGGGCGCTGACGGTGATGGTGTAGGTGCCCGCCAGGGGCTTCTGCCAGTTGTAGCCGTACACAACCCGCCCGGTGGAGTTGATCTCCGCCGTGAACGCCCCATCGTAGACGATGAACCCGTCGTCCCGGACGATCTTCAAGCGGGCGCCCGCGTCCCATGCGCGCACTTCAGCAAAGGCGTCGTTCCGGTCAGCCGCGCCGCGGGTGCCGTACGTCGCGAGCCGGTCCAGTTCGTCGGTGAGCTTCCAGACGGTGAAGCCGGTCATTCCCAGTGCTGCCCCGTCGTTCACGAGCAGACCGGTCTCAACGCGGATGGGTGTGCCGGCTTTCAGCGGCGCCCCGGTGAGGTTGTCGCCCCAGTCGGCGGTTACTTCGGCACCGGCGCCGGCGGCCGCACACTCGGCCTGCCACTTGTCTTCCTTCTGGACGTAGTAATCACCGGCCGGCGCGGGCGCCAGCGGCGCCGAGAACGTGGAAGGGACGTTGGTGGCCACATCCTCGGGGGCCGTGGCTTCGCCGCATGTCCCGAACGTCAGAGGCGGAGCCCCGGTGAGGCCCGGAATGAACAGTGCCGGCACCGAGAGGTTGTTGCCAGCTTCCTCGCCGGTTGGGGGCCCACCGCCGCCACCGTTTCCGCCGCCCGGGCCACCACCCGGTCCCTTGGCCACGGCTGTTGAGCCGAACATTGCGGCAACCATCGCCGCGGAGGCAATCGCTGCCAGGAACGCCTTGCGTTTCATTTCTACGAACCCCTCTTCTCTTGGTGCGCCTCCACTACAGGGCAGACGCCGGGCTGAGCGGCACAACCCTAACCGGCCCCCTGGAAAGCGCCACGGGCTTTCCGGCGGCGGGTGTTCCCGCGACCTCGCTGTTCAAACGTGGTGAGACGACTTGGCCACCTCACCGTAACCCGCCGGCAACCGCGTGATGAGGGCCGGAGGGCGCACGTTTCGGGGGCCGAGAGGTGTAGCGTGTTAGGAGCGCCCGAGCAGTGCGCTTATGTCGGGTCCCGGCTTCATTCCCCCACCCGAACAGCTGTCATCTGCCTTGCCGGCCGGCCGATCACCTGCGCCCCCGACATGCCCTGGGTTTCTTCGCCGCGGGCATTGTTCACGGGTCCCAGGGGCGTGCCGGCGATGCGCCCCTGCCACCTTCGCCGCGCTACTCCCGGATCTCCACCGTCGTCATCTGGCTCCCCATTGGGCCGCTGACCCAGCCGCCAAGGTAGGCGCCGAACTTCCCCGCTTCGCCACCCGCCACCACGAGCGTGATCATCTCCTTCGAGCGGAACTTCGGGACCAGCGTGTCGAGCCCGATCCGCTCCGCCTGCGCCGGCGTCAGCCCCTCGGCACAGAAGTCGTCGCGCAGCAGCTCCCGTGCGGGGCGGGCGGTCACTTCCTGGATGCGCTCGCGGATTTGATCCTTGGTCCAGCCGTCCTTCGCGAAGGTGTCGACGTGCTCCGGCGGCACCACCACCACGATCTCGCCGTGGTTGTACTGCTTCGGGTGCCCGGCGGCCGCCAGCGCCAGCCCGTAGCTGGTCGCGAGCGACTTCGCCCCGCGCGAAAGCTGGTCGATGATGCCGTTCGGGGCGCCGCCTGCGTAGACCGTGACCGTGCTCTGGTCGCGCCGGAAGCCGCGCTCCACGTGCAGCGGCTCCCAGTTGCTGCGCTCTTCGAACTCGGCGAAGCAGAACGTGTACTTGCCGGGTTGTCCCAGCGCCGCGCGGTCGACCTCGCCGGGCCGGCCGCCTCCCACGTTGCGCACGATGAGCTGGACCGCCCGTCCAATCGTCGCGTTGGCGCGATTGCCCTGGCCGAGCACGTTCATCCGGTAGTTCATGCCAATCCGGTCGCGGATGGGGCCGTTCACGATGATGACCGGCGTGGGGAAGTGCGTGGTCGCGAGTACGCCATGCATGTTGAACTGCTCGGTCGTGATCGCCTCGACCGCCGCGATGACGACAGGCAGGTACTCGGGCTTGCAGCCGGCCATGACGGCGTTGATTGCGATCTTCTCGACGGTGACCGGGGCCAGGTTGGGCGGGACGATGCCAATGACCTCCTGCGGGTCGCGCCTGGTGCCGCCGAGCATCCGGAGCACGCGCTCGGGGGTCGGCGGGATGACCGGCAGGCCATCGGTCAGGCCCTGGTCGAACATGAACTCGAAGACGTCGTCCGATTCCCCGACGTCGATGCGGCGGGCGCGCAGGGGGCTGCCCTCCAGCTCCGCGGCAAGGCGTTCGGCGATCCCGGGCTCCACCGACCTCGAGCCGCAGCCCGGCCGCCATGCCGGGTACTGCCTCCAATCGACCACCGGCGGGGGCGCCAGCGTGACCGTGATGAGGCGGTGGAAGAGCTTCTGCCAGCCGTCCTGGTTGAAGCCGACGAAGTGCTCCAGCTGCTCGCCGCCGGGCCCGGCCAGGATGATGGTTGGCACCGTGTCGATCTCGTACCGGTACGACACGTGCAGCTTGGAGTCATCGAGCATGGGCGCACTGAGGCCGAAACGCTCGACCAGCGCGGCGTTGCCTTCCGCGTCCTGGCCGATGCACCACACGTCCATGGCCTCACCGAACGCCCCGGCTGCAGCCTGGATGAGTGGCATCGAGAGGACGCAGGTGGGGCAATCTTCCTTCACGAAGCAGAGGAGCGCGTGGCGCCCGGTGGGGAACGTGCGCTCGATTCCATCGGCATCGGTCAGCGAGAAGGCGGGCAAGGTCGTCATGCGCGAAGTCTACGGGAGAAGGGAGGAGGGAGGAGTCCCCACCGCCGCCCCGTCCGGGGCGCGCCAGTCGCGGCGCGTGCCGCTGCCTGTCCCTCAAACGCCGTCCTCATGCCTGCCGCTCGCCAGGCGCATCGCGCGGGTATCTAATACGCGCATGGAAGACTTTCTCTGGGGCGTCTGGAACGGGCTGACGGCGTGGCCGCTGCTGATCATCCACATCTTCGACTGGTGGGAGCGCTACCCCGTGTACAACGTGGGCCGCGATGGCGGCTGGTACCAGTTCGGGTTCCTGCTGGGCGCGGGCTCGCCCTTCCTGGGCATGGCCGGGCGCAGCCGGGGCCGCGACCGCGACTGACCCGACGAAGTCCGAAGGACTGAGTTCGAAGTTCGCTTACTCCTTCCGTGCCCGCAGCGCGAACATCTGGGGCATGTTCGGGACCCCAACGGGCAGGTAGAAGCGACCGCCTTCGCGCTGGACCGACCCATCGAACCGGGGGCAGCCGTTCGAGTACTCGTACTCGCGCAGCACCTCGAGCCGCAGGCCGGCCTCAAGCAATGCGGTGACCACGTCGCCCAGGCCCCAGGCGAACTCGCCGCTCGCGTGGGGGTTGGTGAAGTCCGTCACGCCCTCTTCGTACCCCCACGGCACCAGGCCGTCTCGCGCGTACGCCACGTAGTCGCCGACGCCTTGATCGAAGATTGGCTCGGCCGAGAAGTAGGGCCAGTCACGCTCGAGCTTCTCGTTGAACATCAGCCCGAAGGGGTGGAACTCCACCAGCACGA
>CAYUVT010000053.1:0-16282 GCA_964448165.1 uncultured Anaerolineaceae bacterium | reverse complement strand
CCACAGAGGTCTCGGGGATGATCGACCTGCTGGCTGGCGCCCTGCCCGTCGATATCGAGCGGCTTGGCTTCGTCGGCTACTCGCTCGGAAGCATGCTGGGCATCCCGGCAGTCGCGCGAGACGGGCGGTTCAAGGCGGCCGCGTTTTGCCTGGTCGGTGAAGGCGGTCTGGTAGGCCGGGTCGATGGACCTGAGGCCGATGTGCCGCGACTCTCCGGCGTGGCCGTACGGGTGGTGGCGAAGCTCCAGGACGAGCTCATTCCCCGGGAACGGACCGAGTCGCTCTACAACGCGCTCCCTGGCGAAAAGGACATCCGGTGGCTGCCGGGCGGCCATTTCGAGATCGGCCCGGATGTGATCCGCGCGGCCGAGGAGTGGTTGCGGGCGAAGCTCTAACAGCCGGAGCAAGGAACCCGGACGCGGCGGCGCGCCGCCGCTATACTCGGCCCACATTTCCATCGAATCGCGAGGGACCCATCCATGGGAAACATGATCGACGGCGGCGAAATCATCGCGCGCATGATCAAGCAGGAAGGCATCGGCCACATCTTCACGCTCTCGGGCGGCCACGTGCAGAACATCTATGAGGGCTGCCTGAACAACGGCATCGGAATTGTCGACACGCGGCACGAGCAGTCGGCCGGGCATGCCGCCGATGGGTACTCGCGCATCACGTTCAAGCCGGGCGTGGCGGTGGTGACGGCCGGTCCGGGCGTGACCGATGTGGTGACGGCAGTCGCGAATGCCTACCAGGCGTCGAGCCCGATGGTTGTGATCGGCGGGCGGTCGCCGCTGCGCCAGTACGATATGGGGTCGCTCCAGGACATCGAACTTGGCGGAGTGATGCAGCCGATCACGAAGTGGTCGCAGACGGTGTATGAGACGCGGCGGCTGCCCTACTACATGGCGATGGCGTTCCGCGAGGCGATGACCGGGCGGTACGGTCCGACGTTCCTCCAGGTACCTTCGGATGTGCTTTTCGGGCGGGTGGATGAGGACTCGGTGGAATGGCCGACCAGCTACCGGACGACCGGCGAAATCATGGGCGACCCGAACCTGATCAAGCAGGCGGCGGCGATGATCAACGGGGCATCGAAGCCGATGGTGATGGCCGGGTCGGGGGTGTTCTGGCACCGCGCCCACAAGGAGCTTGCCGAGTTCGCGAAGGCAGCCGATGTGCCTGTCTACACGAACGCTATGGGCCGCGGCACCTTGCGCCAGGACAACCCGAACTTCTTCTCGCTTTCGCGCAAGCCAGCGTTCGCGCAGGCCGATGTGATCGTGATCCTGGGGACGCCGATCGACTTCCGGCTGAAGTACGGCCGGCCGCCCGCGTGGAACCCGGAAGCGAAGATCATCCAGATCGACATCGACCCACGTGACATCGGCCGGAACCGGGACTTCACCATCGGGATCGAGGCCAACATCCGCCAGGCGCTGTTGCAGCTCACCGGGGAGATCGGCAAGGGCAACCACGCGGAGTGGATGCAGTACCTGCGGGGGCTCGAAGGGCAGGCCGACGCCCAGCGCGAGGTGTTCATGAACTCGGATGCCGTGCCGATCCATCCGCTCCGGCTGTGCAAGGAGATCGCGGAATTCGTCGACGATGACACGATCGTCGTCGGTGACGGCGGCGATATCGTGGCCCTGGCCGCGAGCGTGCTTCCGGTGAACAACCCCGGCCAGTGGATGGACCCGGGCCCGTTCGGCACGCTCGGCGTGGGCACGGGGTTCTGCATGGCAGCGAGCGTGGCGGCGCCGGACAAGAAGGTCTTGATGGTGAATGGCGACGGGACGTTTGGCCTGAACGGCTTTGATTTTGATACGTTCGTGCGGTTCAACATGCCGATCGTCTCAGTCATTGGCAACGATCGCTGCTGGCACCAGATTTATGTCGGCCAGAAGGCCCAGTATGGTGAGGGCCGCACGCCGGCCACGGTGCTGGGCGACAACGCCCGGTACGACAAGGTGGTGGAAGGGCTTGGCGGGCACGGGGAGTTCGTGGAGCACCCGGAGCAGATCAAGGCTGCGATCGAGCGAGCGTTCAACAGCGGCAAGCCCGCGTGCGTGAACGTGCTGACCGACCCGGAGCCGGCCGGGGTGAAGGGCGGCTACGAGTTCAAGTAAGCCCGGGTGCGCAGGGGACTAGCCATGGAATTCGTCATCTCCGAGTTGGACAACCACGTAACGACCATCACGCTCAACCGGCCAGAAGTGATGAACGCGTTGAACCGCGAGATGTACGCGGAACTGGAACAGGCGTTCCGGGATGCGAACCGTGACCCGGAGGTGCGCTGCATCGTGCTTAGCGGGTCCGGCCGGGCGTTCTGCTCGGGCGACGACGTGAAGCAGATCATGCTTGGAGAGCAGCGCGATGCGACGGTCACGCGGCTCCGCGATGCACGCCCGCGGCCCACGCCCGCGGCGGCAGCCATCCTTGAATGTGACAAGCCGGTGATTTGCGCGGTCAACGGCCCCGCGGTGGGCTGGGGGATGGACCTCACCCTCTTCTGCGACATCCGGATCGCGTCGGAGCAAGCGAAGTTCGGCGAGCTGTTCATCAAGCGGGGACTGGTCTCCGATATCGGGGGGCTCTGGCGGCTACCCAGGATCGTCGGGCCATCCAAAGCTGCAGAGTTGCTCTTCACTGGCGACGTCATCGATGCGCGGGAGGCCGAGCGGATTGGGCTGGTGTCGCGCGTCGTCCCGGCCGAAGAATTGCTCCCGGCGGCGCTCGAACTGGCGCGGAAGATCGCAGCGAACCCGCCCATCGCAATGCGTTACATGAAGGAGGGCCTGCGCCGATCCGTCCACGCCTCGATGGAGGAGATGGGGGAGTATGTCGGCAACGCGCTGGCGTACCTCTTCACCACAGAAGACCACAAAGAGGGTGCGCTGAGCTTCGTCGAACGGCGCGAGCCCGTGTTCCGGGGGCGCTGAGGCGCGGGGCGGTTCAGGCGCGGCCGTTGATGTAGTCGGTCATCGCGCGGATGTGATCTTCCTGGTTGATGGTGACCCAGCGGAGCAGGTCGCCGATGGAGATCATCCCGACCAGCTGGTCACCGTCCATGACAGGCAGATGGCGAAGCCTGCGTTCGGTCATCAGGCGCATGGCATCTTCGACATGCCAGGCCGGGGTGATGGCGGCAAGGTCGCGGGTCATCACCTCGCCCACGCGGGTGAGGGCAGGATCGCGGTCGGCATCGACGATGCGGCGGAGGACATCCCGCTCGGTGAAGATGCCCACGGGCCGGCTCCCGTCGGTCACAAGCAGGGAGCCGACCCCCTTTTCGTTCATTTCGCGGACCGCCTCCGAGACGGTGGCAGTCCGGGCGATCGTGTAGACCTGGCGGCCCTTTTCGGCGAGGACGCTACCGACAAATCCGTACACAACCACACCTCCTGCTGCTCTGCGTATGACCAGTATAAGAGGGTGTCAACCCACCCCGGGCCCCGCCCGTATCAGCCGGTGCGAAAGCGCTGGGTGACTCCATCCGCATCGATGGCCTCGGTGTAGTCGCCCCGGGTGACGGCGGCGATGACGCCGCGCCAGAAGGCCTGGGCCGGGAGATTGGCAGGGACCTGGTGCACGAGCCATTCGCCCGGCAGGCGGGAGAACAGGAGTTTCGCGGCGGCCGTGCCGATGCCTCCGCGCCGGTGCCCCCGCATCACGAAGAACTCCGACACGACGTTGACCCCATTGAGCGCTCTCACCAGCGCGAACCCCACCCGCCGCCCCCCGGCCTGAATAAAGAACGGATAGCGGCTCTCACCGGGTTCGGGCGCCCAGTAGTGATCGAGGTAGCGGTAATCGAACTCGCCGTGGCCGTTCAGCTCCAACGGTTCGAACTCGGAGAAGTCGTACAGGTAGAGCTGGATCATGCGGCGGAGCACTGCCTTATGCTCGTACGCTACGGGCTCGATCGAGACATCCATCGGCGCCACTCTACGCCCGGACCGCGTGCACCAGGATGCGTTTGTAGGCGTAGAAGTACGGCCGCCGCTCCCCGATGCGTTCGAGCAGGACGTGGCGGTAGCGGACCAGGTACTGCTCATAGAGATGCGACGGCATCCTCCGGGCGTAGTCGGTCAGGTAGGTGCCCTTCACCCACTCGACGACATCGGCCGACGAGGGGAGGTGGTGGCCATATACCTGGAGGCGCACGTTCAACGAGGAGAAGCCCATGGCATCGAGTTGCTCCGCGTACCACTCGGGGGGCATCACGGGCCACGAACGTTCGTACCCGCCGAGCGCAGACCGGAACGGCTCCTCGGCCGCCACATCGCGCGCGGTCACATGCGAGGTATGGTCGTCGTTTGCGGGCACCTGGAACGCGAACTGCCCGCCCGCTCGCACGAGCCGGGCGAGCGCCGGGATGAGCGCCGGGTGGTCTGGCACCCACTGGAGCGCCGCGTTCGAGAACACCACGTCGAACGGGGCCGGTGGCCGGTAGGTGGCGATGTCGGCCAATTCGAAGCTGAGCCCACGAGCCGCGAACTCGCCGCTTTTCGCGAGCATCGTTTCGGAGCTATCGACCCCCAGGGTTTCTGCAGCGCCGGTGCGGTCGTGGAGCAACCGGGTCAGCTCGCCGGTTCCGCAGCCGAGGTCGACGACGCGGCCACCGGGCACGGGCGTGACCATGGCAAGCAGGTCGAGGAAGGGCCGGGTGCGCTCGTTTGCGAATCGCTCGTACTGGGCTGGATTCCAGGGGCTGGACAAAGGGGTGCTCCATTCCGCGCAGTGCGCGCTGGCTGAAGCCCTTTCCTTGCTGGCCGATGCTCCGCGACTCCCCCGCCGGGGCCGGTGGGCTCGGAGCTGGCAGGGCCATCATAGCGCGGCGAGACTCGTACCGGTGTGAAGCGGACCGCGTTCGAGGCTACTTGATGACACCGCGGGCTCGAAGCGCCGCGATCTCACCCTCCGGCATCCCGATCCACTGGCTGAGCACCTCAGTGGTGTTTCCGCCGTGCTCCGGCATCGGGCGCCCGACCGTGGTGGGCGTGGCGGAGAGGTGGATGGGGGAGTTCGGCAAGGTGAGGGTGCCGGCCTTGCCGTAGGGCATGGGGATATCCACCAGCATGTTGCGCGCGGCCACGTGGGGATCGTGGAAGAGGTCGGCGATCGTGTTCACCTTGCCGATGGCGCAGACGTTCGCCGGTTCGAGCAGGGCGAACCACTCATCCGTTGTCTTCTGGGCGAGCGCACCGCACAGCTGCTCCTCCAGGAGGTCGATGTTTTCGAGCCGGGCACGGTTCGTTGCAAATCGCTCGTCGATGGCCATATCGTCGCGCGCCAGGAGCGCGCAAAAGAGTTCCCACTCTTTCACGTTGGCGATCACGATCCAGCCGTCCCGGGTGGGGAACGGTCCGAACGGGGCCAGGAGCGCGTGGCGGCTCCCCTGCCGTGTTGGGTGCTCGTTGAAGGCGGAATGGCGAACGATGGCGTTCTCGCAGAGCGCCATCTGGGCTTCCATGAGCGCAACGTCCAGCATCTGGCCCTCACCATTTATGTCACGAGCGCGCAGCGCGGCCAGTATCCCGACCGCCAGGTAGAGGCCGCCCACCATATCGCCGATGCTGACACCGACGCGCATCGGTGGCCCACCCTTTTCGCCGTTGAGCGACATCGTCCCACCCATGGCCTGGGCGACCGCATCGACGGCAGCCATGGAGCTGTATGGGCCGGTCTGTCCAAACCCGCTGAGGGCGGCGTAAATGAGCCTCGGGTTCACCTCGCGCAGTGCCCGGTACCCGAGTCCGAGGCGGTCCATGGTGCCGGGGCGGAAGTTTTCCGTGACCACGTCGGCCTGGCGAGCGAGACGCTTGACCAGGTCCTTGCCCTCGGGCGCCTTCAAGTCGATAGCGATGCCCTTCTTGCCGCGGTTGGGGCTGAAGAAGAACGTGGAGATACCGTCGGCATAGGGGCCGAAGCCGCGTTCCTTCTCGTGGGTTTCGGGGTATTCGACCTTCACCACCTCGGCGCCGAGGTCCGCAAGTTGCATGGTGGCGAAGGGGCCGGCGAGCGCCCAGGTGAAGTCGAGGACACGAATGCCTTCCAGCGGCCCGTTCATATCAGCGCCCCTGGAACCGTGGGGGGCGCTTTTCGGCGAACGCGCGGCCACCCTCGACAGCGTCTTCGGTCTTCATGATCTCGGCATAGAGGCGGGCTTCCAGGCGCATGCCTTCGCGGAAGGTCATGTCCCAGCCGCCTTCGTAGGCGGCGCGCTTCATCGCCCGGACGGCCAGGGGGCCGTTCTCGCACAGTTTCTCCGCCCACCCGAGAGCGAACGGCAAGAGCTCCTCCTGCGGCACCACCCGGTTTACCAGCCCGTACCGGAGCGCGTCCTCGGCGCTGATGCGCTCGGCAAAGAGGATCATCTCCATGGCGATGCCGAAGGGGATGTAGCGCGCCAGCCGCTGGGTCTGGCCACCGCCTGCGACAATGCCCCGTTTCGCGGCCATGGTCCCGAACGTCGCGTTCGGGCTGGCGACACGCAGGTCGCAACCAAGCGCGAGCGCGAGCCCGGCTGCCAGGCAGTGGCCGTTGATCGCTGCGATGACGGGCTTCCAAATGCCCTCGGGCGTGAGCCGCCCCCCACCGCGCTGCTGGCTCCAATCGTTGGAGACATCCTCGGCGCTTTTCACCAGGTCGCGGCCGGAGCAAAACGCCTTTTCGCCCGCTCCAGTGACGACCGCCACAAGCAGTGCGTCATCCCGCTCGAACTCGTCCCAGGCGTCGCCGAGCTGGCGGTACATCTCGGGGTCGATGCTGTTCATCGCCTGCGGTCTATCGAGCGTGATCAGGAACGTACGGTCGCGGCGTTCGGTTCGGATGGGCATGGAGCGTAGCCTACCGCCGCTGGCGGCGGCGCGCACCGGCGTGCACGCCTCGGCGGCCGCGGGTATTGTTTCGCCACCGATCGGGAGGGAGACAGGAGAATGGCGGATTTCGAGTACACGGTCGAAGGCCAGGTGGGCCTCATGCGGTTCAACCGGCCGGAGAAGATGAACGCGATCACGTACGAGATGCTGGCCCAGATCGAGGACGCGATCCGCCAGGCGGGGAGCGACGAGCGCGTGCGCGCGGTAGTGCTTACCGGGGTGGGCAGGGCATTCAGCGCGGGCACCGACCTGCAACAGCTTTCGAGCCAGCCTCCGACAACCGGCAGAGCCGAGAGCTACGCAAACACGTACGAAGAGGCGCGCCCCGCGCCGTGGACGTTCGCGTCGATCCAGAAGCCGACCATCGCGGCGGTCAATGGCGCGGCAGTGGGCCTGGGCGTGGAATTCACGCTGCAGTGCGATTTCCGCATCGCAGCGGAATCGGCCCGGTTCGGGTGGGTGTTTGTGCACCGGGGGCTGGTACCCGATACGGCCGCCGGCACGTGGCTCTTATCGCGCATCGTCGGCCTGCAGAACGCGGCGTACCTTCTGTACTCGGGCGAGATCATCAGCGCAACCCGGGCGCTCGAGGTTGGTTATGTGCAGGAAGTTGTGCCGGATGCGGAGCTCATGGAGCGCTCCCTGCAGTTCGCGCACTCCGTCTCGCGCGGCTCGCCGCTGGCAACCGGCGAGGTGAAGCGCCTGCTCTACCAGGGCCTGGCGCGGGACCCGATGGACCACCTGAAGGACAGCACGGCAACGCTCAATCGGATGTTCGCAAGCGAGGACTTCAAAGAGGGTGTGCGGGCCTTCCTCGAACGAAGGCAGCCCGAGTGGAAGGGCCGTTGAGGCCCCCGGTCTCAAGCGCAAACGGGGGAGGCTGTAGCCTCCCCCGTCCTGGTTCCCGACACGAGCGGTGACGGTTAGCGGGCGACTTTCGTGTCCTTGTTGTTGCCCCATTCCTGCCAGGATCCGTCGAAGTTCTTCAGGCCGTCGTAGCCCAGCAGGCGGAGGGTGAACAGGGAGTGTGCCGCACGCACTCCAGTCTGGCAGTAGGTAATCACTTCGGCCCCGGGCTTGATGCCGGCTTCTTCGAACTGCTTGCGCAACTCGGCGGCGGGCTTCCACACCTGTGGCTGCGATTCCGTGAGCGAGCGCGTCCAGTCGAGATTGACCGCGTTGGGCACGTGCCCACCCTTGGCGGCCCGCACATCGGCTCCGGTGTACTCGGCCGGGGAGCGGACATCGAGGATGACGACGTTCGGGTCGGGGGTTTCAGACTTCGCTTCGACGTAGTCCAGGGCGCAGATGACCTGGTCGTTAACGGCGGGCTTGAAGACGGCCTTCGTCACGGCTGGCGCCTCTTTCGAGACGGCAAGGCCATCTTTTTGCCACTTGGCGAAGCCGCCGTTGAGTACCGAGCCCTCGTGCCCGTAGTACCACATCACCCACCAGAAGCGGGTGGCCCAGAGGCCGTTGCCATCGTCGTAAGCGACGACTTTCTTCGTGGTGTCGATGCCGACCTCACCAACCTTTTCGGCGAAGAGTTTCTCGTTGATGACGTAGAGCTTTTCGTCCGGGTCCTTCAGGAAGGCCGTGTCGTACCACACGGCTCCGGGGATGTGCCCCGCGTCGTAGGCCTCCTTCTTGCGAAGGTCGACGATGACGAGCGACGGGTCGCCAAGAGACTTCTGCAGCTGAGCCGTCTCCACCAGGAGTTCCGGGCGGGAGTAGGCGTTGGGGTCGACCGTCGGCGACGCCTGGGCCTGCGGAGTGGTGCCTCCGGAGGCGGCAGTGGTGGGCGTGGCGGCCGGGGAATCGTCGTCGTCGCCGCCGCATGCCACAAGGAAGGTGGAAAGGATTGCCACGACGAGCAGGGCGAGCAGGCTGAACCTTTTCATGGGATGACTCCTGTTGGGTTATGCCTCGTCCGGCGCGAGCTCGGCGGCGCGCGCGGCGATGGCGGTGAGGACCTGACGCTGGTCGATGGGCGTGCTCGACTTCTCGAGCGTGATGACCCACTCGCCCGGGCCACCGGGGGCGATTTCCGAGAGGAATCCGAGCTTCGCGCCTTCCCAGGGCACGGTGGAGAGGGCGGGGGCATGGTCGGTAATGAGCTCCAGCCGTTCGCCCGGGGGGAGCTTCTTCAGGGCTTCCTTTGCCTTCATGGCCGGATAGGGACACATTTCTCCGCGAACATCGATCTGCATTTCGTGAACCTCCTGGTCCCGGGTGTCTGTTCACCGCCTCAGGGCAGGCGGCGGATGACCTGAACTCCGATGAAGGCGCCGGCCGCCAGGGCGATGGCGTACAGCCACCCGGCCAGCGCGAGCGAGGGAATCGAAGAGAAGAAAGCGCCGATGGTGCAGCCAACGGCGAGTACGGAGGCGTAGCCCATGGCCGCTCCGCCGATAAGGACCTGGGGATAGCGTGCGATGTTGCGCGAGAACCGGACCTTGAACTCGCCCGAGAGGACTGACGCCGTAAACGCCCCCATCACCAGGCCTGTCATGGTGGTGGTGCGGATGGTGAGCCACTCGGCGCCCGCTGCTGCAGAGGAGCACCCCGCGAGGAGATCCGCCCCCTTGAGCGGGAGCCCGCCAGCATCGACCACCTTCGCGGCGTTATCGGCCCAGAGCGCGAGACCGCCGGTAACGCCCAGGGGGCTTTGCAGGTTGTAGGCGGCAATGGACAGGACTGCGAGTGCAACGGCGCCAGCGGTGTAGCTCCACCCCCTCCCGCCGAAGACGACGTTCCACGAGTTGCGCAGGTGGTCGCGGACGGTGAATGCCGGAGGAGCGGGCTTTGCCTTTGGTTCCGGGAGGCGCGGCGAGCGCAGCTCCCACCAGAGGATGGCGACATATGCAGCCGCCAGGACCACCAGCGTGAGCAGGATGGAAGCCGTAAGGCCGAGCTGGGTGGGGAGCCAGGTCGCCTCGCGCTTACTGACATCGTTGTCGTACCACCAGTCCCACGTCTTCGAGGCGCCCCAGAGCCCGAAGAGGATGCCAACCATCGCCACCCAGGAGTTCAGGTAGCCTTCACCCATTCGCCAGAGGGTGCCCGAGACGCACCCGCCAGCCAGGACCATGCCGATGCCGAACAGCACGCCGCCCACCACGGTGGCGAATCCCACCGGCTGGATGTGTGCGCCGGGCGGCAAGACATTGAACGATGGGTCGGGCACGAAGCGCGCCATGAGCATGCCGAAGCCGATAGTGGTGACGGCGAGCCCGAGGATGATGGCGCGCATGAGGCGGCCGTCGCCGGACATGATCAGGTCGCGGAAGGCGCCGGCAAAGCACAGGCGGCTGCGCTGAACGATGACGCCGAACGCGACACCTATCAGCCAGAACGCCCCCAGCTCGAAATCCTTCGAACCGGTGAAGACAGCCGCCACGATGATAAACAGCAGCGCTCCCGCGACGGTGAAGGTGTTCGCGGGCAGACGCGGCGACGCCGCGGCGGCAGTTGCGCCAGCCTGCATGGGTGCCCCCTTCGTGATTGTTGACAAACTCTATCGACAATCACAAAAAGGTTCAACTTGTCCCTGCAGGTTTACCCTTCGAGCCGGGCAGCAGCTGCCTCTACGGCCGCACGAATGTCGGCCGCGAAGCCCTGTTCGCGGAGGATTTTGCCGAGCGCATTGAGCACCAGAAGTACGTTCCCCGGGGTGGAGCTTTCTCCCATCAGCCCGATGCGCCAGACCTTGCCGCGCAGGTCGCCCAGGCCACCCCCGATTTCGATGCTGTTCCGACTAAGGAGCGTGCCACGAACTTCGCCGTCGTTGACGCCCTCCGGGATGCGGACGGTGGTGAGGACTGGCAACCGGTAGCCGGCATCGGCGTGGAGTACCAGGCCCATCGCTTCGAGGCCTGCCTGGAGCGCCCGGCCGTTGCGCTCGTGCCGCGCCCAGCGGCGTTCAAGGCCCTCATCGAGGACAAGCGCGAGCGCCTCGTGAAGCGCGTAGACCATGGAAATGGGCGCGGTGTGGTGGTAGGCCCGCCGTTCGTCCCAGTACGCCTCCAGCAGGCTGAGGTCGTGATACCAGCTGTTGCACGGTACTTCGCGCGCCTTGATGGCATCCCAGGCGCGGGGCGACATGGTGAGGGGAGCCATGCCGGGAGGGGCGCTCAGGCACTTCTGCGTGCCGGAGTACACCGCATCGGCGCCCCAGGTATCGACCGTTACGGGGACTCCGCCCAGCGAAGTGACGCAGTCGACAAGCAAGAGGGCGCCATGCTCCCTGGCAAGCTTTGCGAAGGGTTCGACCGGTGTCAGCGCTCCGGTGGAGGTCTCGGCATGGACCATTGCGATGAGCTTCACGTTGCCGGCGGCGCGGACGGCGGATTCGACGGCGGCCAGGTCGGTGGGGGAGCCCCAGGGCGCATGAACGCGTGTGACCACGCCGCCGGCGCGTTCCGCCATCACGGCGATGCGCTCACCAAAGTAGCCGCAGATGCCGGCCACGACCCGGTCGCCCGGCTCGACCAGGTTCATGACGGCTGCTTCCATGCCGCTGGTGCCAGTGCCCGGTGTGGCGAGGGTGATCCGGTTCCCGGTGCCCATCACCTGCCGGAGCATGTCGTTGCAGTCGTCCATGATGCGGAGGAACTCGGGGTCGAGGTGGCCCAGGATCGGCGCGGTCATGGCCTTCAGCACACGCGGATGGGCGCCGCTGGGGCCGGGCCCCATGAGGATGCGGGAGGGCGGGTTGAACGAAGGGGTGCTCGGCATACGCCGGATGGTACCGTCAATGGGCACGAGCCGCTGCATGCCGGGGCAGCCGGCGGTCAGGGCCGGGTGATGCGCCACTCACCGCCGGGCCAGGTGAGTATGTGCTGTTCGCCTTCCGCGGTGAACCGGACGTAGCCGGCCGCTTCGATGTCGATGGTAAACACGTGCGCGGGCCCATCGGGGCGGAAGTTCTGCGTCTCGAAGATGTGTTGCCAGTACGCCGGTTCGCGCTCCGCGGCCAGCGGAGCTGCCTTTCCGTACAGCTTCAAATCGCCCTCCTGGCCGTTCTTGTTGGTAGTGGCGGTGTGGATGGTGCAGCGGGGATCGCGCAGGAGGTCGAGCATTTTGCGCGATTGCCAGATGCCTCCGATCACGAGCTCTCCCTCCCAGATGGTGAACTCGATCGGGGTGATGCGAGGCCAGCCGTTCTTGCGTAGCGTGCCAAGCATCACCAGCCCCGTGGCGTCGAGCCGCTCCCTGGCAAGCCGTGCCAGCTCGGGGCTCGCAGCCTCGAATGCGCTCCATTTAGCCATACCAATTCCCTCCGCGTTTTCGCTGGTCCAGCATGGTGCCACCTCGCGACAAGAGATGTCGTGGTCGCGCCGTGCGATTTCGGACACGCCGCCAGCGGATACGTCCATGGAGGAGTACAATCTCCCCACCGATACCAGGACCCGAGGTAAAGCACATGGACTTCCGCGACACACCGGAAGAGGCCGCGTTCCGGCAAGAAGTGCGCGACTTCATCGCGAAGGAAGGGCCAAAGGCCCGTGCCGGGCGGGAAGACGCCGAGAGCTTCTACGGCGGCAGCAAGGAATGGACGAAGGCGCTCGCGGCGCGTAACTGGATCGCCCCGGCGTGGCCGAAGGAGTACGGCGGCGCCGGGATGTCGGTCATGGAACAGTTCGTCTTCAACTGGGAGCTGGCCGAGGCACGGTTGCCCCGTCCGGGCGGCATCGGCATCGGCTTTGCCGGGCCAACGCTCATCGTCCACGGCACGGAAGAGCAGAAGAAGAAGTACCTCCCCGAGATGCTCGCGGGCGAGGTCACCTGGTGCCAGGGCTACAGCGAGCCCGGGGCCGGCTCGGACCTGGCTTCGATCCAGACCCGCGCCGTACGCGATGGCGACGACTACGTGGTCAACGGCCAGAAGATCTGGACCTCTGGCGGCCACAATGCGAAGTGGATGATCCTCCTCGCGCGGACCGACCCGGATGCCCCGAAGCATCGCGGGATCACCTACTTCATCGCGGATATGAAAGCCCCGGGCGTGACGGTGCGGCCGCTCATCAACGCCGCCTACACGCACGAATTCAACGAGGTGTTCTTCGAGGATGTGCGCATCCCGAAGGAGAACATCATCGGCGAAGAGAACCGCGGCTGGTACCTGGCGCAGACCACCCTGAGCTTCGAACGATCGAACATCGGTGGCGCGGTCGGCGCGCGGCAGACGGTGGAGGACCTGATCAAGTTCGCACGCGAAAACCGGAACAACGGCACGAGCACGCTGGGCCACAACAACGCCCTGCGCCACGAACTGGTCGAGCGCTACGTGGAAGCCGGTGTCGCCACGATGATGAGCTTCAAGATCGTCTCCATCCAGGCGAAAGAAGGCGTGGCACCGGGCCACGAAGCCAGTGTCGCGAAGCTGTATGGAACCGAACTCAACCAGCGAATCCAGCGCACGGGCATGCACGTCCTCGGCATGTACGGCCAGCTGGATGCGAAGACCGCCGGGCCAACGCCTCCGATGAAGGGGCGCGTGAAGTACATGTACCTGCGCTCGATCGCCAACACGATCGAGGGGGGGACGAGCGAAATCCAGCGGAACATCATCGCCACGCGGGGCCTTGGCCTGCCGAGGGCGTAACATCCAGCACCCGGATTTCACGAAGGCCGCCCTCCGGGGCGGCCTTTCGCGTTTACCGGGCCACCCACCTGCCGTTGAACAACATGACACCGACGCAGTGAACCGGTACCTCGCCGAACGCGCGCTCAGGGTCGCGGCAAGCGACTGCCGCGCGCTGCTGGAGCAGAGTCACTCGCAGGTGGTGGCGGCGATCGAGCGGATGACGGACGAGCAGCTGTCGTTACCCTATTCCCACTACCAGCCCAACGACCGGCCGCACAATCCACGGCCCGTCGTCGACTGGGTCGCCGGGAACACCTACGAGCACTACGACGAACATACCGGCTGGCTGAAAGCAGGCTTGTCCCGGGCGTAGCGCGGCCGGGACAAGCAGAAGGGCCGGCGAGTGCCGGCCCTTCCGAGAGGAGGTGTTGCCGTGGGGGTCTGGTGGCCGGTGAGCCAGCCTGGCCGTTTTACTTCCCGCCGAGAGCGACCTTATCGGGCGGGGTGAGGAATGCGTGGACGAATCCGGCGATGGAGAGGACGATGAGCAGGCCGGCGATGATGTAGCAGACCGTCGCTGCCAGGTCGGCCTTTTCACCGAAGATGCTGAAGCCGTAGGTGGTGAGGAGAAGACCGCGGAGGGTTTCACCAGTCTGGAAGGTGCTCCGGAGCGAGGTCGCTGCGTCGAGCTTCTTCTGGGCTGCGTCCTGGGCGGCCTTGTCGCCAGCCTCCTTGGCCTTGTTCACCTCAGCCTGGAGGGCGGTGCGGATCGGGCCCATGGTGGCGTAGGTCTCGTTGTCCCATCCCATCTTCTGGCCGTCGACGGCGGCGTTGGCAGCGGAGCGGCGCATGTGCATCGCGATGTAGTAATTCGCGTAGCACTCGGCCATTTTGCCGGTTTCCATTAGCTGGCCGGCGTATTCAGTCAGGCACTTCGAGCCTTCCTTCCAGTTCTTCTCCTCGTCAGTCAGGTCTTCAGCCTTGGCGAACGTGATTTTCTGTTCGCGGAGCTGATCCCTGACGTAGTCCTCAGCGAATGCAGCCTGGTCGGCGAGCACAAACCCGAGAACAATCAGCAGGATGGCGAGAAGGAGACCGCCACCTGAGAAGATGAAATCAAGAGTCCTGCGCTTCATGTACTTCCTCCGGAAGTGTTCTGTGGTTTCGAATTCCAGGTGATTCCGGTCTGGAGACCTGGGTCGTGGCTACTGCCGAGCCCCTTCGGTGTTGGTATCGATATTGTTTCCCCCACAACTGTCTTGATGGCGTAACACTACCCCTCACAAGCACCGTGCCATGCGGCCTACCGTCCCAATATGACGGGACCGGTTGACCGGAAGGAGGACGGCGCCGGCGTCCCGGACACACCGAACCTGAGCGAAGCTGCGGTAGTACACCGAAGCGCCTCGCATATCACAATGCGTTTTCCATACACGTATAGACGAAAGGCACAGTTACGCGAGACAGGCGGCTGCGAGGCTGCTGATCGCCGTGATTCTGCGCCCCTGGAGCACCTCATCGAGGAAGCCATCGGTGCAGTACCCAACCGAGATGCCGCTCTCCGGGTCGCCCCAGCCGATTTGGCCGCCGGCGCCGCCGTGGCCGAAGGCCCGGGGCGAGCACGTCTTTCCAAAACCACGCAGGCTCGCATTTCCGTCGTCACCGGCCACGACCACCGTCAGTGCCCGGTTGCACGGGTAATCGAGCAGGGGAACGCGGTGATAGTCCTTCGTGCGGACCCGCGTCGCCCATTCGATCGTTTCGGGCTTGAGGACACGCTTGCCCCCGGCGGTTGCGCCACCGTTCACGAGCGGCTGGTAGAACATCGCAAGCTGGGCGGCGCCTGCTACTCCCCCACCGCCGGGGACGCCCACTGCGCGCACCTCCGGCCGGTTGAACGCCTTGATGGCGTCAGGCGTGACTTCGCCCCATCCGCCGGGCGGCGGTGTGGGAGGGATGAGGTGCCGCACATCGGCAACACGGCTGTTCTCCTCCGCGGGCAGTCCGACGTAGAAATCCGTGAGCCCCATGGGGTCGAGCATTTTCTCGCGGACAAACGCCCGGAAATCCATGCCGGCGCGGCGCTCGATGATTTCGGCGATAACCCAGTGGGCGCTGGTGGCGTGGTATTCGAACTGCGAGCCGGGCTCCCAGTTGAGCCGCCAGCTGGCGAAGCGTTCGAGGCGGCGTTCGCGGTTGTCCCAGTCCTGGGGAGCGAAGGGCGCCATCGGGAAGCCGCCGGTGTGAGTCATGAGCTGGGTGACCGTGATCTGGTCTTTTCCGTTGGTTCCAAACTCGGGGATGATTTCGGCGACGCGCTCTTCCTCACGCAACAGCCCGTCCTCGAAGAGGGTCCATGCAGCGGCGCCGACGATGGCCTTGGTGCAACTGAAGATGGTGTAGAGCGTGTCGTTGGTGGCAGGCACCTCGGCTTCGATTCCGTTGTGTTGCACCGTTCCATAGGTGCGGACACCCGCAAGCTGCCCATGGCGTGCGACAGCGACCTGGGCGCTCTTGAGGGTGCCATCGTCGACATCACGTTTCGCGCGGGCGAATACGGCTTCGAGCTTCTCGCTGTCGATGCCGAGGTCTTCCGGCCGGGTGGCCGCCATCTGTGGTGTCCCCATTTCGTCCTCCGCATTGCCTTGGGCCGCCACTTTACGCGGTTCGGCGGCCGATGTGGGAGAGGGGAGGGAGCGGATCGGGGGAGAGCAACGCGCGATACAATGGGCCCCACGCCCCCGTAGCTCAGGGGACAGAGCAGGCGCCTTCTAAGCGTCTGGCCGCAGGTTCGAATCCTGCCGGGGGCGCC
>CAYUVT010000052.1:0-16292 GCA_964448165.1 uncultured Anaerolineaceae bacterium | reverse complement strand
AGGACGGCCCCGATGTTCTTGCCATCGGTGAAGGCGACCGAAGCCGGGCCGTCCCACGGCTCCATCAGGCAGCTGTGGTATTCGTAGAAGGCGCGCTTTTCCGGGGGCATCGACTCATGTCCCTGCCAGGCCTCCGGGATCAGCATCATCATCGCGTGCGCGAGCGGCCGGCCGGCGAGCACCAGCAGCTCCAGCGCCTCATCCAGGCTGGCGGTGTCGCTCCCATGTTCATTGATCACGGGCAGGATTTTGTGGATGTCATCGAACAGGGGTGATTCGAACAGCGCTTCGCGCGCGGCCATCCAGTTCCGGTTGCCACGGAGCGTGTTGATTTCACCGTTGTGCGCCACCATCCGGTAGGGGTGCGCCAGCTCCCAGCTGGGGAACGTGTTCGTGCTGAAGCGCGAATGGAACATCGCCAGGGCGCTGACCATCAGCGGGTTGCTCAGGTCAGGAAAGTACTGGCGCAGCTGTGTGGCGGTGAGCATCCCCTTGTAGACCATCGTCCGGCAGGAGAGGCTCGGGAAGTACATCCATTCAGCGTCCCGGATGCCCCAGCGATCGATCGCCTTTTCGAACCGCTTGCGGATGACGTAGAGCTTGCGCTCGAAGTCGTCGTCGGTTGCCAGGCCCGGGCCACGCCCGACGAAGACCTGGTGGATCGCCGGCTCTGCCGCCAGGGCGGTAGCGCCGAGCATGGAGTTGTCGGTTGGGACCTCGCGCCAGCCAAGCAGGTGCTGCCCCTCTTCCTCGACGATCGCGGTGAACAACGCCATTGCCTGCGCCCGAGCCCGGGCATCGTGCGCCGCAAAGAAGAGGCCGGCCCCGTAGTGGCCGGCCTCTGGCAGCCTGATGCCAATTTGGGCGCACTCGCGCCGCAGGAACTCATGCGGCATTTGCACCAGGATCCCGGCTCCGTCGCCGGTGTTCGGTTCGCTGCCCGATGCACCCCGGTGGTGAAGGTTCTCGAGCGCGGTCAGGCCGTCTTCGACCACCTGGTGAGAGCGGTGGCCCTTCAGGTGGACAACGAACCCCACGCCGCAACTGTCACGCTCGAATTCCGGGCGGTACAGCCCTTGAGCGGACGGCATCCCTGGCTGGCTCATCGTCCTCTTCCCCCCAAAAATCACAGTCTCAAAATGCCCCGCCTTTTGCGAATGCCACGGCCCCCGCGGTGCCGGCGGATTCGCCGCCCACGATTGTGAAAACATTCGCAAAGTCAGGCGAACAGTTGGGTGAGCTTGCAGTATAACAGCCATGTCAAGCCATCCGTCGACCCCCGGCTTCTCAATCCCACCCATGGTTCACACCTATCCGCTGTAACGCGGCGGGTATACTGGCTCCAGCTTCTCGCCGGCAGGCATTCGATGACAGAGTCGTACTGGACCCCCGAGACCATCGAGGAGATGGTCAGCGCGCGCGCAAAGATCCTTGGCCCGGCCGTCTGGGCGGCCGCCACGCCCGACCCCCGCCACCTCATCTCCTTCGCCGGGGGCCTCCCCGATATCCCCTCCCTCCCGGGGGAGCAGCTCCTGCGCGCGGCCCGCACGGTTATCGATCGCGAACAAAAGGAAGCCCTCGAATACGGCGGCACTTACGGGCCTCTTCCCCTCCGCGAAGCGATCGCGGAGCGCTCGACGCGGATAGAAGGCATTCCCGTCACTCGCGACAACGTGCTGATTGCCAGCGGTTCGGCCCACGCCATCGGTATGGTCTGCGAGACGCTCCTGGACCCGGGCGACTACGTCATGGTCGAAAGCCCGAATTTTCCCGGGAGCATGCGCACCATCCGTTCGTTCGGCGCCCACCAGGTCGCCATCCCGATGGATGAATACGGAATGCGCACCGATGTTCTCGCGGCCGAGCTGCGGAAGCTGGCGGACCAGGGAAAGCGGGCCAAGTTTGTCTACTGCATCCCCAACCATCAGAACCCGGCCGGCTGCACGCTTGCGCTTGAACGGCGGCACGAGCTCCTTGAGATCGTCCGCGAACACCGGACGTTTGTGCTGGAGGATGACGCCTATGGCGAGCTCTGGTTCGAAACGCCACCGCCCCCGTCGATCTTTGCCCTGAGCAACGGAGACCACGGCATTAAGGTCTCCAGCTTCTCGAAGATCATCGCCACCGGGCTGCGCATGGGCTGGATCACCGGCGCCCCGGTACTCGTCTCGCGGATTGCCGCCCTCCGCTATGACATGGGCAGCAGCCCCTTCCTGGGCCGGGTGATTGCCGAAATGATTCGCAATGGCGACCTCGACCGGCATATCGAGAACCTCCGGAGCATCTACCTGCGGAAGCTCGAGCGGGTGGAGGAGGCGCTGGCCAGGTACTGCGCCGAATACTGCAGCTACGTCCGGCCTCTTGGCGGGTTCTTCCTCTGGCTCCAACTGCGCCCGGGCATGAGCTCCCGCGATGTCCAGCTCGCAGCCAACGAGCGTGGCGTCATCGTCGGGCAGGGGCCCCAGTTCTTCGCGGACGGCCAGGCGACCAACCACCTCCGTCTCGCCTTCAGCTACGTGGCCATGGAGGAAATCGAGGAAGGCATCCACCGCCTGGGCGAAGCCATGGCCGAGGTGGCCGCGCGTTCGGCCGCGAAGTAGCTCTCCGATGCTTCGCGGCCCCCGGGGGCCGTAGAATCGCCGCCCTGGAGGGACGTTCATGCACAAAGCCACCATCGGGAACGTCGAGGTCACCGCACTGCTCGATGCCCCCATCCTCATGGACCCGCGCCAGTTCCTGCCGCGGCACGCCGAGACGTTCATGGCCGAATTCGGGCACCTGGCCGACGACCGCGGCCTGATGCAGATGGCCGTCACCTGCTACCTGGTGCACTCCGCCGGCAAGAACTACCTGGTGGATACGGGCCTCGGGCCTCGCAAGCGTCCCGGGTTCCCTGCTGGCAATCTCGACCTGGCACTCCGGGAGGCAGGGCTTTCGCCCGCGGACATCGATGCGGTCGTCCACACACACCTGCACATCGATCACGTCGGCTGGAACACATTCGACCGCGACGACGGGAGCCGCGAGGTGTTCTTCCCGAACGCCCGCTTCTACATCCAGCGGGAGGAGTGGGACTTCTGGATGACCCCCGAGCAGATGGCCCAACCCGCGAACGCACACCTGGTGGAGTGCGTTGAGCCTTTGCGTCACTCCGGCCGCATCGTGTTCATCGATGGTGAACAGCCCATCGATGAACACCTCACGTGTGTGCCCGCTCCCGGACACACCCCCGGGCATGTGGCCATCGGCCTGGTTTCGGCCGGCGAACGAGGTGTCATCATCGGGGATGCCTCGCACCACCCTGCCCAGCTCATCCACCCGGACTGGTCGCCAGCGTTCGACACCGACCCCGTGCAGTCAGCGGCGACGCGCGACCGGCTGTTCGACTGGGCGATTGACGAACAACGAACCTGGCTGGCCGGCCACTGGGAGCACCCGGGCCTGGGCCGCCTGGTCCGCCTGGAAGGGAAGCGCATCTTCCAGGCCCTGTGATAAGGCCTGGAATCCCGGCTCGCGTGTTGCCGCCTCGTATAGACTGTCCGGAACACCGTCTGGCGAGAGCGTGACATGCAGATCCTCCCCGAATCCAACGATGCCATCCCGTTCCCGGCGATTGAACACACTTTGCCGAATGGGCTGCGCGTTATCACCCTGAACACAGGCTACCCCAACCTGGTGTCGCTTCAGATCCCGGTGCAGACCGGATCGCGAAACGAAGTCGAACCGGGAAAGTCCGGGTTCGCCCACTTCTTTGAGCACATGATGTTCCGCGGCACTGAACGCTACCCTGCCGACGTGTACCAGGAGATCGTGACCCGTTCTGGCGCCCGTCAGAACGCCTACACCACCGACGACTACACGAACTACCACCTCACCTTCGCGAAGGAAGACCTGGAGACCATCCTCGAAATCGAAGCCGACCGCTTCATGAACCTGGCCTACAGCGAGGCGGACTTCAAGACGGAGGCCCGGGCGGTGCTTGGCGAATACAACAAGAGTGCTGCCGACCCGCTGACGAAGCTCATCGAAGTCCAGCGCGACCACGCCTTCACCACCCATACCTACAAGCACACCACCATGGGCTTCCTCGCGGACATCGAAGACATGCCCAACCAGTTCGAGTACTCGAAGACCTTCTTCCAGCGCTGGTACCGGCCCGGGTACACCACCGTCATCGTTGCAGGCGATGTCGACCCGGAAGCGGCCGTTCGTCTCGTCGAGAAGCACTGGGGGGCGTGGCAGCCAGGCGATGTGCAACCCGTGGAAATCCCGCAGGAGCCTCCCCATGTCGAGCCGGTGGTTGTCCATCACCCGTGGGCAACGCCGACGCTGCCGTGGGTCTCCGTTGCGGTTCACGGTCCGAGATTCTCCGCAACCGCCCGGGAGTTTGCCGCACTCGATGTGTTGCTCGACCTTCACTACGGTGAGACCTCGGACCTCTACCGGCGCCTGGTCGAGAAGGAACAGGTCGTCGACCAGCTCTTTCCCTACCTGCCAGCACAGCAGGACCCTGGATTGGCAACGGTCTTCGCTCGCGTAAAACGCTTCGAGGACACGCGTTATGTTCGGGATGCGATCGCCGGCACGTTCGCGCTGGCACGCCGTGAACCGGTGACCGCGAAACGCCTTGCCGAGGCGAAGTCCCACAATCGCTACGCATTCGCCCGCACGCTCGACAATTCGGAATCGATCGCCGCGACGCTCGCGCGGTTCGTGCGCTTCGAGCGGTCGTACTCCCCCCTCAACCAGCTCTTCCGGACCATCGACTCCCTGGAAGTCGGGGACCTCGAAGCTGCCGCCAGCCAGTACCTGCGCGATGCGAACATGGTCGTCGCGCTGCTCTCTCATGAGGCTCCCGGGCCCGACCTGCTCACTGCGCCCTCAATCGAGGCGGGTGACGCCGCGAGCGTCGCACCAGTCCGCACGATCGCGCTCCCCTCCGCCTCACCGCTTGTGCGCGTCAAGTTGGTGTTCGGAACCGGCTCGGCATACGACCCACCCGGCAAGGAAGGTCTCGCGGCGCTCGCCGGCGCGATGATCGCCGAAGGTGGAAGCCAGGATATGACCTACGACGAGATCACTCGCGCGCTCTTTCCGCTGGCGGCGTCCTTCACCGTGCAGGTTGACCGGGAGATGACGACATTCACCGGGGTCGCGCACGTCGACACGCTCGATCAGTTCGTCGGCATTGCCATCCCGCAGCTTACACGTCCAGGGTTCCGAGACGAGGACTTCCAGCGCCTGAAGGCCATTCAGCTCAACGAGCTGGTACAGGACCTTCGCTCGAACAACGAGGAAGAGCTCGGCAAGGAGCGGCTTCAGCAGTTGCTGTTCGCCGGCACGCCTTACGGTCATCCGACTCCCGGAACAGTGGCGGGGATCGAATCGCTCACACTGGAAGATGTCCGGGCATTCGCGGCGAAAAACTACACGCGCGCGAACCTGGTAATTGGCACCGCGGGCAACGTGTCCGAGGCAGCATCGGCGGCGCTCCATCGCGCGCTCGCTGCACTTCCCGAGGGGCTGACCGGCGAGCGCACCACCATCGTTCCCCCTGAAACGGCCGGCTTGAACGTGGAAATCATCAAGAAGGAAACACGCTCAGTCGCGGTGTCGTTCGGGCACCCAATAGGGGTCCGTCGCGGGCACCCGGACTTCGTGGCGCTCTGGCTTGCACGGGCGTGGTTCGGGGAGCACCGGGCCTCCAACGGGCGGCTGTACAACCGCATCCGCGAAGTCCGCGGCATGAATTATGGCGACTACGCCTACATCGAGGCGTTTCCGCGCGGGATGTACCAGTTCTTCCCCGACCCGAACCTGGGGCGGCGGGCGCAGGCATTCGAGGTCTGGCTGCGGCCGTTACGGCCCGAACAGGCTGTTTTTGGGTTGAAGTTAGCGTTGTACGAACTGCGGAACCTCATCCAGGACGGCATCTCCGAAGAAGACTTCGAGACCACGCGCGAGTACCTGGGCAAGAACGTCTTCGTGATGACGAAGACGCAGGACCAGCAGCTCGGCTACGCGCTCGACAGCGACTGGTACGGGATTCCGGAGTTCACGAAATACATCCGGGACGAGCTCGCCAGGCTCACCGTCGAACGCGTGAACGACGTGGTCCGGCGCCATCTCTCCTGGCACAACCTGCAGGTGGTGATGATCGCTGCTGATGCGGAGGGGCTTCGCGAGCAGTTGCTTTCCCAACAGCCGGCGACCATCTCGTACGACGGTGAGAAGCCTGCCGAACTGCTGGCGGAGGACCGGATTGTCGGCGCCTACGAGTTGGGGCTGACGCCGGAGCGAATCCGCATCACGAACGTGGAGGACGTTTTCGCGTCGTAATCCACCGCACACGACCGGGCTGGCTGTGCTAGAGTCCGCGCCATCTCGCAGGCTCCGGGGGGAGATGACGCGATGAAGTTCGGCATTTTCTATGAGATCTCGGTTCCCAGGCCCTGGGGGCCGACCACCGAGTACGAGGTGTACCAGAACTGCCTCGAGCAGGTTCGGCTCGCCGATGAGCTCGGCTTCGACCAGGTGTGGGCCGTGGAGCATCATTTCCTCGAGGAGTACTCCCACTGCTCGGCCCCGGAAATCTTCCTCACCGCCTGTGCGATGCAGACGAAGAACATCCGCATCGGTCGCGGGATCGTTGTCTGTGTCCCCCAGTTCAACAACCCGATCAAGGCGGCGGAAGTCGCCGCGACCATGGACATCGTCTCGGGCGGCCGCCTGGAGTTCGGGACCGGCAGGTCGGCCACCTGGACAGAGCTGGGCGGCATGGGCGCCGACCCTGACGAAACCAAGAAAACCTGGGACGAATGGACCCGCATCATCCCGAAGATGTGGACGCAAGAGCGGTTCCGCTACGAAGGCCGCGCTTTCAGCATGCCTGAGCGCGCCATCCTCCCGAAGCCGTACCAGAAACCACACCCCCCGATGTGGGTTGCGGTCACGAGCCCGGGGACGGAACTGGACGCGGCGGACCGGGGCATGGGCAGCCTGGGGCTGACCTTCGGCGGCTTCCAGGAGCAGGAAAAGAAGATCGCGGAGTACCGCCGCCGCATCAAGTACTGCAACCCCGTGGGCTCCTTCGTGAACGAGCAGGTGAACACGGTCAATTTCCTCTTCTGCCACGAGGACAACATGTACGGCGCGAGCACGGGCCAGCGTCTCGCAGGCACCTTCAACTACCTGGCCGAACAGCTGCTTGCGGCGCGCCAGGCCTATCCGACGCGCTCGTACCCCAACCTTGGCCTCCTCCCGGCACTGCGCCGCGAGGCGACGAGCTCGCCCGAGGGCCAGATACCGGAAGGCCTTTGCATCGGCAACCCTGACCGCATCGTCGAGGTCATCCGGAAGTGGGAGGCCGTCAGCGTCGACCGGATCAACTTCCTCCTGAACGCGGTGGAAACCGTGCCGCAGGAGGAAGTGCTGGCGAGCATGCGGCTGTTCGCGAAGGAAGTGATGCCGAAGTTCGCATCGAAACCAACCGCCGCCGCGCCGGCGGCCGTGGCCGGGGGCGACTGATGCCGCTCGTAGGTACCCGGTCACCAGCCGACTTCGCGGCGGGCCCCATCGTCCATGCTCCCTCCGTGGTGCGCGTTGAGCTTCCGGGCGCGGGCATCCTGCAGTTGATGTACGAGATCGACTCGGTGGCGATGACATCGCTCCTGCCGCCCGCCCTCCACCCAACCATCCCGCCGACCCTGGTGTTCACGGTCACCAACGCCCCGGAAAGCCCGTTTGGCCCGTTCGTGCTGGCGGAAGTGAAGGTGGGCAGCCGTTCTGGAGCGCGGCCACGTGGCCTGCTTGTGCGCGGATACTGCAATTCGGCTTCAGCCATCGAGGCCCTGTCGTCGCGATGGGGTTACCCATTGGCCCGGGCCGACTGCACGTTCGCAAAGCGTTACGACCGCATTGAGGGAGGCGCGAGCCTCCAGGGACGCCCCATCCTCGGTCTGAGCCTGCTGAATCCTGACCCCATTAGCGGGAACGACGTCCAGTACCTGGCGAACCTGAACGTCGCACGGGTAGTTCGGGATGGCGCCGAAATCCCGCGGCTCGTCCAGGTCGACCCCGACTACGCGTTCCGCAGCGCTGACCGGGGCAGGCCGCTGCTCGGAGCATTCGACGCGGATGCCTGGGGCCTCCCCGGCGCAAGGCCGTACTATCCGGTTTCCGCCTCGTACTGCGTCGCCGACATCGCGCTTCCAGAGATTCGCTACCTGGTCGACCCGTCAAAGAACCCGCTGGCCGCGGTCGAGCGCCTTTAGCCGCCTTCTCCGCCCAGGGGCAAAAGCGTCCCAAGGTACAGCCGGATGAGGCGCTCAGCATCGGCCTCAAAACGCGCTGGTTGCGCGTACGACCGGGCCACCAGCATGGAACCTTCCAGCGCGCTCAGGAACAGGCGGGCAGCCTCTCGTGCCTGCTGCTCGGCCTGCGCCGCTTCCCCGAGTCCCAGCTCGAACACCTCGCTGAGCCACCGCTCATTCACATCGAAGAAGATGCGCACCCGGTCCTGGATGCCCGGCGGCAGCGTTGCAACCTCCGCCGCCAGCATGCCGCAAAGGCACATCCGGTCGAGAACGAGAACATCGCGGTAGAGGCGGACGTACCGTTCGACCATCTCACGGGTGTCGGCCGCGGTGAGCCTGATGGCTGCGAGCGCCTCGCGAAAGCGGTCCGTATACCGGTCCATCAACGCCTGGCCCATGGCTTCCTTGGTTGGGAAGTGGTAGTGCAGGCTGGCTTTCGTAATTCCCACCGCGTGGGAGATGTCGGCGTAGCTGAACCCGTTGTACCCGCGGGATTGGGCCAGCGCCTCGGCCACGTCCAGGATTTCCTGGACGGTGTCGCGGCTCCCGTTGCGCGTAGACATCGGCACAATCGTAACAAATCCTGCCGGGGTATTGACAGGTCTATCTACTAGTTGGTAGATATACCCGCCCGGGTTCAGCCCGGAAGACGAACGGAGGAAATCGCCATGCAACAGCTCCAACAACGGACAGAACACCGGACCTTCACTGCGCCTGACGAAGTGCGGGAGTTCCCGAATGGGCGGGCCGAACTCCTTGAAATGAGTGCGGGCACGGTGGGCCTGCTGCGTTTCGAACCAGGCTGGCGCTGGTCGAAGGATGTGAAGCCAATCGCCGGCACGGCGAGCTGCGAAGCACCGCACTTCCAATACCACCTCAGCGGCCGTATCGCCATCAAGATGGACGATGGCACCGAGTTCATCGCGGGCCCCGGCGACATTACCTCCCTGCCCGGCGGCCATGATGCCTGGGTTGTCGGCGACGAGCCGGTTGTTGTGGTCGACTGGTACGGGGCGACCAACTACGCGCGCCAGGGCTGACGCCCGGCCCGGGCGTCAGCCGAGCCGGGTGACCAGCTCCCCGGGCGTCCGGGCAGGCATTTGGCAGGTCATGTTCTCGCACACGTAGGCGAGTGCCTCGCCGGTGGGCTCGCGACCCTCGAAGACCGGAAGTCCCTCGCCGTCGGCGCTGGGAGCGATCACCGTCCAGGGGAGGAACCTGGCGGCAACCACGCGCTCCAGGGGACCTCGTTCGAGGACATCGCCCACGATCGCGATCTCCCGGTGGGGAGCGAGTGCGAATTCAATCGCCTGGAGGATGGTGCCAAAGCCGGTGACCGCCTGGAGCAGGTGGTCGGCGACGTTCGCCACGACCTCGTCCGCGACGTGCTCCCAGGCCGCCGGTCCGTAGTAGCGGCCCATCCAGAGCGCGAAGAGTGCCGCGGCCCCGTTGCCTGACGGCGTCGCGGCATCGAAAAACGGCTTCTGCCGCACAATGAGCGCCTCCCCGTCGTCTGGCGTCTCGTAGAAGCCGCCCCGCTCGGCATCGCGGAACCGTTTCAGGATGTTGTCGAGCAGGTCGCGGGCCCACTCCAGGTGGTCGATTTCGCCGGTGAGCTTGTAGAGCTCCACCAGCCCCAGGCCAACGTAGGCGTAGTCCTCGAGCATCCCCTCCACCTTCGCGACTCCGCCCTTCCACGTGTGCAGCAGCCGGCCACCCTGGAAGCAGGATTCGCGCAGGAACGCAGCGAGGCGTACCGCCGCAAGCCCGTACTCAGGCTCATCCAGCACCCGCGCCGCTTCAGCGAAGGCAGCGAGCGCCAGTCCATTCCACGACGTGAGCACCTTGTCATCCAGGCCCGGCCGGACACGCTGCCCCCGTGCCTGGAGCAGCCGCGCCTGGATCCCGTCGATCCGGTCGAGAAGCTGCTCCTCATCCAAACCAAAGCGCGAAAGCAGCGCCGCCAGGTCCGGTCTCGCGCTCAGGACGTTCCGCCCGGCCAGTTCCGGGTGGTGCGGATCATGAAAGTTCCCCTCGGGCGTAAGGCCGTACCACCCAATAGCGAGGTCGGTGTCGTCGCCCAGCACATCGCGCACCTGCTCAATCGTCCAGACGTAATACTTGCCTTCGATGCCTTCGCTGTCGGCGTCGAGCGCGGCATGGAAGCCCCCGGCGGGGTCCTGCATCTCGCGGAGGAGGAAGTCGAGCGTCTCGCGAACGATGCGGGCGAGTCCTTCGTCGCCAGTCACCTGGTAGGCGTGCAGGTAGAGGCGCGCGAGTTGGGCGTTGTCGTACAACATCTTCTCGAAGTGGGGCACCATCCAGCGCTCATCGACGCTGTACCTGGCAAAGCCACCGCCAAGCTGGTCGTACATTCCGCCGGTGGCCATCGCCCGCAGCGTATGCAGCACCATCTCCAGGGCGGCCTGGCCAACCTCGGTCGCGCTCCCTTCCCGGTGGTGGACCGCAAGGAGAAACTCAAGGTTCGAAGGGGCGGGGAACTTGGGCGCCGTGCCGATCCCGCCCCAGGTCGTGTCGTAGTGCTCGGCGATCCGTTCCACGGCGGCGTTGGCCGTTTCATACGAAATGCTGGCCCCGGGCCCGGCTACCCTGGCGGAAGCCGCCTGCAGGTGTTCGGTCAAGCTCTGCGCCGATTCGAGCACCTTTCCCCGGTCTTCCGTCCACTTCTCGTGCAGGAACTGGAGTACGCGCCGGAACCCCGGACGGCCGTGGCCATCCTCGGGCGGGAAGTAGGTACCCGCGTAGAACGGCCGGCCATCGGGAGTCATGAATACGGTCATCGGCCAGCCGCCTGAGCCGGTGAGCGCCTGCACGGCGGTCATATACACGCTGTCGACATCAGGCCGCTCTTCGCGGTCGACCTTGATGTTCACGAAGTAGCGGTTCATCAGGTCCGCAGTTACCGGGTCCTCGAACGACTCGTGCGCCATCACATGGCACCAGTGGCACGAGCTGTAACCGACAGAGAGCAGGACCGGCTTGTCGGCGTCCCGGGCCATCGCGAACGCTTCGTCGCCCCACGGATACCAGTCCACCGGGTTGTTGGCGTGCTGGAGGAGGTAGGGGCTGGTCTCGTTGGCAAGGCGATTGGGCATGGGATCGAGCGTACAGCATCCCGGGTCCGGGAACGCGCCAGGAGCTGGTCCTCAACGACAACTGACGAAAGAGGCGCCCACTGGCATAGAATCCGCCCCATGCCAAATGACCTTGTCTTTCGCAACGCGCGCATCATCGACGGCTCGGGATCGCCCGCATTCCTCGGCGATGTCGCCGTCTCAGGAGGGCGCATCGTGTCGGTCGGAGAGGCGGCGGCTGGAGCGCGCGAAGTCGACGCCCGTGGCCAGGTGCTCTGCCCCGGCTTCGTGGATACGCACTCGCACGACGACGGAGCCTTCCTTCGCCACCCGGACATGGCGTTCAAGCTCGCCCAGGGCGTCACCACCGACATCAGCGGGAACTGCGGCTTCAGCACCATCCCTAACCAACCCGGGCGCGAGTACATGCCGGGCGACATCTCCGGGCCGGGCGCGGAATGGACCGACCTCGACTCTTACTTCGATGCCTGCGCGGCGAAACGGCCCGCGATCAACAACGCCATGCTCGTCGGGCACAACCGGGTCCGCGCGCATGTGGTCGGCCTCGAGAAGCGCGCCGCTACCGCGGACGAAATCAGCGAGATGCGTGGCCACGTCGCCCGGGCGATGGAGCAGGGCGCGGTGGGCTTCTCGACCGGGCTGATCTACGAACCAGGGCGCTACAGCACCACCAACGAGGTGGTTGCCCTGGCGAGCGAATGCACGCCCTATGGCGGCATTTACGCCACCCACATGCGGAACGAGGGCGACAAACTGCTCGAAGCCGTGGCGGAGGCCATGCACATCGCCCGCGAGGCCCGCATCCCGCTGCACATTTCGCACCACAAATCGGCCGGGCGCCGCAACTGGGGACGCGTGAAGGACTCCCTGGCCATGGTCGACGCCGCCAACGCCGACGGCATGGACATCACCCTCGATGTCTACCCCTACACGGCCGGCAGCGGCCCCATGTGGCAGTACGTCAACCTGGACAACATCGACAGCGAGTGGGCCATGGGCGTGATGATCGCCAGCTGCCCCGACTACCGCGAGTTCGAGGGCCGCATGGTGCCCGACATCGCCAGGGATCGCGGCTGGACCATTGAAGACACGGTCCGCGAGATTGTCACGAGCCCGCAGGGGCGCCAGGTCATCTGCATCCACTTCATCATCGACGAAGCGGACATCGAGACGAACCTCCGCCATCCAAAGATGCTGGTGGGCTCCGACGGTATCCCGGTGCTCAAGGGAAATCCGCATCCTCGGCTCTACGGGACCATGCCTCGCGTGCTCGCTCGTTATGTCAGGGAGCGCCAGGTGCTTTCGCTCGAAGAGGCCATCCGCAGGATGACGAGCGCCTCGTGCGACCGGTTCGGTCTCATCGATCGCGGGCTGGTGAAGGAGGGCTACTGGGCCGACCTGGTGCTCTTCGACCCGGAGACAGTGGAGGACCTGGCGACCTATGAAGACCCGAAGCGAGAGCCGCGCGGTGTTTCCATGGTTGTGGTGAACGGCGAGGTGGCCTGCGAAGACGGCAAGCATACGGGCGTGGGTTCCGGCCGGGCGCTGCGCTTCAAGCGGTAACGAAAGAGAAGAGGCGTCTCTCGCCCGCAGGCTCTGAGCGCCAATTTCCCTCCGCGGGTATATTCCGGACTCACACCCTCACACCGGAGTACCCCCCATGCAGATGCCCGCAGTCGCGCTCGCGGCGGCCCCCGGCCGGCGAAAGTGGACCGTCGAAACCGCCCAGAAGCTCGAAAAAGCCGGCTTCCAGGGAATCTTCTGTGCCAGCTTC
Source organism: uncultured Anaerolineaceae bacterium (assembly GCA_964448165.1). GTDB lineage: Bacteria > Chloroflexota > Dehalococcoidia > Tepidiformales > Tepidiformaceae > Amarobacter. The sequence goes on along the minus strand of CAYUVT010000052.1, from coordinate 3,087 downwards.
GGCGATGGCATGGGGCTCTGTCTCTCCATCGCTCACGCCACCAACGAAATCAAATTCGGCACCTCGATCATCCCCATCTACTACCGCGTGCCGTTCGACCTGGCCCAGTCGGCCGCCTACATCCACGAGATCAGCGACGGCCGCTTCTACCTGGGTATCGGCGTCAGCCACGCCCCGGCCAACGCCCGATTGGGTGTTCAGACCGGGAAGCCGTTGAGTGACATCCGCAATTACGTCGAGAAGATGCGCGGCGCCGCCCAGCAAACCGGCCCGCTTCCCCCAATCGTGCTGGCTACGCTCCGGAAGAAGATGGTCCAGCTCTCGGTCGAAATCGCGGAAGGCGCCGTCTGGGCCAACGCGTCGCGCTCACACATCCCGGATTCGCTCTCGCTCATCCCGGAGGAGAAGCGGAACGGCGACTTTTTCATCGGCGACATGATCCCGACCTGCATCGATGACAACGATCCGGCCGCAGCCGCAAACGTCATGAAGCGCACGCTCACCGGGTATGTCATGCTGCCAAACTACCGCAACTACTGGAAGGAAGCGGGCTACACCGAGGAGATGGAGGCGATCGAGGCCGCCCTCGCCCGCGGCGACCGCGATGCGCTCCCTGGCCTGATGTCCGAGCGCTGGCTCTCCGATGCCACGCTCTACGGCACGAAGAAGCAGGTGATGGAGGGCCTCGAAGCCTGGTTCGAGGCTGGGATGAAGACGCCGATCCTTGTGCCCTCATCCACCAGCGGCGGCCAGGTCAAGGCGTTCGAGGAGCTGTTCGCCGCCTTCAGCTGAGGTGCCTCGCGCGGCCTGAGCGGGCACAATGGGATTGATGCTCGCCGAAGAACTCCGAGTTGCCATCGAGGCTGCGCGCACCGCCGGCGAGGAGGTCGCGCGGCTCCGCCGCGAAGGCGTCCGGTACGGCCGCAAGGAAGGCTGGGAGCTCGTCTCCGAGGCCGACATCCGGGCAGCCGAGATCCTTCACGAGACGCTGACCAGGGCGTTCCCTGCCGACGGCTGGCTGAGCGAGGAACACACCGACACCGCTCACCGGCTCGGGCGCGACCGCGTCTGGATCGTCGATCCCATCGACGGGACGAGAGAGTACCTGCAGGGCATCCCGGAGTACGCCATCTCGATTGGCCTGGCCATCGAGGGGCGCCCGGCACTCGGCGTCGTCCTCAACCCGGCAACCGGTGAGCTCTTCGCCGCCGAATGCCTCACCGCCGCTGAGCGCCCGCCCACCGAATCGACGGGTTCGCCGTTCGATGTGCTCGTGGGCCGCGGCGAACAGGCACACGACGAGATGCCTCCGCTGCCGCGTGGCGCCAGGCCACGCGGTGTGGGCAGCGTGGCCTACCGCCTGGCGCTCCTTTCGCGCGGTGAAGGAAATGCCGTCGTCACCGGTTACGGCCGTGCCGAGTGGGACGTCGCTGCTGGCGCCGCGCTCTGCATGGCGGCCGGCTTGCGCGTGACCGGGGTCCTGGGGGACGCGCTGGCGTTCAACCAGCCCGAGCCCCACGTGCGCGGGCTCCTCGCGGCAGAACCCGGGCTCCACGGGCGGCTCGGGGCGTTTCTCCAGCAGTTCCGCCGGGATTGAACGGCGCCATGGCTACCAGACCGCCAGGCTCAGGGCCGGGGAAGAGCAACCAGGCGAACCCAGAGCCCGGGCTCACCCTCCGCGTCGGCAGGAAGGACCCGCGTGGCGGTGAACAGCCCCAGCACCCGCGCGGAATCGGCCAGCGCCACGATCCCGGGGCGCTCCCATGCGGGGACCTTCTCGTTGACCAGCAGGTCCGATACCTTCCTCGTGATCCCGTGCCACCGGATGCGGTCACCCGGCTGGAGCTGCCGGACGCGCAGCGCTCCCCGGGCCGCGCCTGCGCCCACCGGGAGCACCGGGCTCGCCGGGGTCGATTCGACGGGGCCGGTGAGGACATCTACACGCCATGGGCCTGCGCGGGTGCTCCCGGGGACATTGAGAATCGCCCCGGGGAAGGCTTCGACGGGTTCGAGACGCGGACCAACGCGCACCTGGCCGCATGAGGCCTCGACCATGGTGTCGCCAAAGGCGACGCCACCCGCACCCCTGGCGAGTACCGCGCGCAGGTTCTCGATGCGCGTCCGGTTGATCCCCGGCTGGAGGTGATAGAACATCGCCTCGCGTTCGATCACCAGGGTCAGCGCTTCTGACGGAAGGCCGCGGAAGGGCGCGAGCGCGAAGAGCGCACCAATCGCGCCTCGTTCGCGGGGCTGCACCTCGAATGAGCGCTTTTCCACAAACTCGAAGGCCTCCCGCGCACTCAACGCGAGCCCGCGCAGTGCATCGCCGACCGACGGATTGAGAGAGCGCAGCGTCGCCAGCACCTCCCCCCGCACCCGGCTCCGGGTGAACGCAGGATCGGCGTTGGAGGGATCGACTACCGGCGTAATGCCGAACTCGGCGCAAATTGCTTCGGTGTCGTGGCGGGTCGCCACCAGCAGTGGCCGCACGAGCCGGCGTTCTCCAGCGCCAGGGACGCTCGCGACAGGGAGCATCCCACGGATGCCGCGCACGCCCGACCCGCGCACAATGCGCATCAGGACCGTTTCCGCCTGGTCGTCTGCGGTGTGGCCCGTGGCGACGCAGTCCGCGTGCTCTTTCTCAGCCACGAAGGCCATGAACTGGTAGCGCATCATGCGGGCCGTCTCCTCGACGCCTCGACGCTGTTTGGCGGCCACGGCTGCGACATCGCCCTCGCCGGTGACGCACTCAACGCCGAGCTCCTTGCAGAGCGCGCGGACTGCATCCATCTCGCTGGCCGACTCCGTGCGCAACTTGTGGTCGAAGTGAACGGCCTCGACCTCAAACCTGAATGGCTGGCGCAGACCAAGCATCACGAGCAGCGTGGCGACCGAGTCGGCGCCACCAGAGACCGCGACCAGTACCTTCGCGACACGCCGGAACATCCGCTCGCGGTTTGCGAGCGCGATGACATCCCGGGAAACGCGATCGAAGGTTGGCCTAGCGGGGGAAGAGGCGCTCCCACCAGGTCCCGGTGGGGTTCCCGTCGTCCCGGACAGGGGGGCTGGTGACCACAAAGGGGACTT
>CAYUVT010000051.1:12708-16460 GCA_964448165.1 uncultured Anaerolineaceae bacterium | reverse complement strand
AAGACCAAGCCCACCCAGCACTCCGTCCGCGAACTGCGCTCCAAGGGCATCCAGCCCGATGCGATCCTCCTCCGCAGCGACCACCCCGTGCCCCGCGACATCTCCGAGAAGGTCGCCCTCTTCTGCGACGTCGAACCCCGCGCCGTCATCCCCATGGAGACGGTCCAGACGATTTACGAAGTCCCGCTCCTGCTGGAAGAGCGCGGCCTCGGCGATTTCGTGATCGACCGCCTCGGCCTGCACGGCGGGCGCGACCTGGAGGAGTGGCGCCAGATGGTGCAGCGCCTCAAGCACCCCGCCGGGTCGATCGAGATTGCCGTCGTCGGCAAGTACGTTGCGCTTCACGATGCCTACATGTCGGTGAAGGAATCGCTCGCCCACGCCGGCATCGCCAGCGAGGTGGATGTCGATATCCGCTGGATACACGCGGAAGACCTCGAAACGCGACCGGCCGAGGCGCTCCTCGCCGGCGTCGATGGCATCGTCGTCCCGGGCGGGTTCGGCGAGCGCGGCTGGGAAGGCAAGATCGCTGCTGCCCGCTGGGCGCGCGAGAACCACGTGCCCTACCTTGGGCTCTGCCTTGGCATGCAAGTCATGGTGACCGAGTTCGCGCGTGATGTGTGCGGACTGCAGGGCGCCAACAGCACCGAGTTCGACCCCGAGTCGCCCCATCCCGTCATCAGCCTCCTCGAAGAGCAACAGGGCATTACCCACAAGGGTGGCACCATGCGCCTGGGCGCCTATCCCTGCCGCCTGGTGCCAGGGTCGCTCGCGGCCCGCGCATACGGAACCGACCTGGTGAACGAACGGCACCGCCACCGCTGGGAGTTCAACAATGCCTACCGGGCCATCCTCGAACAGGGCGGCCTGCGGGTGAGCGGCACCTCGCCGGATGGATCGCTTGTCGAGATCAGCGAGATTGCCGGGCACCCCTTCATGCTGGGCACCCAGTTCCATCCCGAGCTCCAGAGCCGGCCCAACCGCCCGCACCCGCTCTTCCGCGAATTCGTCGCCGCCGCGAAGGCCCGCCACCTCGCGCGTTCGGCCGAGGCCGTTGCGACCGCCTGAACCGCCCCTGAACCCCCGCATTACAGCCACATAACGAATCCCGTAAAGGCCGATCCAGGCCCGCCCCCACATGCTATGTTGGCCCTGCCGAATCCTTCCCTCGCGGGAAGGAACGGGGGACCCAACTCCCCGGGGTGCATCCTTCCACGGAAGGACGGCGACTTCCGACGCCGAACCCGTCAGCTAACCCCGTAGGCGTTCGGAGGAGACAGCATCTGCCTCCTCTCGCATTCGAACCGGTGTGGCCGCGCCGCGCCATGTTTCAGGAGGTACGCATGCAGTACGCCATCGCTCCATCCACCCGTCTTCCATCGGTCTCCATTGCCCGCGAAGCCAGCTTCAACCGCGCCAGCATCGCCGAGGCAGCCACCCGCCTTCGCTCCTGGGCGCTCATCCGCGGAGAGCGCATCACCGGGCTCCCCTTTCTGCGCCTCCATGGCAACCTCTCCTGCTCGGTCCATCTCCCGGTCGATGGCAAGGTCCCGCCCCACAACGAAACGGGCATCGTCCTCGACCGGAGCCCGGAGAGCCTGGCCGTCACCGTCCGCGTGGTGGGCTTCGAAGAGATCCGCGCTGTTGTCCGCGCCCTTTCGAGCGAGATCGGCGTGGATTGCGGCCTCGCCGGACCCGTGGAGTTCCATCCGGCTGATGCCGAGTTCCGCCATGGCACGCTCGTCTGGCCGGTACACCGGCATTCCGCCGCCCTCGCGGCGACCATCGCCCTTCCCGGCCAGGGCGTCCGCCCGGCGGAGCTCGCCTCGTGAGGCTCGCTGCGGCCGCCCTCGCTGCCATCCTCGCCCTGGCCCTGGCGGGTTGTGGCGACGATGATGACGGCAACGGGGCGGCCCCGACCGCGGGCACAACCGAAACCGCCACAACGGCCGCGAACGGCACACCGCCCGGGACCCCCGCACCTGGCGATGCCGCCACCGCAACCCCTCCGCCCGCCACCGTGACCATGGCGCCGACCTTTGCGTGCACCGGCGCGATCGACTTCTTTGCGGCGCGCGCGAGCCGCGGCGAGGAAGTCACCGTCCAGGGCCGCGTCTTTGGCACCACCGTCCGCGGCGACTCCGTCGTCCTCTTCGTGGGCGCGGGCGAGGAGGCCGCGCTCCGGCTCGAAGTCATCATCTCCTCCGCCGGGCGCGCCACCTTTGCCGTGCCGCCCGAAACCGGGTTCGCAAACCGCGAGGTCTGCGTCAAAGGCACCGTCGATGTCATCGACGGCATTACGACCATCCAGGCCTCATCGCCGGATGAAATCTCGGTAGTCGAGTAACCGGCGGCTCGCCCGCCTCACGAGGTAACAGCACATGGCCATTCGCGTCATCACTATCGCCAGGCAGGTCGGCACCGGGGGCGAAGACATTGCCCGCATGCTCGCCGGCGCAACCGGTTACCGGCTGCTCGATTACCACCTCATCCAGGAGGCCGCCCGCGAGGCAGGGGTTTCCCCCGAAACCGTGAGCGACGCGGAGCACAAGCCATCCTTCTTCACCCGCATCATCGAGGCGCTCGCGCGCAACCCCGCGACGCCAGCCTCAGGCCAGTGGGGTGAGCCGGTGAACGTCGCCGCCACCCCGCTGCTCACCTCCATCGACTACCGCCAGCTCATCCAGGAGGTCATCGAGGACTTCGCCGCCCAGGGCGATGTGGTGTTCCTCGGCCACGGGGCGCAGTTCGTCCTCAAGAACCGGCCGGAGGTCCTTCGCGTGCTCATCGCGGGGAGCCCCGAGACCCGCGCGCGGCGGCTGGTGGCCACCATGGCGACCAGCGAGGAGAAGGCCCGCGAACTGGTTGCCCGCACCGACCGCGAGCGCACCGACTACTTCCGCACGTACTACGGCGAGGACTGGCTCGCGCCCGCCAGCTACGACCTGGTGGTGAACACCGACCGCATCGATCCCGCCTCAGCGGCGGATGTGATCCTGGCGGCGGCAAGCATGCGGCCGACCCTCGCCGCCGCCATCTGAGCCGGCGCACGGCGCCACAGCCGAAGGGGGCCCGGGCCTGCAACCGGGTCCCCCTTCGCATCCCGGAGACCGGTAGCTCCCCCTGCCCCATACTGGGGCTGGCATGGATTGGTGGCGGGTCGCTCACATCCTCAGCATGGTCTGGCTCGGGGCGGGTCTCGGCTCGACTTACCCGCTCATCCTTCGCGCCTGGGCCACGAAAGACGTGAAGTACCAGATGTACTGCCTCGTCGAGGCCGCGAACAACGAGACTCGCGTCCTCCTCCCCGGCGCGATGGCCACCGGCATCACCGGCTTTTTCTGGGCTGTCGCCGCGGAATACAACTTCGTGAAGGATGGCTGGCTTGCCGCCCTCACCCTCCTCTACATCTTCTTCTACTTCGTCTGCCTGCCCTTGCTCGGGTTCGGGCTGCGGCGGGCGCGGCTCGCCTCACTGATTGCCGCCAAGAAGGGCGAGGAGACCGAAGAGCTCCGCGCCATCCTCGATGACCGCGTGCCGATCGTCTTCGGTACCATCCTGGTGCTGAGCGTGCCCCTGCTCGCCTGGATCGCCATTTTCAAGCCGTTCTAGGTCCCGCTGGCGGGCTTCCTGCTCGTCCCGGTCACGCTCCCGGGCCTGAAGGAGCGCGCCGCGCCAGCACGCCCACCCGCGGAACCGGCGGCACCAGGAACGGCCCCACGTTCACCAGGTCCAGCGCGTCGAACCCCGCC
>CAYUVT010000051.1:0-12608 GCA_964448165.1 uncultured Anaerolineaceae bacterium | reverse complement strand
CGGCGGCACCAGGAACGGCCCCACGTTCACCAGGTCCAGCGCGTCGAACCCCGCCTCGGTAAACATCGCCGCCAGCCTTCCCCATCCGCGGAGGTCGACATCGCCGCAGCCAGCGCTCAGCAACCGCGAATGCAGCCGGTTCAACCACCCGTTCCGCACCGGCGCCACCTCCATCACCAGCGCCGATCCACCCGGCGCCAGCAGCCGAGCGATCTCCCGCGCGAACGCGTGCGTTACGTCGTCATCGAAGCGCCGCAGGTAGTACAGGCTCGTAATGCAATCGAACGATTCATCGCGGAACGGCAGCTGTTCGGGCCACCCGATGATCTCCACCGGCCCGGGGCCGGCAACCAGGTCAACCGTCACTGGCGGCTCATCCAGGCCCGCCTTCGCCGCCAACAGGTGCGCATAGGCCGCCGTCCCGCACCCAATATCCAGGTATCTTTTGCCGGGCCGAAGCCCGATGAGGTCGATCACCCGCTGGGCTCGCGGGGTGATGAGCGCCATCCCCGTCTGCGAGGCGATCGCCCGGGCGATGGGCGCCGTGCGCCCGAACACCCACTGCTGACGGGCCTCGATGGCCTGGCGGCGGCGGCGCATCATAGCGCGTACACCATGCGCACCCGCCGTCGCGAAGCAATGGCCGGCTCGAGCGCGGCAACCAGCGCGGCCGCCTGCCCGCCGAGCCCTTCGGCCCCCGCCCGGCGCACGAGCGCGGCCGCCTGCTCATCCGATTCGAGCGCGGCCACCACCTTCGCCAGCTCTTCCCGCAGCGGGGCGGGTTCCTGCCAGGCCATTTCGAGCTTCTCCACGTCTTCCTGGTCCTCTGCTTCGGCTTCGTAGAAGGTCGTTAGCGGCCCCATCCGCACACGGTGGGCATCGTGCAGCCGGTCGGCCAGGGCAATCAGCGGGTGGGTGGCGCCAAACCCGCGCGAAACCGCGAACGAAAGGAAGCCCACCAGGTCCGAACCCCCGTCTGGCAGTTCGATGCTCGCGGGCTCACCTTCCACCTCAAGCCACAGCCGCATCGCCCCTGAGGGTACCGCCGGCTGGCCCTCCGGTCACCGCCCGGCGCGGGGGCGCGCATGCCACCGGCCGCCACGCCCACCCGGGCGGCAGCCGCAGCTGCGCGCCGCCTTCGGGACAGAGCACCCGCCATGGTGGGTCGTCGAAGGGCAGGTGGGGCGTGTAGGGCCCCGGCTTCCACCCCGCCATCCGCCGCCGCCACGCCCGAACCACGCGGATGCCCCTGGCCTCGCTCCGCAAACAGGGCCCCAGTTCGCGGAAGAGCCACTTCCAGCAGGCGAAACGCTCCGGGGCCGCCGCGTACTCGCGCTCCCAGAAGTCGGGTGGATGCCCGGCCCACCACCCATCCACCAATCGCGGCGGATTGGTGATGTGCGTCAGCTCGTGCTTCGCGATGAACCGCACCACCTCGATGGGCGTCCCCGGCCGGTTCAACACCGGGTGAAAGGCGATCACGTGCCTTTCCAGCCCCATCAGGTGGCGGCAGATGAATGCGAGCGGGCCCGCCGCCACGATCCGCACCTCGATCTCATCATCGACTTCCGGGAACCACACCGCCCGCGCCTCATCGACCACGGCCTGGAAGCTGAACCCGGTGTGTGATTCGACCGGCTGAAAGAGCAACGGCTGGCAGGGCTGCAGGAATCGACCACGCATGGGGAGAGTGAGTATGCCCGGCCGGGATCGGCTTCGCCAGTCCTCCTAGAACCCGTTCGTGCCGTCGGTGAACCGCAGCGCATCGAGGAGGATGCCGTGCGAGGCCATCTCCCAGTGCAGGTGGGCCCCGGTGGAAAGGCCGGTGTTCCCGACGAGCCCGATCTCCTGGCCGCTTTCGACCATATCGCCCTCCGCCACCGAGATCGCGCTCAGGTGCCCGTACCCGGAGTACAGCCCCCCGCCGTGGTCGATGACCACCATGTTCCCGCGCACTTTCAGCTCCCGCGCCAGCACCACCCTGCCCGAGTTGGTGGCCACCACCGGCGTCCCTTCGGCGGTGCCGAAATCCGTCCCGCCGTGGTGCCCGGAGGGCGCGGAGCCGTTGACCGAGCGCTGCTCGCCGTAGCGGGCGGTGAGCGCCCCGGCCACCGGCACCTGCCACAAGCCATCCCAGAGCTTCTCCGGTGTCACCTTCACGTAGATGGCCTTGAGCATCGCCAGCTCTTGCGCCGTCACCGCCGGGTCCAGCAGCTCCGTCACCTGCTCCGGCGTGAATTCCAGCGAGTCTACGGTCCACTCCGCCGGCAGCACGGTGATCGTCTCCTGCAGCGCGCCCTTCGTGCCCGTGGGCAGGGTCACGTCCACCTTCAGGGGGTATTGGCCCGGCGGGTCTTCGGCATCGACCGGCACGAAGGTGTACTGGCTCTGTGACCCCGGCGTGAGCGGGAACTTCCGTCCCAGGAAGGTGACCTGCCCGCCGCGGATATCCCCGGTTACCGAGACCAGGATCGCGCCGGCCTGGTACACCTCCAGCGTCGAGAGCACCAGCTCGGGCGGCTCGAGCGCCTCAACCGTCTGGCCGGGCAGGAGCGTTGGCGTGGCCGTCGGGCCGGCCGGGGTGGCCAGGCGCACGGTCACCTCGCTCGATGCGCCGCTGGCCCCGCCGCAGGCGGCCGCCACGAGGGCGGCAACACCGGCAAGCGCCGCCACGAACGCCGCCAGGGGAACGAGATTGCGCCGCGAGCCACCCATCGCGATCAGGGTGCCGCATCCCGCCGTAAGGAGTAAGGCAAAACGTAGCCAACCGCCTTCCGGGTGGAGCCGGCCTGCGACGAGGGCAGGAGCACGAGGGATCCGCTCGATGTGGCCAAATATCCGCCTTTTGTACGAGCCCCGCCCCCCTCACGGCGGATTCTTGGATGCCCGGCCAGGCGCATACCATGACTCCATGCTGGAGCCGCGTATCCATTACACCCGGACGAGCGACGGAGTGAACCTCGCCTACACCGCGTTCGGGGAGGGCGGGGTCCCGGTCATCGCCCTCCGGCCCCCGCAGCTCAGCCACATCGGCCTCGAATGGAACCTCCCTTTCCAGACGCGCTACCGGGAATTCGAGCGCATGTCCGAGCGCCGCCAGGTTGTCCGCTTCGACACGCGCGGGGCCGGTCTTTCCGACCGCGAGGTACATGACGTTTCCCTCGAGGCGCGCATCCGCGATATCGATGCCGTCGCCGACCGGCTCGGTCTTCAGCGTTTCGCCCTGCAGGCCAACCTCCACGCGTGCTCCTGGGCGGTCGCCTACGCCGTTGCCCGCCCCGAACGCGTCTCGCACCTGGTGCTCCACCAGCCGTACACGCGCGGCGCAGAGTACTGGAACCAGGCCGGACGTTCGGCCCTCGAATCCCTCGTGACGATCGATTGGCTCACCTATACGGAAGCCTCGATGTCGCACGCCTTCGGCTGGGTGCCCGGCGATATCCCTCGCGCGCTCGCCGCCCAGATGCGTTCCGCGATCACCCCGGAGGACTTCCTTCGCTACCTGCAGACCGACCGCGAGACCGACGTGACCGGCCTCCTGCCCCGCGTATCCTGCCCCGTGCTCGTGGTCCACTTCGATATGAACGCGCTCACCCCGCGCGAGCTCGCTGTGCGCGTCGCCAGCGCTGTCCCCGATGGCCGCCTCGCCCTTCCCCGCTCGCTGGGCGAGGCGATCCGCGAGATGGACGAATTCCTCGACCAGGCAGCCGAACCACCGGCCACGGCACCGGACTTCGACGACATGCCGCTGCGCATCGTGCTCGTCGCCAACGGCAACGCCCGCCCGGGCGTGATTGAGGAGCGCATCGCCTCGCACGGTGGCGCGGCCGTCTCCCTCATCGGAGGCACCTCAACGGGGGTGTTCGGCTCCGCGCAGGCCGCCCTGGGCTGCGCCCAGGCGCTCGCCGAGGAAACCGGGGCCAGCATCGGCGTGCACGCGGGTGAACCCGGTTCGGCGCCCGCCACCGAAGCCGACCAGTCGCTCGTGGTCGCCGTCCGTGCATCCGTCGTCGCCGCGCCGGGCGAAGTGGTGGTCTCGAACGTCGTGCGTGAGCTGGTCGCCGGCAAGGGCTTCGGGTTCCGCGAACTCTCCGCACCCGTCGTCGTGCCCCTGATGACCGAACCGCTGCGGCTGTTCGCGCTGAGGTAGCCCGGGCAGCCATAATCCACCCATGGAACCGACGGAACCGCGGGAGCCGTTCGCCCGCCTGTCTACCTGGATCCCCGATGAGGCACCACCCGAAGGCCAGCGTGCCGCGCTCCTCAGACTCGCCGCCGCCCTGCGCGATATCACGGAGGCGCTGATGGATATGGATGCCCCGGAGGCCGACCTCATCGCCGCGGCCGAGGCGAGCGAGCGCTTCGTCGAGCGCCTCGAAGCCACGCGCACCGGGCGCCGCTCCTGGGGCTATGGCGAGACGTCGCCGTCGGGCAACCCCCGGGCCCTGTTCGACCACAGCCCGCTTCTCGGGCTGGCGAACCCGGTCGCCCCACCGTTGAAGCTTCGCATCGATGGCGACGCCGTCGTGGGCACCGCCGTGTTTGGCAAGCAGTACGAAGGGCCACCCGGCCACGTCCACGGCGGGCTCGTCGCCGCGGCCTTCGATGAGGCGCTGGGCATGGCCCAGGCGATGACCGGCCATCCCGGCATGACCGGCACCCTCACCGTCCGCTACCGCCGTCCCACTCCCCTTCACACCGAAGTCCAGTTCCGCGCCTGCGTCGACCGCGTTGAGGGGCGGAAGATCTTCGCGAGCGGCACTCTGCACGCCGGCGGCGTCCTCTGCGCCGAGGCCGAAGGCATCTTCATCTCGGTCGACTTCGAACTCCTGCGGAGCGCCATGGGCGGCGCCGGCAGGCCGCCCGGCTAATCAGCGGCCGCCGCCCCGGCGGGCGAACCGAAAAGGCCACCCGCTCGGTCGCGAGTGGCCTTGCCGGGGTGTGCCGCCCAGGGGTAGCGGCCGCACCGGAGGAGGGAACGGAGCGTCTTTAGCCGTAGCGCCACTCCGGCGTCGCCGTGTGGCAGCCGGGGCAATACCGGTCGCGGCTTTCGTACGCCGAGCTGCACTCCGGGCAGCGGCGGGCGGCCGCGATGGCGGCATTCACGACGCCAGATTCGGCGAAAATCTTTCGCCACCAGGGCTGATGACCGGGTCGGAGCATTTGGGGCCTCCTGTGAAGCGGTGGATGCGGGAGCTGGCCAGGCCAGCGGCCCACGCATTCCAGGGCGTCTGAGAGGCAGTAACGGCAGGCTGAGCGGCTGCCACGCCTCTCCCTTCACGCCTGCGGGGTTAGCTGTCGGGTTCGGTGAGGGAGTTCACCTACCCGGCCTCGGCGGCCGGGATGCACCCCAGGAGTTGGGTCCCCCGCTCCTTCCAACGGAAGGATTCGGCGACATAGTTGTACCACAAACCGCATGGCGTGGTGTTAAACGCCCGTAAATTGGGCCTTGCAAATCCGTAACAGCGGGCAAGGCTCGCGGCCGCCGGCTACTGGAACAGGGCGCCCACACTCTGGCCCGAATGGATCCGCCCGATCGCATCGCCAAGCAACGGCGCCACGGGCAGGATCGTCATGTTCGGCAGCCGCTTCGCCTCGGGAATGGGTATCGAGTCGGTGACCACGATCTCGCGTGCATCCGCCATCCTGAGCCGTTCGATCGCCGGGCCGGTGAAGAGCCCGTGGTAGCACGCGATGATCGCCTCGCGCGCGCCGCGGTCGCGCAGGATGCGCACCGCCTCGGTGATCGTGCCCGCCGTGTCGATCTCGTCATCGATCACGAGCACATTGCGACCCTCGACCTCGCCGATGACGTTCATCGCCTCGGTGCGGCCGGTGTTCCCCAGGCGCCGCTTCTCGATGATGGCGAGGGGCATATCGAGCCGGGCGGCCACATCGCGCGCCCGCTTCTCATCCCCGACATCCGGCGCCACCACCGTGTAGTTCTCCAGCCGCTCGCTCTTGAAGTGGTTCGTCATGGTGAAGATGGCGTTCAGTTCATCGAGCGGGATATTGAAGAACCCCTGGATCTGCCCGGCGTGCAGGTTCATGGTGAGCACCCGGTCGGCCCCCGCCGTTTCGAGCATGTTGGCGATGAGCCGCGCCGTGATCGGCACCCGGGGCTGGTCCTTCTTATCGCTGCGGCCGTAGGCGTAGTAGGGAATGACGGCGGTGATCCGCCCGGCCGAAGCGCGCCGCGCCGCGTCGATCATGATCAGCAATTCCACGATCGAGGTGTTCACCGGGCTTACGAACGGTTGCACCAGGTACACATCCCGCATCCGGATGTTTTCCTGGAACTGCACGAAGATGTTCTCGTTCGAAAACTCGAAAACGTCGATCTTGCCGAGCTGGCGCCCGAGACGCGCCGCAATGGCCTGGGCGAGCTCGGGGTGCGCCCGGCCACTGAAGATCGCTAGGTCGTTGTACACGGAAGGCTACTCCCCGGTCCTGTGGTCGAACCGCCCCGCCTTGGGCGCAACCCGAATGTACCATGCCCGCCCCGCTTGCCTGTAGTCGCCGGCACGGCCGCTCGGGGCGGTAAGGTTCCCGGCCTTCGCAGGTCTTCTCTGCATGGACCCATCGCACAACGCCGCCAGGGCTCGCCGTGAAGGCCGGGGCCACCTCCGCCTTTGGGATGACTTGCGGGCGTTGTGTGAACCGCATTACAGGAGGCCATCCGGCCGCCCTGACACGATCATCCCAGAGGGAAACGGGAGAACCACGGTGAAGGCAACAAAGGTACGGATTGGCGCGATGCTGGCGGCGGTGCTCGTCGCCGGGGGCACGCTCGCGGGCGCAATGGCCACCCAGGACGGCGGACAGCCGGCCCGCGATGACCGCCCGCCCGGGCACGAAGTGGTGCAGGATGCCGGCGAGCCCATCGTCTACGCCGGGAGCTACGGCCTCTACCCTTCCCGGTAGTCAGGCTACTTCAAACAGGAACTCCACCTCGACGGGCACGCCCGACGGGAGCTCGGCCACGCCGATGGCGATGCGCGCATGCCGCCCGGCCTCGCCCAGCACATCGACGAGCAGTTGCGAGGCGCCGTTCACCACCTGGGGGTGTGCGGTGAAGCCTTCCGCGCTCGCCACATAGCCTGCCACCCGGAGGACGCGGACCACCCGGTCGAGCGAGCCGAGTTCGGCGCGTACGATACCCAGCGCCTGGATGGCGCAGGTCCGCGCGAGCGCGGCCCCCTGTTCGATGCTGACGCTGGCGCCCAGCTTGCCCTGCATCGCCACGCCGCTCCCATCGGCGTTGCGGGGCACCTGCCCTGAGACGAACAGCTGGTTGCCGCTGCGGACGCAGGGCACATACAGCCCTGCCGGGGCGCCGGGTGGCGGCAGCTCGATGCCAAGCTCCTTGAGCCGTGCCTCAGCGCTCACTGATACTCGCCCAGCAACGTGCTGACCACGTTTTCAAACTCCTCCGAGCTGTAGCACTCGATGACGATCCTGGCGCCCTTCTTCTGCGGCTCCACCTTTACCCGTGTGCTCAAAGCGCGCCGCAAGCGGGCTTCGATATCCGCAAGCGCGGAATCGCGGCGGGCCGTTTGCGCGCCCGGTGTGCTGGCGGTGGCCGGCGCCCCGGCGAGCTGGCGGCGCACGTAACTCTCCGTATCGCGAACGGAAAGCTTGCGCTTCACCACATCGCGCCAGGCATTTACGCGCCCGCGCCCCTCCGGCAGCCCGAGCAGTGCGCGGGCATGCCCTTCGGAGATTTCGCCGGCGACCAGGCTCCGCCGGATCTCCGATTCCAGCTGCAACAGCCGCAGCGCGTTCGCAACCGTCGCCCGGTTCTTCCCCACCCGGCGGGCGACTTCCTCCTGGGTCAGGCCATATTCCTCCACCAGCCGCCGGTAGGCCATCGCTTCTTCGACGGGGTTCAGGTCGGCCCGCTGGATGTTCTCGATGAGCGCCAGCTCGAGCAGCTCGTGGTCGGCGGCCTCGCGGATGACGACGGGCACGGTTTCGAGCCCGGCGAGGCGCGCCGCCTGGAGCCGGCGCTCACCGGCGATGAGCCGGTATCCCCCATCCTCGTCGCGGCTGACCACAAGCGGCTGGATGATCCCGTGCTCGCGGATCGAGTCGGAGAGCTCCCGCAGCTTTTCCGGCTCGAAGTTGGTGCGCGGCTGTTCCGGGTTGGGCGCGATGAGATCGATATCGAGCTGTTCGGGGCCGCCCCGGCGGCCCACCGGAGCCTGTGGCAACGTTGTGGCCACAGCGGGTGCCGGCGGCTCCTCACGCCGCTCGGCGGGCGGCTGCGGGGCGGGTGCCGGCGGTTCCTCCCGGTGCTCGGCCGGTTCGGCCGCCGGCGCCGCGGCGGCGCCACCAAAGAGGGCATCGAGGCCCCGGCCCAGTCCACGTTTTGGCTGTGTCATACGGCCACTCCTGCGCGTTCGAGAAGTTCGGAGGCGACGGCTTCGTAGGCGGCCGCCGAACGGCCGCCCTGGTCGTACCGGAAGATCGATTGCCCGTGGCTTGGCGCCTCGCTCAGGCGCACCGACCGCGGGATGATCGTCGCGAAAGTCTGGGGAAAGTGCCCGCGCACCTCATCGACCACCTGCTGGGCGAGCCGGGTGCGCGCATCGAACATCGTCAGGATGAGCCCGAGCACGTGCAGCCCCGGGTTCAGGCTCCGCTTCACCAGTTCGAGCGTCTCCATCAGCCGGCTCAGCCCTTCCAGCGCCATGTACTCGCACTGCACCGGGATGATCACGCTGTCGCTCGCGGTGAGCGCGTTGATGGTGAGCAGCCCGAGCGATGGCGGGCAATCCACCAGCACCCAGTCGTACTGGTCGCGCAGGGGGTAGATGGCGTTTGCCAGGCGGCGTTCCCGCGCCAGCACCGGGACGAGCTCCACTTCCGCGCCCGAGAGCTCCGCGCTCGAAGGCACCACATCCACGCCCTCTTCCGCCACGCGGACGATGCACTCCGCCATTGGCACCTCATCCAGGATGGCGTCGTAGGTGCCAGGCTGTTCGGCGCCGCTCACCCCCAGGGCCGAGGTCGCGTTCGCCTGCGGGTCCAGGTCGATAAGGAGGACACGCTGACCGCGGCGGGCCAGCGCCACAGCCAGCGAGACGGCTGTGGTCGTCTTGCCGACGCCGCCCTTCTGGTTCACGAGCGAAACGATCTTTGCCGCCATCAGGCTGCCTCCCGGTTCATGCGTGCTTCGATTGCCTCGCGCGTGGGCAATCCGGCGATGCCGGAACCTTCAACGGCGAGGGCTCCTGCCGCAAGGGCGAACCGCATCGCCAATGCGAGGTCGTCAGTTTCCGCGAGGCGGACCATGAAGGCGGCGGCGAAGCAATCGCCTGCCCCCGTGGGATCCACCGGGGTAGCCGGCAGGGCTGGCCAGTGCTGCGCTGTGCCATCCAGTTCGAACAGTGTAGCGCCATTGTGGCCACGCGTCAGGATGGCAAGCGTCCGCCTGGCCGCCAGGTATCGCGCCAGGCCTTCCGCATCGGGCGTGTCTTCATCGCTGAAGAACGCGATCCAACCCGGACGCGCGAAATTCGCCGCCACTCGCAGCGGCTCGGGATGGGGGATGACGCGCTGCCCGGCCCCCACGGCCCGGAGCGCGCCTTGCAGGGCGATCCCGGTGAGCGATTCGCGGAACCGGAGCGGCGCCTTCCGGAATTCGTGGTACGCGGGCGCGAACAGCACCGCGTCGGGCCTCTCGCCCGGTGCGAGGTGAGGCACCAGGGCAAGGGGCTCGCCCCCGGCAAGCAACAACTGCGTGCGGTTCCCCGCCGCATCGTAGCTGTTCGCGTACCGGGGCAGGTCGCCAACCGGCGTCGCACGCACATCCAGGCCCTCGAGGGCCCGCTGGTCGAAGTCCGGGTGCATCCCCGTGATGAGGGTCACCCTCGCTCCCAGCGCCCGGGCCATCTGTGCCGTGTAGAGCGACGGCCCGCCGGGCGCCCACCCCCCTTCGGGCGTCCGATCGAGCGTGACGTTGCCAGCGACCAGGATGTGCGTCGCGGTGCCCTCCTAGCTCTTCAGGCTGATGACGACCTTCCGGTTCTCGCCTTCGCCAATGCTGTTTGTCTCCAGCTCCGGGTCGTCGGCGAATGTTATGTGCACTAACCGGCGCTCCGCCGCGCTCATCGGCTCCAGCGTGATGGGCGTGCCCGTCTGGCGGACGCGGTCGGCCATGCGCTGCGCGAGGGCGATGATCCGCTCCTCGTTGCGGTGGCGGTAATGCTCGACATCGATGGTGACGCTGCCCTTGCCCGGGTAGCGGCGCGCAAGGATCAGGTTTACCAGGTACTGCAGCGCCACGAGCGTATCCCCGCGCCGGCCGATCAGCAGGCCCAGGTCATCGCCCTTGATATCGATGACGGCCAGGGCGCTCCCCAGGCCATCGCCGGGCGTGAGCGGCTCGCGAATCGAAATCTCCGCATCGATATCCAGGATGCGGAGCAGGTCGTCGACCGTCTGCGCGGCGAAATCGACCTCTTCCGCGTTGATATCGGGCGTCACGTACTCGTGCGGCTCGCGCGATTCCTCGCGGCGTGGCCGGCGTTCGCGTTGCGGCCGCTCGGCCTGCGGGCGCTCTTCGCGGGGCTGGGCCGGGCCCCTGCCACGCCCGCCGCGCCCCTGCCGCTGGCGCGCGCCTTCCGGGGGCGGGGCGGCCGGTGCGCCTTCGCCGCGCGGCCGCAGAAAGTCGGCATCGGTCAGTTTCGGCATCACGGGCTCAACGCTTCCGCGGCTGCCGCGGGGCGGGGCTGGCTGCCTTCCCCGGCCTCCACCCGCGCCTCCCCCTCCGCCGCCGCGCTGGCCCCGCTGGCCGTCGCGCCGGGGCTGCCCGGCTGGCTGGCCGCGAGGAATGCGCGTATCCGGTGGAGCGCTGGCCGGCGCTGCTCGCTGGGCTTTCGGCAGCCGGGTCACGCGCACCACCGCATCGCGGGCGCCGCGGCCGAAGAGGCCGCCGCGTTTGCCTTCATCCAGGACGATGAATTCGACCTCGTCCCTGGTGGCGCCGAGTTGTGCGAGTGCCCGGTTAAGGGCGTCTTCGACGGTTTTGCCGCTTGCTTCGGCCTGATCCATGTGTGGTCCTCAATTCTCGATCGGGGGTGACGGCGGCGGCAGTGGGCGGTGCGGCCGCGGCAGGTGCGGGTGCCGTACGCACCTTGAAGACGGGTTCGATGTTCAGCGCAGGGAACCCATAGGTCAGGACATTGAAGGCGATGCCGACGAGGGAATTGACCACCCAGTAGAGGCTCACGCCGCTCGGGAACTGCAGCGCGAAGAACGCGAACATCAGCGGCAGCATCACGTTCATCATCTGTTGCTGCTGCCGCACGCGTTCGTCGGTGGTCACCGTCACCGTCGTCTTGGACTGTGCCCACGTCGTGATGCCCACAAGCACGACGAAGAGCAGGTTCGGCTCGCGCAGGTCCATCGTCAGGAAGTGCTCCTGGACCGGCACGGCATGCTGGAGGTACGACCAGTCGTACAGGTGGCTCGAGAGCTTCTCCAGCGCTTCCGGGGAATTCGGCAGGGCGATGCGAACCGCGCTGTACAGCGCTATCAGGATGGGGAACTGCAGCAGCATCGGCCCCAGGCAGCCCAGGGGGTTGACTCCGCTCTCCCGGTAGAGCTTCATCACCTCTTCCTGGCGCCGCTTCGGGTCGCTGTACTTCTTGTTGATCTCCTGGATCTTCGGCTGGATCCCCTGCATCGAACGGGTCGCATGCAGCTGCCGAAGCGTCAGCGGGAACGTCACCACCCGGATCAGGATGGTGAACGCGATGATCGCCAGCCCGAAGCTATCGAACAGCACGTTGTTCAACAGCACGAGCAGATTCACCATCGGGTTCATCAGGATCAGGGTGAAGATCTCGCCGATCATTTCTTCACCCCGCTCAGCGCGATCTCCACGACCGAGTAGTTGCTCGGGTTCGCCCGGTAGAGCCGCCCCTTCGTGGTCAGGATGTAGGCGAACCCATCGGCCGCGTGCACATTGGCCCGGACCGTCCCGGCATCGGGGATCGGCACTCGGTTCAGGACCTGCCCGCTCGTCGCGTTGATAAACGTCACCACCGGCTTGCGGTCGGCGACGATCAGGACGTCGCCAACGATGGCGGCGCCGGCCTTCACGCGCTCGCCCTCGAGGCTTGCAGGTTCCCAGAGCGGGCTCCCACCAGATGTTATGTCGAGTCCGTACACATGCCCGCCGAAGTCGCCGAAGTAGACGGCCGAATCCGTGGCTGCCGGTTCTGTCCACACCCAGTCGCGCGCCCGGAAGTCGGCGAGGACCGCGCCGTCGGCTGCGTTCAGGACGTAAACGTGCCGGTTGATGCTGGGTACAAAGAGGCGCCCCTGGCTGAGCGGGTAGAGGTCGGCGATCGCACCGGTGGCCACGAAGGGCGCGGGCCACACCGGGGAGCCGTCGGCAAGCGAGAGCGCGTGGAGCTCGCCGCCCATGGTCGCCACGAACAGGGTTTCGCCAACCACCACGGGAGTGGCCCAGATACCCCTGCCGAACTTGCGCGGCTCCGGCCAGGCCGGCGTCCCATCGCTGGCGTTCCAGGCGTAGAGGCGCCCTTCGGTGGTGCCGAAGTAGAGCACGCCGTTGGCGAGCACAACGCCGCCAG
>CAYUVT010000050.1:0-16532 GCA_964448165.1 uncultured Anaerolineaceae bacterium | reverse complement strand
TTCGGGATTGGACTCATCTTCGACGATGCCACCGGCTACAAGGACGACTTCCCGTGGTGGCTCGGCGTGGCGATTGCGTGGTTCGTGGCGGCCTTCGCCGTGGCAGTGTTTGTGCAAAAGGCGAATGTCGACAAGGCCATCGCAACGCTCGACCGGGTGGAGGATGACGGGGACTTCCCGCCGTCGTACATGAACGCGGCGGCGCGGGTGAAAGTCACCGGAGCGGTGCTCGCGATTTCGACGATCGCCATCGCCTTTCTGATGGTGTGGAAGCCTGGCGAGTAGCGGCCATCCCTGGCAGCAGCCGGACACAGTGAAGGGCGCCCGCGTGAGCGCCCTTCAGTGCCGGTGGTTCGCGTGAGATTCAGGCCGGGACGCCGCCGGCGAAGAAGCGATCGAGGACTTCCTGGCGGAGCTCCACGTTCTGGATGTGCGCCCGTTGGAGCTGCTGCCAGTAGTAGCGGTACGTCGCGCGGTCGTGGAGGTTGCCTTCGTGCTGGATCGGTCCCCAGTCGGCGTCGTAGGCCTTGAGGAGGATGTCCTGCGCCTCCTCGACCTCGTGGTGGGAGGGGGACATGGCGCGGACGATCGGCTCGATCTGGGCCGGATAGATGCTCCACTGGCGCAGGAAGCCGAACTCCTCGCGGGCCCGCCGGGCATCGTTGTAAATGAACTCAGTATCGCGCAGTTCGAGGGTCACGTTGTGGGCGGGGACGACGCCGTTGGCGAGTGCTGCCGCGACCATTTCGGCCTTGGCGCGGGACAGGAGCCGGTGGTCGAACTGGTAGGGTGAGCGCATGGCGAACGCCGGGATGGCGCCGTTGTGCGCGCTGACGAAGTCCATGAGGCCGAAGTCGAGCACCTGGACGTTTGGCAGCCCGGCGATCTCCCATGCCTGGCGGAGTGCGCCGTGGGTTTCGACCAGGGCGTGGATTGGGATTTCGCGTCGGACGCCGGCCTTCGCGGTTGTGTTGCGGATGTAGTCGATCATCTCCGCGAGTTCAGATGCCCGGACGGTCTTGGGGATGGTGATGTAGGCGATGCGGGCGCCAGCGCCACCGACGATGATGTCGACATCGGCTTTCCAGTGGTCGTGGGTGTAGTCGTGGATGCGGACGCCGGACATGTTGTGCTGGTTGGCGTCGCTGTTCTGCATGCGTACGACCATTTCCGCGTGCTGGCGTTCGGCGCCAGTGGGCGCACCGTCCTCGCAGTCCATGGTGATATCGAAGACGCCGCCCATCTTGTTCTGGAGTTCGAGCGCCTTGGCGATGCGCTCCTCGGTGCCGGCGAAGTGTTCGCAGGTGGGGATGATGGGGAAGGGCTTTTCGCCCTCGAAGAGGACTTCGTTGGGATGACGAGGCATGTGCGTTCCGATTCCGAGGATGGGATGTGGATGGCGCCCACGGGGAGGGGCCGTTGGGGCTTCAGTATGCCGGATTGGGGTGGCAAAGGCGAAACCGCCGGCTACAGGCGGCCCGGGCAGTTCCCGGCTGGTCAACGGCGCGCGGCGCGGCGCGAGGGGTGCCAGCACGGGGCGAGTTTCGTATCGAAACGGAAAAAGTAAGCCACAACGGAAAGTGCGGCGGCTATACTACCCATGCACCGTGTACATCTTTGATTTGCAGCTCACCAACTACCGCAACTACGTGCGCACCGGCGTCCGCCTCGAAAAAGGGCTGAATCTCTTTATTGGCGAGAACGCCCAGGGCAAGAGCAACCTCCTCGAAGCGATTTACCTGCTTTCGACCCTGCGTTCGAGCCGCGCGAGCACCGATGCGGACATGGTGCGCAGGGACATCATCCCCAGCGATTTCCCGGTGGCGCGGCTATCGTGCGAGGTGGAGCGCTCGGCGGGGAACCTTGCCCTGGAACTGGCGATCGTAGGCCGCACGACAGATGCGAACCACCGCGCGGGCAAGCGCGTGCGGGTGAATGGTGTGCCCAAGAAGGCCTCGGATGCGGTTGGGCAGCTCTGCGCCGTGCTGTTCACGACACTGGATATCGAGATCGTGGCGGGCCCGCCCCTGATGCGGCGGCGCTACCTGGACATGATGATTTCACAGGTCGACCGCGGATACCTGCGGGCGATGCAAAAGTACGCCAAGGTGCTCCAGCAGCGGAACAGCCTGCTCAAGCGCATCCAGAACCGTGAGGCCTCGGCCCAGGAACTGAACTTCTGGGACCAGGAGCTCGCACACGCCGGCGGCATGATCTTCTGGGCCCGGGCCGATGCGCTCGGCCACATCGTCCCGCAGGCACAACAGCAAATGGAACGGCTGAGCGACGGGCTCGAAGACTTGCAGCTGACCTACCGGCCGTCTCTCGGCGGACTCGATTCGACCGACTCCCCGATCGATGACACCGAATGGACGGCGCGCATGCTGAAGGCCCTCCAGAACCTCCGCCAGCGGGAGGTCGCGGCAGGGGCGACGCTCGTGGGGCCGCACCGGGATGACGTGCTGGTGGAAATCGATGGCATGGCGGCCGACGCCTTCGCTTCGAGGGCACAGCAGCGCACGGCGGCCCTCTCAATGCGGCTGGCCGAGGCGAGCTACCTGCGGCGCGCGCTGGGCGATGACCCGGTAGTGCTGCTGGATGACGTGTTGAGCGAGCTCGATGCGCGGCGCCGCCGGGGCGTGCTCGAATACATCGATACCTTCCAGCAGACCCTCGTGACCACGGCCGACCCGGACCGGCTGCGCGACATCATGACGCGGGCGGCCGGCCGATGGGTCGTTTCGGCCGGCACACTCACCCGCTTCGAAGGCGAGTAGTCCCACGGGCAGGCGGCGCTCGCTCGTCGTTGGCGGCGCCGTTGTCGTCGGAGCGTTCGCCTTCCTCAACGGCCTCGCCGCCCTGGCCCTGCTACTCGATGTGGACGACCGCCCGCGCGACCGCCTCTTCCAGGTCAACGCCTTCCTGGGGACCGCAATCGTCACCCTGAGTCTTGGCGGGATGCTGGTGTACCAGGCATCGTCGGCGCTCGGTGGCACCGCTTCGACGGCGATGCGGTTGCGGACACGTACGCTGCTGTGGGCGCCGCTGGTGGTTGCCTTCCCGGCCCTGGTGTGGCTCGGCCAGCTCCAGGTGAATCACCCGGAGCGGCTGCCGTGGCTGTTCCCGTTCACCAACGTGCTCATCGTCAGCATTCCTTCCCTCGCCATCGCGCTCTTCGTCTCCCAGCGCTACCTCCGCTTCAACGCCTGGGCGTGGCCGTTCAGCTGGCGGGAATGGACGAGCGCGATCATTTACGGGGCGGTCGGCGCCACCACCATCGGGGCCGTGCTGAACACACTCTACCTGCTGCTCGCGGGCGCATGGCTCATCAGCGCGAAGGGGTATGGCGACCCCTGGGACGTGGGCGAAAACCTCAGCACGGTGCCACGGGCATGGGGCGTGGCCTTCGACCTCTCCGTGCTCTCGATCGTGGCCCCGCTGAACGAGGAGTTCTGGAAGGGCATGCTGGTGGCGTTCTTCTTCTACCGCAGAGGAGGAGCAGCGCGTTGCTTCGTCTGGGGGGCGCTGGCCGGCGCGGGCTTCAACATCCTCGAAACGTTCCAGAACAGCCTGACCGTCATCAACCCCAACGAACTCACCGAACAGCAGATCGGCGAGCAATGGTGGCTGTTCGCGGTGGGCCGGGCGGGCACGGGGGCGCTGCATTCGATCGCGAGCGGACTCTCGGCGCTGGGCTTCTACGGGCTGTTCCGCCGGCGGCCGCTGTACCTTGCCGGGTACCCGGCCGGTGTGCTCATCCACGGGCTGTGGAACTTCCTGAACTACACCCTGGCGGGAGACGCGATCCTGAGCGGTTCCGGGCCGGATTCGGCGCTGCTCGATGCGCTGAGCATCGCTGGTCTCGGCGCTTTGTTTGTGCTCTGTGTTGTGGCGCTCTGGGTGCTCAGCATGCGGCTCCGCGATGGATTCCCCGCCCCCGTGTACCGGGCCATCGGGATGGTCCCGGCTGGAGAAACAGGCCGGGGACAGGCATGGAGCCTGTCCCCGGCAGTGAGTACGGACAGAGCGCCGACCTAGCGCGCGCGGCGCACGGCAAATGCCAGTCCGGCCGAGCCAGCGACGAGCGTCGCGCCAACGACGATCATCACGGGCAGCATCGCGCTGGATTCCCCGGTCATGGTGTTCCCGGTGGCGGGGGCGCGCGGGGCGGCCGGCGCCGGGGCATCGACCAGCGGGACAACCTTGAGCGTGCCGCTGCCGGCGAAGCCGACCGCGACGGCCGTGTACACGGTCCTGGCTTCGAGCTTGAGGCCGGGGATGGTGAGCACGGTCGCGCCCGTGGCATTCACCTTGACGTCGAGGCTGTACGTGCCAGCCGGCACCGGGGTGTACGGCCCGAAGCTTCGATAGGCCACGCCGGTGAAGACGTTGGTGCTGGTCCCGCTGACGGCCACGTTCACGGGCGGCGCATCGGGCGAAGCATGGATGAGGCGGATGTGGGCATTGTTGCCGGCGGGCGTGCTGTTGTTGTCCTCGAACACTTCGAGGCCGAGAGTGCCCTTGCTGGCTTCGCCAACGGCGAGGACGGTGTAGTCCTTGCCCGCGGCGATTTCGAGGTTCGCCTCGAGCGCAGGCGAACCGGTACCATTCGACGGAGAGACGAATACCTTCACGTTGTGGCCACCGGCCGGGAGCGTGACGTAAGGAGTGGTATTGGGGAAGGCAAGCGCGGTGACGGCCTTCGTGCCATCGACAAAGATGTCGACGGCGGGGGCATCGGGCGAGGCGTGCATGATGCGCACGCGGCCCGCATCGGCAGCGTGTGCGCCGCGCGGGGCGATTGCCAGGATGGCTGCGAGGGCGGTGATGATGGCGGCCCCGGCCAGGAGCAACAGCCTGGCTGATGGGTTGGACGTGCGAGCCGCAAGCATGGTGAACTCCTCCAGTAGGGAATGTCCGTGCCCGCCGGCCGAACGGGCTCGTTCGTGGCATGTACGAACTGGAGATCATGAATCGATCAATCGCCGGGGAGACGTTTCTTGAGCGCGCCGGCCCTCTCGGCGTTCCTACGGTTTCGGGAAGGCGAAGCAAGCGCCTTCGATGCGGTGGTGGCCGAGTACACGGGCCCCGCCTATGCGACGGCTGTGCAGGTGTTGCGGGATTCGGCACTGGCCGAGGAGGCCGTGCAGGATGCGTTCCTGCGCGTCTGGCAGCGCGCGCACCTGTTCGACCCATCGAAAGGGACGGAACGGAGCTGGATCCTCTCGGTGGTGCGCAACCAGGCGATCGACGCGCTGCGTAAGCGTGCTCGCGCACGCGAACGATCGATCGACGATACCCCGGCCGTATATGCGTTGAGGGACCCGGATGATACCTGGCAGGCCGTCCTTGGCGGCCTCGCCGGGGGAGAGGTACGGCGGGCGATCGAGGAATTGCCCCGGGAACAGCAGGACGTGGTGGTGAGGACGTACTACCAGGGTAAGCGGCCAGTCGACGTGGCTCGCGAGCTCGGTCTCCCCGAAGGAACCGTTCGCAGCCGGCTTCGGCTTGGCCTGCAGAAGCTCAGGGATTCGTTGACCCCGATGCGCGAGGCGCTGGAACCATGAAACACGAGCAGGCAAGCGAGCTGTTGGCTGATTTCGCGATCGACCTCCTCGAACCGGATGAGGCAGCTGCCGTGCGCGCGCATATCGAACAGTGCGCTGAATGCCGGGCGGAACTGCAGGTGTACCTGCAGGCTGGTGACGCGCTCGCGGTGGCCGTGGAGCCGGTGGCGCTGGCCGCCGGCGGCGCCGAACGGATCGCCGCTGGCGTGGCCGCGCGCATCGCCGCCGCGCGCGAACCTTCCCGGCCCGCGCTTCGAACCGTCGAGCGGACGCAGGGCGTCCCCCGGCACTGGCGGACGCTGGCGCTGGCCTCGGCGGCCGCGGTGCTCGTTCTCGCGGTTGGCCTCGCTGTCGCGGTGAACGGCTGGATCAGCGCTGAGGACGAGGCCGACCGCTACGCGCGGGAGTTGCGGGCCCGGGCGCTCGAACTGCCGCTGCAGGGTGACGGCGCCCGGGGTGTCATTTATGTCTCGTCAGACTTCAAGAGTGGCGTGGCGCGCTTCACCGGGCTGCCCCCTGCGCCAGCGGACCACCACTACCAGGTCTGGAGCGAGGGACCATTTGGCGAGCGATCGGCGACAGATTTCGTGGGCAAGGAGGGCGACCTCTTCGTGGAGCTGCCGGAGTTGCCGACGGACATGACGCGGATGTTCGTGACCATCGAGCCCGACGGGGCCACCGGCGACCGGCCAACGGGCCCGGAAGTCCTGAGCACGCCGAAGTAGCGGTGGCCCGTTCGAACGGGCGCGGGCATGATCGGGCGCAATGTCCGACGATGCATTCTTTTCAGTTGATGGCGACCGTTACATTCCAAACCGGGTCTGTCGCGGCCCGTGGGATCCGAATTCGCTCCACGGGCGGGTGATCGCGGGGCTGCTGGGGGCCGAGATGGAGCGGCTGCATGGTGAGCCCGACCTCCAGTTCGCCCGGATGACGGTGGACCTGTGGCGACTGCCCACGTTCGTGCCCATCGAGGTGCGCACGGAAGTTGCACGGGAAGGCGGCCGCATCCGGGTGATCGATGCGGAAGCGTTTGCCGGCGGGGTCTCTGTGGGGCGGGCGAGCGGGGTGTTGCTGCGCCGCGGCGACGAGCCAGAGGGAGAGGTTTGGCGCCCCGGGCCATGGGACATGCCACTCCCGGACGCGATCAAGCCGGAGGAATTCCCGGCACAGGTCCAGGGAGACTGGAAACCGATGTGGGAGACACGGTCGCTCGGGCGAGCCTTCGGAAGCGTTGGCCGCAAGCGAGTGTGGATGCGCGAGGTGCGGCCGCTCGTCGCCGGGCGCGAGCTCACGCCATTCCAGCGGGTAGCGCTCGCCTGCGATTTCGCGAGCCCGCTGGCCAACTCGGGTTCTCACGGGCTGGGGTACATCAACGTGGATATCACGCTCTACCTGTATCGCTTGCCGCAAACGGAGTGGGTGGGCTTCGATGTCGTCGAACACGGGAGCGCCGAGGGGGTCTGCGTCGGCGAGTGCCGCCTCTATGACGAGGCTGGCCCCATCGGCCTGAGCACCGTGGCGGGACTGGCGCAGCGGCGCCGGGGAAGGTAACGCACATCGCCGCGGAAACGCCGAAGCCCCGGTCCGGCGGGACGGGGCTTCGGAAGAGGTGGCACGCGAATGGGCGGTTAGCAGGTCTCGTTGCTGGCGTCGAGGAGCGTCACCTGCTGGATGGGCGTCCCGAGCTTCATGACCAGGACCACGCCCGAGAACCCGGGGATGGTAGAGATGCCGCCGGCCGAGGTGTCGTTCACGTAGGTGGGAACACCGGTACCGGTGGTGTTGAAGTAGTGGAGCCACTGCTGGTTGGGACCATCCCAGGTGTAAATGGCGGTCCAGGAGCCGGATGGCAGGCATTCAGTGAACTTGGCCGGGCTGACCGCGCCCGACTTCACGACACCAACGTAGTGGATGTTGCAGCCCGGAGAGCCACCAGCGCAGACACCACCGACGGTGCTGCTGTGCTTCGCGACGGCCATGCCAAGCGTGGCGCCGAATATCGCGGCGAGGCCCAGGCACATGGCCGCGACCGCGAGAACCCTTCGATGAAACCAGCTCATTGTTCCTCCCGCACTGTGACAGCGGTGCGCGTGGTAGTTACCGTAGCAATCGGTGCGAATACACGCACCAAGAGAAACGCTGGCCGGTGCATGGTGGTTGCCACGTGGCTGTAAAACGTTCGTAAAAAGGGGGATGGAGCGGGGTCTGCCGGCCCGCTCAGGAGCCTCCTGCAGCGTCGGCCACGGCGGCGGCGGGCATGTTTCGCTGGAGGAACAGGTGGATGAGGTCGGCGATGCCACGCGAGTAGGCGGAATTGGCATCGAAGGCGTGGGGGAGCCCCTCGTAGAGGTGGAGCTCGGCACGGGCGCCGGCCTGTTCGAGCGCTTCGTACATCTGGAGGCTGGCCCGCCAGGGGACGAGCTCATCCTTCGTGCCGTGGATGAGCATGGTCGGGGGGAAGTCGCGGTGGGCGTAGCTCAGGGGGCTGGCGGCCCGGTAATCCGCGGGAGATGCGCCGGGGCCCATCAGCTGGCCCACGGCGTCGGCAAGGGAGCGCATCGCAAGCTCGACCGGCGGATAGATCGCGATGCAGGCGCGGACCGAGGTATCGATCCCGGGGTGGATGCCGTTTCCCTCGAATTCAGGCTGGTTTTGCGTGGCCGCGAGCATGAGGGCGAGGTGCGCGCCGGCGGAATTGCCGTGCACCGCGATGCGCGAGGGGTCGACGCCGAGCGTGGCCGCATTGGCGCGCATCCAGCGAAGGGCGGCTTTCACATCGTGGAGCTGTGCCGGCCACTTCGCCTCGCCAGAGAGCCGGTAGGCGGCCGAGACGCAGACATAGCCGAGCCGCCCGAGGAAGATGCCATAGCCACGGAGCTGCGCCGGTTCGCCCTGGAGCCAGGCGCCACCATGGATGAGGAGCACTCCCGGGGCATTCCGTGGCGCGCCTGGCGGGGTGAAAATGTCGTAACGGAGCTCGCGGCCCTCGACGGTGTCGATGAGGACGTTCTCCTGGATGGAAACCCGCGGCGAATCGGAGGGCATGAGCGTTCCCCGGAAGGTGGTGGCGGGAAGCTTGCCGGTGCGCGAGGCGGGACGCAACCGCGTGGTGACGGCTGCTGTCGGAAGTTCTAACGGAATTCACCCTGATCAATGGATGTGAGCTGCCGAAGGGCGCGCTACGATGCGGCCACAAGGAGCGAATCATGTTGCCGCTTGGTTTCAGTTGGGGGGCATTCCTTGTCTACGTCGGGGCGCTGATGTTCATGACCATCGGCGGACTGTGGGGACTGTTCGAAAGTGGCCACCCGGCGTTCCTGGTCCCGATCCTGCTCGGGCTCTTCTACTTCTACCTGGCATGGGAAGCGGTGGTGGAGGATGAGGACAACCCGCCGGCGCCACCCGCGCGCAAGAACCAGGGGTAAGCCCCCGGCCAGTCCCCCGGGCTGACAGCGGCCTTTACCCGGCACGGCGTAAAGTTGGAGCCATGGGAATGCGGAACATCCGGCTGGGCTCGCTGCTTGGCATCCCGGTGCTGGTAAACCCGAGCTGGTTCCTGTTGTTCGGGATTACCACCTGGTTCCTGGCGACGCAGTTCTACCCGAGCGCACTGGAGGATGCCGGCCGGCTTACGCACTACACGATGGCGGCGGCGAGCGTGCTGGTGTTCTTCGCTTCGATCGTCCTGCACGAACTCGGGCATAGCGTGGTGGCGAAAGCGTTCAAGATCCCGGTGAAGAGCATCACGCTCTTCGTCTTCGGCGGGGTGGCACAGATCACGCGCGAGGCTGCCCGCCCGCTGCACGAGCTGTTAATGGCGCTCGCAGGGCCGCTCACGAGCCTTGCGCTTGGCGGACTGTTCGTTGGCACCTGGTGGCTGCTGGGCGCGCATGGCCACCGGCCCGTGGATTACGTGCTGGTGTGGCTGGCGATCATGAATGTGATCCTGGGACTGTTTAACCTGCTGCCCGCATTTCCGATGGACGGCGGGCGCGTCTTCCGGGCGGCCATCTGGCTGGTGA
This sequence comes from uncultured Anaerolineaceae bacterium, assembly GCA_964448165.1. Classification (GTDB taxonomy): domain Bacteria; phylum Chloroflexota; class Dehalococcoidia; order Tepidiformales; family Tepidiformaceae; genus Amarobacter. Next base: position 6,940 of record CAYUVT010000050.1, on the reverse strand, counting down.
CCGGGAACTACAACCGGGCAACCGGGATTGCGGCATGGACTGGCCGGGGGTTCGCGCTGGCCATGATCAGCCTCGGTCTGCTCGGCGTACTCGGACAGGACGTCCTGGTGGCGCGGGACGCCGGGAGCGGAGCATGGCTGATGCTCATCGGGCTGTTCCTGGAGAACGCGGCGCGCCAGAGCCTGCAACAGAACCGGCTGGTGCGCGAACTCCAGCGATACCGGGCCGAAGACCTGATGCACCGCGATCCGCCGGTCGTCGCGGGGGACCTCTCGGTGGGGTCGCTCGCTCGCGGCGTGCTCGAACTGAACCCGCGTGTCTGCTACTTCGTCCAGGACCATGGAAAGCTGGCCGGGATTCTCAGCGGCTACCAGATGCGCGAAATCCCGGAAGAGCACTGGGACCGGGTGACTGCCTGGGAAGCCATGGTCCCCAGCGCGCGCCTGCGGGCAACCGCTCGCGACCGGCTCATCTCTGATGTCCTGCTCGAAATGGAGACCGAGGAACTGCTGCACATGCCGGTGGTCGATGATGGGCGTGTTATCGGGGTGGTCGCCCGTGACCGGATCCTGGGCGTGTTGCGGCAGGCGGGCTTGCTCGGGCCAGCACGCGCCTGAGCTTGGATTGAGTGGACCCCGGGCCGCATGATGGGCGAATGAACCGGCTTCGGCTCGCGCTGGCGGTGAACGCCGGGAGGGGCGCCGCTTTGGCCACGCGAGTGCTTCGCCGCGGCGGCGGGACCGCACTGCCAGGCCTGATCGCGGAACGCATCCATCCCGTGCTGGTGCGCGACCTGGGGCGGAGCCTGGGCGGCGGCCGCGTGCTCATCACGGGGACAAACGGAAAGACCACCACCAGCCGGATCGTGGCCGAGGTGCTGGAGGCAGCGGGGCGGCCGTATATCCACAACCGCGAGGGCAGCAACCTGATGCGGGGAATCGCAAGCACGCTCCTCTCGCACACAGACTTCGCTGGCGGCATTCCCGGGGCGGCCGCCACCGCCGGGCTCTTCGAAACCGACGAGGCGACGCTCCCGCCCGCGGCCGACGCCCTCGCGCCAGACGTCATCGCCTTCACGAACCTCTTCCGCGACCAGTTGGACCGCTACGGCGAGGTCGATACGGTGGCCGGTCTGTGGCGGAAGGCGCTGGAGCGGACGCCCCGCGACGCCACACTGGTCCTGAACGCCGACGACCCATCGGTGGCCGAACTGGCGGTAGGGTGGAGCGGGCCGATTCACTGGTTCGGGCTCGATGACCCTGCGTTTGCGACGGCGCGGGGGGGCGCCTTCGACGCGCGCTGGTGCGGCTGCGGTGGGGACTACGTGTACGAGCGCCGGTACTTCGCTCACGTTGGCTGGTGGAGCTGCGCGCGTTGCGGGCGCAGGCGTGCGGCGCCAGCCACCAGCGCCTCGGCGATCGAACTCGGGCTGGATGAGGCTTCGTTCGAGGTGGCGGGCCTCGGGCGTGTGGAAATGCCGTTGACGGGGCTCTACAACGTGTACAACGCGCTGGCAGCGATTGGCGTGTGCCGGGCGCTCGGACTGGAGGATGCGGCGATCGTGGCAGGGATTGCTCGCGTGCGAGCGGCATTCGGGCGGCAGGAGGTGGTTGCGCTCGATGGCCGGAAGTTGCGACTGCTGCTTGCCAAGAATCCCGCGGGGGCGAACCAGGTGCTGTTGCTCCTGCGCACTATCGCGGCGAAGGGGGAGAGCCGGCTCAACGTCGCTCTCCTGTTGAACGACCGCTTTGCCGATGGACAGGACGTGAGCTGGATCTGGGATGTCGACCACGAGCTCATTGCCGGCGCCGTCGAGCGCTGCTGGACCGGCGGCGACCGGGCCGAAGACCTGGCGGTCCGGATCAAGTATGCCGGATGGCCCGCTCCCGCCGCGGTGACGCACGAACCGGTCCGGTTGCTCGATGCGATCGTGGCGGAAACACATCCGGGCGACGAAGTCTTTGTGGTGCCGACCTACACCGCGATGCTGGACCTGCGTGCCGAACTGGCTCGGCGGGGCGCCGTCGCGGGGGCGATGGAGTAAGGCTAGCGGTGGTACATGGGGGCGCCGGTGCCGCCCCTCCGGGTCATGATGACCTCGGCCATGATGCTGATCGCGATTTCCTCCGGCGTTTCGGCGCCGATATCGAGCCCAATCGGCGTACGCACGAGGTCCAGGCCGGTCTGATCGAAGCCCTCATCGCGGAGGTGCTGGAGGACAGTGCGCGTGCGGCGCTTCGAACCAATCATGCCCAGGTATCCAGCGCCCCTGCCCACGCATTTCCGCAGGGAGAGCTCATCCTGCCGGTGCCCGCGCGTGACCAGGACGATGGAGGTGTTCGAATCGATTGGGAAGCGCTCGAGAGCCGCTTCGAAATCGTCGCAGATGACCTCGTCCGCCTCGGGGAGCCGCTCGGGGCTGGCAAAGTCTTCGCGGTCATCGAGGACGACGACGTAGAAGTCCAGGAAGTCGGCGAGTTTGGCGAGCGCCCGGCCGATGTGGCCGGCCCCAACCACGAGAAACACGGGCTTCGACTCGACGACCTCGATGTAAATCGAGGTCGCACCGCGGACGGTCCGCTCGCTCAGGCCAGCGGGCCCGAGGTAGACCGTCCCGGCTGCGTGCCGGTCGAAGGCGCTGGCGGCATACGCGGCAACCAGGTCATCAAGGCGTGCATCGCCGAGCGAGCCCATGCGCGTGCCAGAGCGCTCAACCAGGAGCCGGGCGCCGGGGGTGAGGGAGCGGGGGCCGGGTTCGAGGATCGATGCAAGGACAACGGGCTCGCCACCTTCGGCGGCAGCGAGGAGTCGTCGTGTCAGTTCGAGCATATCGGTAGCTTACGGGGTGACGCGGCGCGGCGGGAGGGGACCGGCGATTTTGCCCGGTCGGGAAATGTGGCCTATGCTGCTTGCAGTCAATCGAAGAGCCAGAGACCGCAGGTCCCAATGCGAACCGCCAGGTGGCGGGGGGATAAGCCGTAAGGCGCCTGCCGAGGCAGAGAGTACCTGGTGCGTGCGCGTAGCGCGCATCGTGTTGCGATCCCTGCCCCGGCGGCAGGGATTTTTCGGTTTCCGGGCTCGCCGCCCCGGGCCGTGTGGACCCCATGGCCCCATTCGCAGGATTTGGAGGACGCCCATGCCGACTCCACGGAAAGTCGCGATGCTCGCCGAGATCAAGGACCGCATGGAGCGGGCCTCGATCGCGATCAGCGCTGACTATCGTGGGCTGACCGTCGCCCAGATCACCGAGCTCCGGCGCGCGCTGCGCCCCACCGGGGCCCAGGTGAACATCGTGAAGAACACCCTCGCCCAGATGGCTGCCAAAGAGGCGGGCCGCGAGGAGATGGCAGAGATCGTGCAGGGGCCAACCGCCCTGGCGATCGGGTTCGACGACCCGATCGCGCCCGTGAAGGCCCTCACCGAGCACCTGCGCGCCAGGCGTCTGAACATCGAGATCCACGGCGGATGGCTTGAGGGCAAGGTCCTCAGCCGCGCCGAGGTTGAGAGCCTGGCGACGATGCCTTCGAAAGAGCAAATGATCGCCGACGTGGTGAGCAAGCTGCAGAGCCCGCTGTACAACTTCGCCGGGCTGATGCAATCGACCATGCGGACCTTTGCCGGCCTGATCGACGCGCGGGCGAACCAGCTCGAAGCGAGCGCCTGAACCACCCCGGCCAGCCTGTAGAGGCGGAAGGCCACGAAACGCACACAGGAGAGAACTGATGGCAACCAAAGTTGAAGAGGCCCTGGAAATCATCAAGGGGATGACCCTGCTCGAACTGCGCGACCTGAACAAGGCGATCGAAGACGAGTTCGGGATCACTGCCGCGGCGCCGATGATGATGGCGGCTGGCGCCGCTCCGGCACCCGGCGGGGCTGCTCCCGCGGCCGCCGAGGAGGAGAAGACGGAATTCAACGTCGTCCTCAAGAGCTTTGGCGACAACAAGATCAACGTCATCAAGGCGATCCGCGAGGTCGTCAGCGGCCTTGGCCTGAAGGAAGCGAAGGACCTCGTGGAGGCCGCTCCGACCAAGGTCAAGGAAGGCATCGGCAAGGAAGAGGCCGAGTCGATCAAGGCGAAGCTGGCAGAAGCCGGCGCAACCGTCGAGATCGAGTAGTTTTCTTTCGCGAGCACCGCACCGGGAGCCCGGCCAAATGGCCGGGCTCCTGCCGTTTGGGAAGGTCACGCCGGGTGGTCGTGCTCGGCGGCGGCATAGTGGATATCGCGGACCGCATCCGAGAGGTGGAGCGCCTCTTCGGCATCGAATCCCAGGGCGACGAAGGTCTGGCGCATGAGCTCGAGTCCTCCCTCGAACTCCGGGACGACCACCTCCGTGGCGCCAAGCCCGCGCAGCACATGGATTTCGCCACCGGTGCGCGCGCGGACAAGGATAGGCACGCCCGGCGCAATGGCGCGGGTGGCCGCGACCGCGACGAGGGCGGTGCTCTCATCGGGCACGGTCACGACCACAGCGCGGGCGTGCTCGAGTTCTGCCCGTTCGAGGACTTCGTGGCGGCCCGCGTCGCCCCAGATGGTGGGGATGCCCGCGGCATTCAGGCGGCGCGCGCGTTCGAGGTCGGCCTCGATGACGGTGAAGGGCGCGCCCACCTGGGCGAGGGCGTGCCCGGTGAGCTCGCCGACGCGCCCGTAACCGATGATGACCACATGCCCGGATTGGGGAAGGCGGGGCTGCGGGAGTTCGCCCTGGCGGTTGATGAACCGCCACACCGGGCCGGCCCGGTGCAGGGCAGCTTCGACAACGGGCAGCGAGCGGAAGGCGAGGGGATTGACGACGATCGAAGTCGCAGCGGCCGCCAGGATCACGTTGTAGGTGACCGGAGTCATCAGGCCGCTGCCCAGCGATTCATCGGCGATGATGAACGAGAACTCGCCGAGCTGGGCCAGGCCTGCGCCAACCACGAGCGCGGTGCGAGCCGGGTAGGGGAAAACGGCCGCGGTGAGGAAGGCGATGGCGGCATTGCCGAAGAGCACGAGCAGCGTGACCGCCAGGTAGAGGTCGAGGTTTTCGAGGATGAGTTCCGGGTCGACGAGCATCCCCACCGAGACGAAGAACAGGACGGCGAAGGCGTCGCGCAGGGGCACCACGTCGGCAGCCACCTGGTGGCTGGTCTCGGTTTCCGATACCACGACGCCCGCCACGAACGCGCCGAGCGCGACGGATAGCCCGAACGCGGCGGCGCTGGTGGCGATGCCCAGGGCGGCGGCGACGAAGGCGAGGATGAAGAGCTCGCGGCTGCCGGTGCGCGCCACGAGCGAGAGCAGCCTGGGCAACAACCGCGCCCCGAAGACGAGCATGATGCTGACGAAGACGGCCGCTTTCACCACGGCGAGCGCCAGGTTGCGCCAGAAATCCCCTTCATGGCCCGGCTCCAGCGTGGGGAGCATGGCCAGGGTGATGATGGTCAGCAGGTCCTGTGCGATGAGCCAGCCAATGGCGACTCGCGCATGGACGGTGCCCATAAGGCCGCGGTCTTCGACTGAGCGGATGAGGACGACCGTGGAGGCGATGCTGACGGCGAGGCCCAGGGCAAGCGACTCCCGCCCCGGCAAGCCGAACGCCAGGCCGAGCGCAGCCCCGGCGGCAGTGGCCAACGTGACCTGGATGAGCGCCCCGGGAATCGCGATGCGGCGGACGGTGAACAGGTCGGCCAGGTTGAAGTGGAGACCGACACCGAACATGAGGAAGATGACGCCGAGGTTCGCGAGTTCCTCTATGGCTTCGGCGTCGGCGTCGTATCCGGGCGTAAACGGGGAGATGACCAGGCCAGCCGCGAGGTAGCCGACGATGGGCGAAATGCCCGCGAGGCGCGCGAGAATCCCGCCCGCGACGGCAAGGCCGAGCGCCGTCGCGATGGACGTCAGCAGGGAGAAATCTTCCAACGCGTAAAGACTACAGGTGATCCGCTCGTGGCGGCTGGGCCTCAGGAGTGGGGAAGCACCACCACCTTGCAGTCGTGGGGGTCGGCGAGCGCTTCGAAGGCGGCAGGGAGCTCATCGAGAGTGACGGTGCGCGTGATCATCGGCGACGTGTCGATGCTGCCATCGGCGAGCGCCGCCAGCGCTTCGGCGTATTCCGCCGGCGTGTAGCCGAGCACGAACTGGAGCGTGAGCTGCTTATTGATGCCGACCATCGGGAAGATCCGGTCTTCCTTCATGCACACGCCAACGACCACCACGCGGCCCGTCCGCGAGACGAGCTGCATGGCCTGCTGGAGGGTGCCTTCGACTCCGACGCATTCGAACACGACCGGGGCCGGGGCGCCGTTCGCGCGCTCCACGGCAGCAGCCAGGTCCTCCTCGGCCGGGTTGACCACCAGGTCGGCGCCAAGGCGGCTCGCAAGCGCGCGGCGGGGCGCAGCGTACTCGGAGACGGTAACGTGCTTCACGCCTTCCTTCTTGAGCCAGAGGAGGGTCATGAGCCCGATTGGGCCGGCGCCCATCACGACAGCCGTTTCGCCAGGCTGCATGCGCGCCTCACGGACGGCGTGGAGGCCAACCGCGCAGGGCTCGGTCGTCGCCGCCACGGTCACGGGCACCGGATCGGGGACCCTGAGGAGGAGCGGGGCGCTCATGACGACGTACTCGCTATAGGCGCCCGGGTATTGGGTGCTGTACCCCAGGGCCACCATGCCATTCGGCGCGGCAGGGTCGATGAGGACGGGGATGGAGGTGACGCGTGTGCCGGGGGCCCACTCGCCGGCGCCGGGACCGGCCTCCACGACCTCGGCGACGAACTCGTGGCCCATCACAATGCCGGCCTGGGGGTCCTGGGCCTCCATGGCGGTGCTCCCGCTCATGCGGGAGGCAGCGACCATGTCGTCCATGTACCTGGCGGCGTGGAGATCGGAGCCGCAGATGCCGCAGGCGAGCACGCGGGCCAGGACCTGGCCGGGGCCGGGGGCGGGCCGGGCAACGGAC
>CAYUVT010000049.1:0-16538 GCA_964448165.1 uncultured Anaerolineaceae bacterium | reverse complement strand
GCAGCAGCCGCGCGAGCGCTGCCGCACCCACCGCGTCGTCCGAAAGGAACAGGATGCGGTACCCCTCCTGGCCCAGGGGCTCCCGTGCCGCCGGGCCGGTGAGCAAGAGCGGCAGGTGGTCCCGGTCGAGTATCCCCAGGGCCGTGCTCCCCAGGAGCGAGCGCTTCCACCGCCGCGTGCTGCTGCGCGTCGCCAGCGCGAGCATCGCCGCGCCCTCCTCGGCCGAAGCCCGGATGAGCGCGCGCCCGGTGTCCTCTCCCGCCTCCAGGTAGACCGTCCGCATCCGGCCGCCCTCGCGCGCGAGCGCCGGCGCCAGTTCGCGCTCCAGCTCGGCCGCGCGCCGCGCCACCCGCAGCCGCCCCTTCCCCGGCGAGATGGTCTCTTCCGCAACCGGGTCGACCACGTGGATTCCGACGAGCTCGTGGGCGAACGCCCGCGCAAATTTGCCCCCATGCTCCAGGGCGAGCAACGACTGCGCCGAACCATCGAGCCCGACCACCACGCGCGCCATGGATGCCTCCTAACCGTCCTGGCTCTGCGCCCGTACTTTACGCAACAGCAGTTCCGCCGGGGCATCGGCCACGCCAAACCGGCGGAGCGTGTGGCGGCTCATCTCCATCGCCAGTTCCAGCTCGCCAACCACCGCCTGGTCCGCGCCCTGCGCTTCGATGTGCCGCCGCTCCGATTGGCTGTGCGTGCGCACCACAATGTCGATTTCCGGGTTGCGCTCGCGGGCGACCTCCACGATGCGGCGGATCGAAAGCGGGTCGGGGATGGCGGCAATCAGGACGCGGGCGCGCTCGATCCCCGCGCGCTCCAGGATCACCGGGTTCGAGGCGCTGCCCTGGAGGACCGGCACGCCCTGTTCGCGCAACGCGGCAACCGCGCCCGCATCCTGCTCGATGACGACGACCGGGATCGCCTGCTGGCGGATCGCCTCGTGCACCACCCGGCCCACCCGCCCGTACCCGCAGAGGATCGCGTGGCGGGCGAGGGACGGGCTGGCGGTGTCCACCGGCAGCTCGGCCAGTGGCGGGAGCGGGAGCCGGCGCTCCACCAGCCTCCCGAGCGGCTGCGCCGCCGCGAATACCGCCGGCGCCAGGACGGTGGAGACGGCCGCCCCCGCGAGCATGAGCCCGAACACATCGGATGAGATGGCACTGAGGTCCGTCCCCAGGCGCGCCAGCAGGAAGGAGAACTCTGCCGACTGCGCCAGGATCGCCCCCGTCAGCACCGCCGTCCGCCCCCGGTACCCGAAGGCGAGCGCGATGAGCCCCGACATCGTCCCCTTGAGCCCCACGATGAGCGCCACCGTCAGTGCGACCAGCCACAGGTTCTCGACCACGACCTCCACGTCGATCAGCATGCCGACCGAGACGAAGAAGAGCCCGGCGAACAAGTCCCGCAGCGGGCCCAGCCGTCCTTCGACCTCGTGCGAGACATCGGAACGGCCCACCAGGATGCCGCCGACGAACGCCCCGAGTGCCACCGAGATGCCGAAGACTTCCGCCAGGTACGCGACTCCGAGCGCCACCCCCGCCGCCGCGAAGGTGAACACCTCCACGTTGCCCACGGCCGAGACACGCTCGAAGAAGCGGGGCAGGAGAAACAGCCCCGGCGGGATCACCAGCACCAGGAAGGCCACCGCCAGCCCCAGCGCCTTCGCCAGGTCGACCGCGAGTGTCTCGGTCGAGCCGTTCGCCAGCGTGGTCAGGATGACGACGAGGGCGACCGTGCTGAAGTCCTGGACGGTCGACCAGGCGAGGCTGATCCGGCCGTGCACCGAATCCAGGTCGCCCCGTTCGGAGAGCACCTTCGAGAGCACCGTGCTGGAGGAGTTGGAGATGACGGCGCCAAAGAACAGCGATTCGAGGCGGCCGAACCCCACGGCGATGCCGATCCCGTAGACGATCGCGATCGTGGCCACCACCTGCAGCCCGCCGCCGGCCACCGCGACCCGCCCCACGCGCCGCAAGTCGCTAAACGACAGTTGCACCCCGATCGCGAACATCAGGAAGACGATGCCGACATCGGCCATCTCCTCCACGGTCGCGACGTCGGCCACGAACCCCGGGGTGTTGGGCCCGATCACCATCCCCGCCACGATGTAGCCCAGCACCAGCGATTGGCGCAGGAACGCCGCCCCCAGCGCGCCGATGCCGGCCGCGCCCAGCGCGAATGCGAGCGTGACGAAAAGGTCGGTATCGCCCAGGGCGGCGCTCCTCGGGTGGTTCAAGAACTGGAAGGCGTTGCGGGGACGAAAAACACGGGCCATGGCCCGCACGTGACACGATACAGGAAAGCAGTTGCGACGTGCCTAACAGTTGTGTGTCAGTCGTGCGGGGTGGGGCGCTGTGCGACGTGGCGCCCGGCTGTTCGCCTCAGGCCGCCTCGTCCCGTTCCGGGTGGTAACCCGGGTTATCGATCGAGGCAATGGCGCACTTCGTGTGTTCGAACACGTTGCCGGCCCCGAGCAATTCCAGGATGCCGAACCGCTCCAGCAGCGGCCGGATCTCGGGCTGGATCGCCGTCAGGATGATGCGGCCGCCGTGGTTGCGCCGGTGCTCGATGATCCCTTCGAGCGTGAGCAACCCCGAGGTATCGATGTGGTGCACATCCTTCATCCGCAGGATGAGCGGCCGCTGCACATCGCCCTGCAACTGGTATTCGAACGCCGAGGCGCTGTGGAACGAAAGCAGCCCCTGGGCCGTGAAGAAGTCGATATCGGGCCGGGACTTGATGAGGTCGCCCAGCTCGGGCGAAACCTGGGCAATCCGCCCGTTCGCATCGGGCAGCATCGCCGCCGCCGCGGGCACGCGCACGAGCCGGCGCACCAGCAGCACCGTCGAAGCCAGCACACCGAAGCCGATGGCATACGTCAGGTCGAAGAAGAGCGTGATGAAAATCGTCGCGAGCAGGACCACCAGGTCCTCGCGCGGGGCCCGGCGGATCAGTTTCGTAACCTCGGGCACCTCGGCGATCCGCCAGGCCGTCACGAACAGCACCGCGGCCAGCGTGGTCATCGGGATGTGGCCCGCCAGCGGGCCGAGCACCAGCGTCAGCAGGAGCACCGTCAGCGAATGGAATACCCCCGCCATGCGCGAGCTCGCGCCCGCACGGATGCTTGCCGCGGTGCGGGCAATGGCCGCCGTGGCCGGGATGGCGCCGAATACCGGCCCAACCAGGTTGGCGATGCCCTGCCCGCGCAGCTCCGCGTTCGGGTCGTGGCGGACCCGCTGCGAGGCCATCCCATCGGCGACTACCGCGCTCAAGAGCGACTCGACGGCGCCAAGAATCGCGATGGCGATGGCCGGCTGGACCAGGTCCACGAACATCCCCATCTCCCAGAAGCCGAGGGAAGGCTTCGGCAGCTCGCGGGGCAGCTCGCCGTACTTGCTGGCCAGCGTCGGGGTCTCGATGCCGAATCCCCAGGTGGCCGCCGTCACCGCTACCACCGCGACCAGCGCTGCAGGCACTCTGCCCACTACCGGGATGCGCGGCGAGAGGATGAGGACAACCAGGGAAGCGATGCCGACGAGCGGTGTCGTCCACCCCACCGTGCCCAGGTGCTGGATGGTGTCCCACGTCTTCGCGTGGAAGTGCTCGAGCTTCGGGTCAGTACCCGAAACGGCGAGGAAGGTGTTGACCTGGCCAAAGATGATCGAGAGCGCGATGCCCGCGGTGAACCCGATGATGACGGTGCCCGGCATGTAGCGCACCAGCGCGCCGAACTTGAGCCGGCTCATCACCAGCAAGAGCGCGCCGGCCATCACCCCGACCATCGGCAGGGCAGCGGGGCCGTGGACGAGCACCACGTGGCTCAGGAGGGGGACCAGGGCCGCGGTGGGCCCGGTGATGTTGAAACGCGACCCGCCGAAGATCGAGGCGGCCGCGCCGGCGAATACCGCCGTGTACAGGCCCGCGATCGGCGGCACCCCGACAGCCACCGCCAGGGCGATCGAGAGCGGCAGGGCGATGATGCCGGCCACCAGGCCGGCGATGGCGTTGGTGCGGATTTCGGCCACGGTGGGGAGCGCGACACGCCGGGGGGCAGGCAGCGCCGCGGGCACGGAAACGTGCACGAATCGACCTCAGCGGTTGGTTCGCTTCCGTGGCCTGCGAGGTGAGCTGACGGGTTCGGGCGGAAGTGCCCGTCCTTCCGGAGCACCAGAAGGATTCACCCCAGGAGTGGGTCCCCCGCTCCGCCCCGCCCGGCGGATTCGGCCGGCCACCCCGGAGGGTTGGCCTCGTGCCTAAAGCATCGGCGGAACGGATGGCGTGGTCTATGGACGCGAATGTCGTGATTTATGGAGGATACGTTCGCCCGCCCGGCACCCCGCCCCACGCCCCCGCCTTGTGCCATGCGCCGCGCGGAGCCTAGTATCCGCGCCGACGGCATGACAGTGGGGGAAAGCACACATGGCACGAGTTCATCTCGACAGGCCGGCACTCTGGCCGGAGATTCGCATCCTGCTGCTCGCGGCAATGGCGATCTTCGCCTACACCATCGGGATCGGCATCCTCAACGGCACCGACCTGGTCGACTTCGACCAGCGGAGAATCCTCTCACACGTGCATGGTGGGACGCTGGGGTGGCTGACCCTCGGCGTCTTCGCAGCGGCGTTCTGGCTCTTCGCCGAAGGCAGGGCCGTTTCCGCTCGTGAACGGCAAGTGGTGCGGCTCCTTACCGTCGCGGCCATTCTCGCGGTCGTCAGCTATGTCGCGGCTTTCGCGCTCACCTACAGCAGCTGGCGCCCGATTCTCGGCACGGTAACCACCCTGGTCATCGCGGGGTTCACGGCGTGGGTCATCTACCGCGCGACGTTCACGGAACTCGGCGTGCCGCACGTCGGCTTCCTGGCAGCGCTCGGGACGTCGATCATCGGCGGCGTGCTGGGCATCCTCCTCGGCCTCGAACTCGCCACCGGCGAAAATTGGCTCCCCGGCGACCAGGCCTCGCACCCGGCGACGATGGTTGTCGGGTTCCTTGTACCGGTGGGCCTCGCCATGGCCGAGTGGGCGTTCTTCTTCCCGAACCCGCCCAGGGCGACTCGCCTGGGTGTCACTCAGATGGCCTTCCCTTTCGCGGGCGGCATCGTGCTGATGCTGAGCATGCTCCTCGATGTGACCGCGCTCGCGCCGATCGCCATCCTCCTCCAGATTGCCGGGATAGGGATCTTCCTGAAGCGGCTCTGGCCAAAGTTCCGCACGGTTTCGCTGTTCGAGGCCAGCCCCGGGCGTCACGCGATCATGGCGGCGTTGGCGCTGGCGTTCGTGATCGGCCTCGCCCAGTACCTGGTCATCCGCTACGAGGGCGACTTCGATCGCGCCCCGGCCCACAACCTCCTCGCTCTCGACCACGCGCAGTTTATTGGTCTGATGACCAACTCGCTCTTCGCCATGCTCATGGCCGCAACCATCGGCCCCCGCGGCAACCGGGTCGATCAGGTCGTGTTTATCCTGGTGAACGTGGGCATCGCGGGTTTCGTGGTGGGCCTGCTCGGAGATTGGACCGCGCCAAAGCGCATCTTCACGCCGCTCATGGGCACCGGCCTGGCCATCGGCCTCGCCGTCTATGCCGCCCGCCTGTTCGAGGTTCACGTGCCGGTGCTGAACCCCACTCGAGAAGCCTCCATTGCCGCTGCTGGCAAGTAGGTCATCGCAAAATTGCGATAGAGAGTAGCGCCGTGCTTGAATGACACGGTGTCACTCACCCTTTCCGCAGGCATGCAGGCCGCGTTCTCCCGCCGCTGGCTGCAGGTCGCCGCGGCCGCGATGTTCATCAACACCAGCTACGGCACGCTCTCCTACGCCTTCAGCGTCCTCATCACGAAGTCCGGCCCCGGCGGCGAATTCGGGGCCGGGGCCGTCTCCTTCGGCTTCGGGCTCGCCCTGCTGGTCTCCGGCGCCGCCGGCATCTTCGCCGGCACCATTGCCGACCTGCTCGGCACCCGCCGGCTGATGGCGGGCGGTGCGGTCACCGGCTGTACTGGCCTGGCCCTGCTCGGCGCCGTGCAGGAGTCCTGGCAGCTCATCCTCGTGATGGCCGTGGTGCTCGGCCCGGCCATGGCCGCCACCTTCTACGAACCCGTGTACGTGCTCATGAACCGCTGGTTCGCCGCCGAGCAACGGCCTCACGCCTACGGCGTGCTCACCCTTCTGAGCGGCATCTCGATCACCATCTTCACGCCGCTCACCCGCTTCCTCGTTTCCGAGCTGGGGTGGCGCCAGGCGGTGGCCGTGCTTGGCCTCATCCTCCTTGCCGTGGGCACGCTCGTCCCGGCCCTCCTCCACGAGCCCATCGAACGGGTCGATGGCGCTCCCCGCCTGACCCCGCGCCGCTTCGCCTCTGAGGCGCGCGAAGGCCTCCGCCAGGCGAACGCCAGGTTCTGGGTCTTCACCCTGGCCTTCGTTGCGGCGACCGTGGCCTTCAGCGGGTTCTCATTCCACATGATCTCCCAGCTCGAAACGCGCGGCTTCGAGGAAACCGCCGTGGCGAACGCCATCGCCCTGACCGGCATCGTCAGCCTCCCCGCCCGGCTCATCCTGCCGATGCTTTCGGGCCGCGCGCCGAGCGCCACGCTGCTTGCGGTCTGCTTCGCCCTCCTCGGCGTGGCCGCCTGGCTGGCGAGCGTCGCTGGCGCCTGGTGGCAGGTCTGGGTCTACATCGCCGTCTTCGGCGCGGTGTTCGGCGCCGTCTACCCCCTGCGCGCGCTCGTCGTCTCCGAGCGGTTCGCCGGGCCATACTTCGGCCGGGTTATCGGGCTGCAGGCGCTCTTCGTGGCCATCGCGCGCGCCTCCGGCCCGGTCGCCATCGGCCTCATCGGCACGAGCCAGTCCGCCTACGAGTCCGGGTTCCGCCTCGCGGCGCTGGTGCTGGTGCTGATGGCGGCGGTCACCTGGTGGACGATGCGCCGCTGAATCCCGCACGTAAGACGCCGTTTACTTTCCCCGGGTTTGGGACCGGCGACCCCCTTAACACCGTCTGCCATGTGGTGCATGATTGAGCGCGAGGGTTCTCCCGCGCTGTGTCCGCTCCACACCGGGAAACCCTCTTTTGCTGCCCCGCGCCCGGAGCGCCAAGCGAAAAGCCCGCCGGTGGCCAGACCGGGCGGGCTTTGCGAACTCTCACCAGGGGAGCGGTGGAGGAGACTCTGTTCAGGCGACTGCCGGCCGCGCGGTGACCCGCTGACCCCCGCCGCCCGCGATAATCCGTGGACCGCTGGAGCGCGCGGCCACGAGGTCGCGCTGCGCGCGCCGCAGGAAATCGCGCACCTCCAGCTCGCCTTCGTAGCCACTCAGCGAGATGACCGGGAAGAGCTGGCTGGCGTGCTCCAGGGGGATGCACGCCCCGAGCGCGGGCAGCAAGTTATCGGCCTTCTCGGCGGCCGTCTGGTTGGCGTCATCGGAAATGATCGCCGCGAACACCGGCCCCTGGAGGTGGGCAACGAAATCGCCCTCACCCAGGCTCTGGCGCATCGCCCGCCCGACAGCGGGCATGAAGCGATCCTCCGCAACCTTCGCCCTGTCCCAGTTGCCGAAGTCGGTGAGCACGAGCGAGAACGCCCGGCCGTTGCGCACGGAGCGCATCATCTGGCGGCGCAACTCGAACACGAAGTGGCGGCTGTTTGGCAGGCCGGTCACGTCGTCTTCGTAGATCCGCCCGCGCATCTTGTCCAGGGCCCGGTGGAAGCGCCGGCCCTGCTCCGATTCCTCGTACCAGAACTGGATGTGGGCCCCGGCGAAGAGGAGCGTGACCAGCCCGATCACCAGCAAGTTCGAACCCTTGCCGGTGATCAGCGTTTGCGCTTCGATGCAGAAGACCACGATCCAGAGGCCGAACGTCACCGGCCGGATGAGCCGGACCAGCAACGAAGACTCAACCGAGCCCAGCTCGCTCTGTTCCGAGGCGGGCAACAGGAACGCACTCAGCATGGGCGGCTTGTTCATGGGTGAACCCCTGGTGTTCTCACTTAAGAAGGTCGAACGCCAAAGGGGCCGTCCACAGCCCGCCTGTGTAAACCGTGTGTAATTCCTGCCCGGCGGGCCTACCGGTTGCGTGGCGGGGGCAGCGTCCGCAGGTACTCGTCGATGGCCCGCGCCGCCCGGCGGCCGTCGGCCAGTGCGGTGACCACCAGGTCGGCCCCGTTCACGTTATCCCCCCCGGCGAACACGCCCGGCCGCGACGTCTGGCCGCGCCGGTCGACCTGGATCAGCGCCTTGCGGTCGGCCTTCAGGCCGCTGGTGGTCTGCGGCACCACCGGGTCGGCCCCATAGCCGATGGCGATGGCCACCGCATCGGCGGGGATGATGAACTCGCTCCCCTTCACCGGGATGGGCCGCCGCCGGCCCGATTCGTCCGGCTCGCCCAGCTCCATGCGCTGGCACTCGACCGCGGTCACATGGCCCGATTCATCCCCGATGATGCGCGTGGGCAGGGTGAGCATCTCGAACACCACGCCCTCTTCGCGCGCATTCTTGCGCTCCTCCCCGCGGCCCAGCATCTCCGCCTCGGTGCGGCGGTACACGCAGGTCACGTTCTCGGCGCCCAGCCGGACGGCCGTGCGCACACAGTCCATCGAGGTATCGCCGCCGCCGATGACCACCACGTTCGTCAGCTTCGGCAGCGGGTCGCGGAAGTGTTCCGGCAACTGCTCGGGCGCCAGGTTGCCCCGCACCAGGAACTCGGTCGCGCTGTACACACCCTGGAGGTTCTCGCCCTCAATCTCCATCTGGTTGCCGACACCGGCCCCCGTCCCGAGGAAGACCGCGTCGAACCCCGAATCGAAGAGGCCGTCGATGGTCACATCCTTGCCGACGTACGTGTTGCACACGAACTTCACCCCGAGCGCTTCGAGGTGCGCGATGTACTCATCGACGATGTTCTTGCGCATCTTGAAGTTCGGGATGCCGTACACCAGGACGCCGCCCGGTTCGGGCCAGAATTCGTAGACCGTCACCGCGTGGCCCTGCATCGCCAGCTGCTCGGCCACGGCCAGGCCGGCGGGCCCGGAGCCGATGACGGCCACCCGCCGCCCCGTCGGCTCGGGCAGGTAGCGGGGCATGGGGTAGCCCCCCAGCTGCTGCCGCTGGTAATCGGTGCAGAACGCTTCGAGCTTGCCGATGGTGACCGGTGGCTCTTTCTGCCCACCCGGCCGGATGGCGAAGCCCACCACGCACGCCCCCTCGCACAGCTTCTCCTGGGGGCAGAGCCGCCCGCACATCTCGGGCAGGTTGCTCGTCTCCCGGAACTTGTTCGCCGCGCCGAGGATGTCGCCCACTTCGAGGAGGGCGAACGCGCCCGGGATGTCATTGTTCACCGGGCACGCTTCCTGGCACGGCGCCGAGGGGCACTGGATGCAGCGCGATGCCTCGATCTTCGCCGCGTTCAGGTCGAACCCGATGTACGTCTCGTCGAAGTTTCGCTTGCGGGCTTCGGGATCCTGCTTGGGGACTGGCTGAACGCTGATGGAGAGGCGGCGCGCGACTTCGTGTGTCATAGATTCCGTGGTGAAACGAAAGGCGGAGCCGTCGCCGGCCCGCCCCTGCATATCCTTAATCAAGTGGTACCCACGGATCGTACTTGAGCCACCCGCGATGTCAACGAACGGGGGCCCGCTGGACACCCGTCGCCCCGTGCCGCATTACTACGCCAGCCCGTTCAGCCAGGAGAGAGCATGGCACGCCTCGCCCCCCTTCACCTCGAAGACCTGTCGCCCGCCCAGCGGACCGTCGCCGACGCCATCATCAGCGGGCCGCGCGGCGGGCTGCGTGGCCCCTTCGAGGCCTGGCTCCGCGCTCCCGGGCTGGCCGACCGCGCCCAAAAGCTCGGCGAGTACTGCCGCTTTGGCACCAGCCTCCCGCGCGACCTCTCCGAGTTCGCCATCCTCCTGACTGGCAGGCACTGGAAGGCGCAGTTCGAATTCTGGGCGCACGCCCGCCTCGCACGGGAAGCCGGCCTCCCGGAAGACATCATCGAGGCCGTTCGCACGGGCGCCGCGCCCGCCTTCCGCAACGAGGCACAGCGCGCCGTCCACGCCCTGCTGACCGAGTACTTCGCCACCAACCGCGTCGACCAGGCCACCTACGACCGGGCGCTCGCTGCGCTCGGCGAGCGCGGCCTCGTCGAGCTCGTGGGGATCGCGGGCTACTACTGCCTGGTCTCGATGACGCTGAATGTGTTCGACGTGGGCCTGCCGCCGGGCGAACAGGAACCCCTCCCGTGAGCGGCGCCCTCCATCCGGCCGCCCGCAAGGGGCCGCTCGCCCGTCGCGGGCGGCCGCGGGCCATGGTGAAATAGGGCCATGAAGATCCTCGTCACCACCGACGGCTCCGAGCGCTCGCTCTGCGTCCTTCCCCATGCGGCCCGCTTCGCCACCGCCCTCGGCGCCGGACTGGTGCTGATGCGCGTGCTCGATCCGCGCACCGACGCATCGAAGGAGGTCGCGCCGACCCTCGAAGAGGCGACCGCGCGCGTTCGTGAGCGCTGGACAGCCGAACTGCGCGAAGTGCTGGCAGCGCGCGGCATCGCCGGCGATATCTCCATCGCCGGGCGGAAGTGGGGCGAGGATATCCCCTCGGCCATCCACCGGGCCGCCGACGAGCTCGAGGCGACCCTGCTCGCGATGGATTCGCGCGGCACCGGCGCCATCCGCCACGCCCTCCTCGGCAGCGTCACCATGGGCGTCATCTCCCGGGCCGACCTGCCCGTGATGACCCTCGGCGGCTGCCCCCCGGCCCCCGGTCACACCGGGCCCTACCACCTGCTGGTGACATCCGATGGCTCGCCCGATTCACGCAGCGTCATCCCGGGGCTCGGCGAAATCCTTTCGCCCGGCAAGACAAAGGTGACCCTGCTCCAGGTCGTGGTGATGAAGGCGCTCGAACCCGAGGCCGAGGCCGAGGCCCGCGGCATGCTCGACCTTCGCCCGCTGCTCGAACGCATCCCCGCCGGCGTCCCGGCCACTGCCATGGTGCGGGTCGTCCCGCCCGGGGCCGGGATCGATACCGCGATCGCCGGCGCCGCCGCCGATGTGGGCGCCGACGCCATCGCTTCGGCCACCCACGGCCACAGCGCCCGCCGCCACCTGGTCGCGGGGAGCACCGCGCTCGGGGTGGTCAAGCTCGCCGGCGTGCCAGTCATCCTCGTGAAGAGCCACGCCGTCGATTGAGCGGCATCCCCGGGGCCGTGGTTCGCGCTCCCGGGGGCAAGCGGCTATTCGGAGGCCGCCGCCTCGCGCAGCGAATCCTCGTTGTACCAGACCGCCTCGAGCACGGCCTGCCATGACCAGCCCAGCCCGAGCAGCCGCTCCGTGAGCATGAGCTGGGCCGAGGTCTCGTTGGCGAGCGTGGCCATCAGGTCCGAAAGCAGGTCGGAACCCTCCGGGCCGAGCACATCATTCAGCTGCACCTCACGCTTCTGGGCGATGGCCCGGCAGGCGAGCGTGGTGATGGCGAGGCGGCGCGTCTCGTGATCGTGGGGAAGGGCCCGGTGGGCGGGCCTGCTGCTTTCGAACATCGCCGTCACTTCCGCGGGAATTGGGCGAATGTTCCCCGGGGGCGGTTAACACGTCTCTCAGGGCAACCCCCTACTTCCCGGATTGCTCGCAGAGAGCATCCAAACCTTCCCCGCTATCCTGTGCAGCGTGAGCGCAGCACCCGCCTCCAGCCCCGGTACCGCGGTCGACGAGGAAACCCTGAAGCGGCTCCTCCCGCCCTACCGCGTCATCCTCCACAACGACGACCACAACAGCATGGACCACGTGGTCCGCACGCTCCTGCGCTGCGTGCCGGCCCTTACGCTTGAAGAGGCCGGGCAGATCATGTGGACGGCCCACACCCACGGCCAGGCCACCGTCATCGAATGCCCGAAGGAGACGGCCGAACACTACCGCAACTGCCTGGAATCGGCCGGCCTGACGGCCACGATCGAACCAGCCTGATCTTCCCTCTTTCTCCGCTCCCGTTACCCTTGCGGTACACACATGCCCGAACCGAACTGCCACTACTGCAACCGCCCGGCCGAAGCCGAATGCCCAACCTGTGGCCGGCTCTACTGCGCCGAACATGGCGACGACGTCTGCCTGCGCTGCATGTCGCCCGAATCGGCCACCCCCAGCGCGCTGGTGTACCGCGGTTCGGTGCTCACCCTGGTCATCGCCTCGCTTGTGGCCCTCTTCCTCGTCCTGCGCCCGCCCGAGCGCGCCACGGATAACGGCGTGGTCCGGGTTGTTCCCACGAATACGGCGGCCGTGAGCGCGACCGCGACCCCGACGCCGCCCGTCACCCGCACCCCCGCGGCCACCACCACGGCCGCTGCCACGCCGGGCGCTTCGCCATCGCCGGCAGCATCGCCGTCGCCCGCGGGGTCGCCCACGGCGTCCGCCACGCCGGCAGCCGGCCCCCGGACGTACGTCGTCCGGTCGGGCGATACGCTCTCTTCCATCGCCGCGGAGCACGGCACCACGGTCGAAGCGATTGTCGCGCTCAACCCCGGGCTCGAACCCAATACCCTCCAGGTGGGCGCGGAGATCCGGCTCCCATGAGCTGGCACGATGACCCGGAGGTCCAGAAGCAGGTGCGCCTGCGCTCGGCGCGGGGCAAGCTGCTGCGCTCGGTCATCATCTGGATGCCGCTCTTCCTTGCCGCGCTGGCCGGCGCCGTGTTCTACACCGCCGACATCCTCTTCATGGACCGCAAATACGACTCGACGTGGGTACTGGTAACCGTGCTCACCATCCTGGCGGTCCTCTTCGGTTTCCAGGCGATCCAGTCGTTGCTCGACTTTCTCGATAAGCCGCGGACGGAGCGGGGCGTCGTCACGCGCCGCTGGGCCCGGAGCGACTCATTCGTGGTGCGCTCCCACTACATGCGGCTCGAAAAGCGCATCCTCCGCGGCGATGCCTTCCTGCTGGCGGAGATCCGCGAGGGCGACTACGTCGAGGCCACGTTCTACCCGCATTCCGCCGTGCTGGTGTGGGCACACAAAGTGGAGCCGCCCGCCGCGGGCCAGGCTGCACCGCCGGCTGACGCGCACCCGAAGTGGGACGGCCCGATCCAGCGGAAGTAGCGAGCGCGGCGCTGACGCCGGCGGGTTTGCTCACGATTGCCCAAGAATCGCGGGCCATGCGTCACCGCGTCAGGCCCTGACGCACCGATATCCCTATGATGCGCGACTTCCTGATGGGCGGTGCATCGCATGCGACGTTTTTCATTCCTTCCCCTGGTGTTGGCCCTCCTGGCCGCCCCGCTCTTCGCCGGGGCAACCTTCGGGCGTTCAGGATCCGAGCGAGAAGATCCGTTCGCCTTCGTGGAGCACCGGCTTCCCCCTCACGACGGATACGCGCTCCAGTCGGCGTACCGGACGTCGGGCCTCGCGAATGGAAGCGTCGGGGCTGCCACGGTGTTCCCGCCAGACCAACGCTGGCAGGTGACCGACACGACGCGCCTCCCCTTCCGGCTCATCACGCAGGTGGTCATGTTCGATGAATATGACGAAATCGAGGGCACCTGCAGCGGGGTGCTCCTGGGCCCACGGTTGGTGCTCACGGCCGCACACTGCATCTACAGCGGTGGCTCATATGTCTCGGCCGTCCTCGTCATCCCTGGTCAGTCTGGCAGCAACTGGCCGTTCGGAACCGGCTACGGCGTGAAGCTGGCCGTCCCGAAGGGCTGGGCAAACGGCCGCGGCGCTTCCAGTGACCCGTTCGGCCCCCCTTCGCCGTTTGATGTCGGGATCATCGTGCTCGACATCATCGATTGGGATGACTCAATCGGGCCGTATCCCGTGGTGGCCACCGCTTCCGACGCGTTCTTCGCGAAGTCCGAGTTCTTGCTGGGAACGGCAGGCTATCCCGGCGATAAACCCATTGGGACGATGTGGGCTTCCGAGACGTGGAACTACTTCGTCGACGAAACCTACCTCTACACCGACGTCGACATCTACGAGGGCCAAAGCGGCTCGCCGATCTTCGCTCTCCAGGGACCGGACTCCTTCATCTTCAGTGTGGTTTCTGGCGGCAACCAGTCCTTCAACCGCTCGGTCCGCTTCACGCCTGTGGTTACCGCTGCGCTCGAGGACTACGCGAAAGGGTTCGGCGTAAAACTGCAAACCTATGTGTTCATCGACGATGAACCCACCCCCACACCGCGGCCCAGCCCGTCTCCCACACCGCGGCCGAGCCCGTCTCCCACACCGGCGGCCTCGCCCACGCCAACGGCCACCCCGCCGGGCCCGCCCAACCCGCGCCCCTACCGCCTCACCACCCAGCAGGTCAGCCGCGACTGACCCGCCGCGGGTTGCATCCTGCCGTACAATCCCGGCCATGTCCGAATCCGGGCGGCCCGCCTACCGCACCATCCGCGAATGGGCCGGCGATGAGCGCCCCCGTGAACGCCTCCTCGAACACGGCCCCGGCGTCCTTTCCGATGCCGAGCTGATCGCCATCGTGCTCCGCTCCGGCATGCCCGGCGAAAACGTGGTCGATATGGCCCGCGGCCTGCTCGATTCGGTCGGCGGCCTCGCCGGTCTCGTACGCGCCGATGCGAAGGTGCTCCAGCGGGCGCGGGGCCTCGGCCCGGCCAAGGCCGCCCAGGTCGCCGCCGCTATCGAGCTCGGCCGCCGCGCCCAGCAGGTCGATCCCATGGAGCGCCCCGTCCTTCTGCGGCCCGATGCCGTCTTCCGCCTCCTCGGTCCGCGCCTGGTCGGCCGCCGCCGCGAGGAGTTCTACGTCCTCCCGCTCGATACGCGTGGCCGCCTCCTCGGCTCCATCTCCCCCGCCAACGGCGGCGCGGCGAACTCGGTCGCGGTGCGCCCCGCCGAGGCGTTCCGCGAAGCCATCATCCACGACGCCGTCTCGGTGGTGATCGCGCACAACCACCCCTCCGGCGACCCCCGCCCCAGCCCGCAGGACGTGGCGGTGACGAAAACGCTCATCGCCGCGGGCAAGCTGCTCGATATCGAGGTGCTGGACCACGTTGTGATCGGCGCCACCACCTTCGTCTCCATGCAGCGCGAAGGCATGGCGTTCGAGCGTTACGGCCGCCAGGACAAACAGGATTGACCGCCGGAGTTAACCGACAATGACACCCCGATACAGTAGCAGCGTACGCAGAAGGCTACTCGTGATTGCCGCTGGCGGAGCTATTGGGCTTTCAATATTCCTCGGCGGTTCGTGGCTCGCTCGTTCGAGCTCCGACGGCTTCTTGCGCCCGCTGCAAACGGTGCAAGATGCCTCCGCCACCGATGCCGGGATCACCATCAAGCTCATCGGGGCAACATTCAGTGGAACCGGGACCTGGGTGCAGTTCGTTGCCACGGTCGAAGACGACGCCCGGTTCCCCGGTGTCACCACCGTATCGGTGCCTGCAGAGGGGCTGGTGGATGCGGGGCTCACTCCGATCGACGCGGGCGATGGAGTGCTTCTGCAACCTCGTGGTGGAGGGCCCGTCATCCTTCGATTCGCACCGTTAGTCCCGGGCGTTTCGCCCGTGGTGCGGATTCGTACAGTTGACCTTGCATTCAAGGACGGCCGAACGCTCCGCGTAAATGGCGACTGGATCCTCCCATTGGTGGTTCCAGGTTCGTTGCAGGAAGCACTGCGGATCGAGCGGCTCGTGGCCCGGAATGCGTCGTCCGTGGCTGAGGGCGGGATATCGGTGCGGCTCCTTTCCGCCGTGCGGTCGTCCAGCGAGACGCTTGTCACTGTCGAGGTAGTGGCGGAAGAACCGGTGGCGATGTTGGCGGAGCCGATCCTGGTTGCCGGCAGTGACCGGTTGACCGGCGGAGTCCTCAGGTCGATGGAAGACGGGAGGGTGCTGGAGCTGGGCTTTCCTCCCACTCCGTTCGGGACTTCGCCAATCGTCGTCCTTGGCCCATGGACTGTCTCGTCGACCCCTGCGGACGTGTTTTCCGATATCAACGTGCCGGCGGTGCTTTCACGAGGGGTGCCGGATGACAGCGGCAAGTTGCTTGTGCAGGTGGCCGCGGGAGACATCATCGGTTCGGCGCCAGGGCAGTCCCCGGTTCGCTTCATCGAGCTGGGGAGGATTACACGCGTTGGCAGTTCGACTGAAGCGATAGCCTTCCAGCTCGCAGGCAATTTCGAAGCCGCCGAGAGCGTGCACGCCGTGCTGCCAGGTGGGGCCGCCGTCGTACCGGCCGGGTCGATCAGCGAGTACCGGAAGGACCAGGGCGGCGCCGTTTTCGCAGGGACAACGGCCTTCTGGTTCCCGTACCGGCCGGCCGACTGGGAGGGCACAGTACGCCTGTATCACGGCACCGGCGGGCGCATCATCCGTGGTTCCTGGGCGCTCTCCCTCGAGCCGGAGCGCTGACCGGCCACCATCCCATAGCCCCCGCCTATGGCTCCCTCGCTACCCATTACTGGCACCGCGGTATCTGGCTTCGTACAATGACGCAACCGTGCATCCCGCGGGCCGCGTCGTCGGCGGTACCCCGGCACTCCGCACTCAGGACTGAACCATGGAAGATGTCGTCATTACCAGCGGCGTCCGGACTGCCATCGGCAAGTTCCAGG
>CAYUVT010000048.1:0-16766 GCA_964448165.1 uncultured Anaerolineaceae bacterium | reverse complement strand
CTACCAGCGGCTACACCGTGAAGGATGTGATGGACGGCAAGTACGGCGAGCCGGGATCGGCGCTGATGATGTTCCGGACCTACCCCCGCGTGCCGTACTGGGAGCAGGTGCACGACAGCATGCCGTTCCACACCGACACGGGACGGATGAACTCCTACTGCGACATCCCCGAGGCGATCGAGTACGGCGAGAACTTCATCGTCCACCGCGAAGGGCCGGAGGCGACGCCGTACCTGCCCAACGTCATCGTGAGCACAAACCGGCTGATCCGCCCGAACGACTACGGCATCGCCCGGGACGACATGGACCCGGAGCGGCGCACCGTACGCAACATCAAGCTCTCGTGGGCCGAAACCAAGCAGA
Source organism: uncultured Anaerolineaceae bacterium (assembly GCA_964448165.1). Lineage (GTDB taxonomy): Bacteria > Chloroflexota > Dehalococcoidia > Tepidiformales > Tepidiformaceae > Amarobacter. The sequence continues at coordinate 16,403 of CAYUVT010000048.1, read as the reverse complement.
CGAAGAACCCGCTCTGGGAACAGGGATTCAACTTCTACTTCCTGACACCGAAGACGCGCCACACCGTTCACTCCTCCTGGTCGGTCACCGACTGGATGAACCTCTGGGCCACGAACTTCACCGACCCGTATCGCGCCGATAAGCGCCTCGCAAGCGTCGGCGACCAGCAGCTCCACATGAACCCCGAGGACGCAAAGGCGTTGGGCCTCGCCGAAGGCGACTACGTCTGGGTGGATGCGAACCCGGCAGATCGGCCGTACATCGGCTGGAAGGCCGATGCACCCGAGTACGAGGTGGCCCGCCTGATGCTCCGGGTGAAGTTCAACCCGGCGTATCCGCGCGGGGTGGTGATGACCAAGCACGGTGGCTTCGGCGCGACGCCAAAGACGGTCGCTGCGACAAAGGAACGCGCCGACGGCCGGGCCGTTTCGGCCGACACCGGCTACCAATCGAACTTCCGCCACGGCTCGCACCAGAGCGTTACCAAGGACTGGGCGATGCCCATGCACCAGACGGACACACTCTTCCACAAGGCGAAGGTGGCCCAGGCGTTCATCTTCGGCGGCGAGGCCGACAACCACGCTATCAACACCGTGCCAAAGGAGACGCTCGTAAAAATCACGAAGGCGGAAGACGGCGGCCTCAACGGGCAGGGCGCCTGGGCTCCTGGCACGACAGGCATGACGCCCGGGAGTGAGAACGACGTGATGAAGCGCTACCTCGCGGGCGGCCTGACTCGGGTGAAGGGGGCTTGAGATGGCCGAGAAACACCTCGAAACGGATGACCCCTACGAGTTCGTGGCAATGCGGTACAGCGCGGCTCCCGGGACCGACCCCGATGCCGATATGGCCCGCTGCTTCATCGAGGAGTACGCGCTCATGGGCATGCCGCGCGAGAAGACGCTGCGGCTCTTCCAGTCACCCTACTTCGCTGGAACGCACGCCATTCTCCAGAAGCGCGGCGATGCGTTCGTCCGCGGACTGATCGACGACGTCTACGGCCAGCCGGCCGGGGAGGTGCGCAATGGTTAAGGTGTACAACTGGCAACTGGGCCGCGAGATGGACTACCGCTTCGAGGGCGGCCAACAGGACCGCCAGTTCGTTGCCATCTTCAATACGAATCGCTGCATCGCCTGCCAGACCTGCACCATGGCGTGCAAGTCGACCTGGACGTTCTCACCGGGCCAGGAGCTGATGTGGTGGAACAACGTGGAGACCAAGCCATACGGCGGCTATCCCCAGCACTGGGATACGAAGCTGCTGGAGCTCCAGGACAAGGCAGACCCGAACGGACAGGTCTGGAACGCTGGCGCCCGCGACCCGAAGCGAGCCCCCTACGGGCAATTCGAAGGCAAGACCATCTTCGAGACGGCCGACGGTATCCAGCAGATGGCAACCGGCTACATCCCCACGGAAGAAGAGTGGAAGGTCCCGAACATCTACGAGGACACGGCGACACGCTTCTCGCCCGGGGGCGCCAGCCTCCCGGAGCACGCCGGCTGGTTCTTCTACCTCCAGCGCATCTGCAACCACTGCACCTACCCGGCGTGTGTCGCAGCGTGTCCGCGCAACGCAGCGTACAAGCGGGAAGAAGACGGAATCGTCCTGATCGACCAGAACCGCTGCCGGGGCTACCGGAAGTGCGTTGAGGCCTGCCCCTACAAGAAATCGATGTACCGGCCGAGCACCCGCACTTCAGAGAAGTGCATCGGTTGTTACCCGCGCGTTGAGGGTACCGACCCGCTGACCAATGGCCTCCCGATGGAAACGCGCTGCATGACTGCCTGTATCGGCAAGATTCGTCTGCAAGGGCTGGTGAAGGTGGGCGCCGGGGGCGAATGGGCGGAGGACCGTCAGAACCCGCTCTACTTCCTTGTGCATGTGGAGAAGGTGGCGCTGCCGCTGTATCCGCAGTTCGGCACGCAGCCGAACGTGTACTACATCCCGCCGCGCTGGGTGCCCCGCGACTACCTTCACCAGATGTTTGGCCCCGGCGTGGACCACGCGATTGAGCGCTACACGAACCCGAGCCGCGAGCTCCTGGCGGTGCTCCAGCTCTTCCGTGCAACGCAGGAGATCGTGTTCAGCTACAAGGTTGAACAGGGCCCCAAGACCGGTGAACTGAACATCGGCGGCCAGGTTCGCGAGATGTTCAACGATACGGTCGTCGGCTATGACAGCCAGGGCAAGGAGATTGTCCGGGTATCCGTGGACGAACCCCTCATCGAGCGGCGCGAACGCTTCGCGATGAACACCATCTGAGGAGGCACGTTATGCCAACAGCAGCAGCCTGCCGTTCCCCGATTGAGTCGCTCGCCACGCGTTCCGCCGTCTATTCGCTCCTCGCACACGCCTTCGCCTATCCCGATGCGGACCGGGTGGACGCGATCCGGGCACTGGCGGCGGAAGTCAGTGCCGCGGGCCTCGCCTCCCCGGTCACCGGCCTTGCCCTGCGAGCGGCCGGCGCGACCGCGGGAGAGCTGGAGCCCGAGTACATCCGCCTCTGCACCCTGAGCTCCTCGCCGGACTGCCCCACGTTCGAGACCGCGTATTTCTCAGGCGACGCCATCCAGCAGACGACGCGGATGGCCGACCTCGCGGGGTTCTACCGCGCGTTCGGGGTTGATGCGACCTCGGGGGGCGTCCGGCCCGACGACCTCCCGGTGGAACTCGAGTTCATGTCCTTTCTCTGCCAGAAGGAGGCATACGCGGCCGAGCACCTGGGAGCGCCGCGCATGAAGCAGGCAGCCCGGGCACAACGGATGTTCCTCGGCGAGCACCTGGGCCGCTGGGGGGCTTCATTCGGCCGCCGGATCGCCGGGAGGGCCACCCCGGGCAGCTTCTACCAGGTGGCCGGGCTCGCACTGGCCGAGTGGATTGGCGATGAGTGCGCGCAGCTGGGCGTGCACCCCGAAGAAGTGACGGGCGAGCCCGCGGTTGCATGGGGACCGCCGATCAGCCATGGGCCAGAGTTCGCCGGACCGGCGACGCTGGTGCCGTTGGAAGACATCGAGGTGAGGTGACATGGTGCTCAACATCTTGAAGCGGCGGCGCATCGCGCTGGGATTCGTCAGCGTGCTGGCGCTGGCCGCGGTGCTGCAGTTCACGAACACCAACCCGGCCGTCTCGCAGACGCTCTACCTGACCGCGTATGAGTCGGCGCGGGACCCCGGACTCGATCCCAACGATGACGCATGGAAGGATGCCGTGGCTGTGCGCGTGCCGCTCACGGCGCAGCGCGGGTCCTATGCCGCGGGCGGTAGCGTCGCCACCGTGAGCGCCAAGGCGCTCCACTACAACGACACCCTCTATGTGCGGGTCGAGTGGAAAGACGCGACCAAAGATGAGAGCACAACCCGCGTGGAGGACTTCTCCGATGCGGTCGCCCTAGAGTTCCCCTCGAAGACCGCGTCAACGGTGCCTTCGGTGTGCATGGGCCAGGCGGATGCCGGCGTGAATATCTGGCACTGGCGGGCCGACTCCGAGGCCGGCCTGCGCGACCCCGTGGAGATCTATGCCGGCGCATCGGTGGATGGGTATCCATCGACTGATGCGCTGTTCTACACCGCCCGCGCCGCCGGTAACCCGTACGCGAATCCCGACCTCGGCGCGGTTCAGACGCTGGTCTCACAGGCCTTTGGCCAGCTGACCACGTCGACGGTCCAGGATGTCACTGGCAAGGGTGTCTGGCAGAACGATACGTGGGCGGTGGTGTTCGCCCGGCCGTATACCAGCGAGGGCCCGGAGCACGCAGGCTTCAGCGCTGGCGCCCGCACCGATATCGCGTTCGCCGTTTGGGATGGCAGCCAGGACGAGCGCAACGGCATGAAGGCCGCGTCACAGTTCATCACGCTCTCCATCGCCGGGGCGAAGGCCCCCGGCGGCGGCGGGTTCAGCGCCACGTGGGCGATTCTCGCCGTGGTCATGCTGGTTGGGCTCTCGGGCCTTGGCATCGGGCTCGGCGTGTACGGGTACCGGGAAGGCAAGAGGTAACGCCGCATGGCAGCCCGGCAGATGGCAGCTCCACTCGAACGGCCAGCGGCAGTCCAGGCGGTGATGTTCGCGGCGGCCGGGCTCGCGGTTGCCTCGGCCCTGGAACTGCTCATCCTGCGGACGTTCACCCGCACTGCAATCCACATCCCGGGCATCACTGCACTGCGCGAGCCATACGAAGTCCTCAGCCTTGGCGGGCGATACGCCTACTTTGTCTCCGTCGCAATGCTGCTGATTGCGGTGCCGGCGGTCGCCATCGTTCTCTGGTGGGGCCGGAATCCCGTGCACCGCGGGATGGCGATGGCACTGGGGGTTTTCGGCCTGCTCAGCGGAATGGCGGCGCTGGACGCCGCCAACCGGTTCGCACTCGATGCCGCCACGTCTGGCGCCGTGGCCGTCATCGCCATTGGCGGGGCCGCGCTCGCGCGCGATCAGCGCGCGGGCCTGCCCATCGTCCTGTTCGCAGTCGCGTTTCTCCTCAGCGCGAGCCACACACTCGCGCAGACCATGGCCCAGGAAGGGCTGGCGACCTTCGACACGGGCGGCGCGCTCAATGCCGCCGAATACACGGGGGTTGCCTTCGCGTTCAGCGCGCCCTTGCTGGCACGCGGCGCCATGGACCGCACGGCGACGCTCGCGGGTGTCGCGGTCTCGGCGGTGACGTTCGCCGCCTTCCTGGGGAACGGCGGTGCGACCGCTCGCTTCCTCCTGCTGTGGAATGAGGGGCTTTCCGGAGCGATGCCCTCGATCGCGTATGCGATCGCAGCCGGATGCCTCGCCTCAACATGCGTGGCCCTTCTCCGGGCGCGCAACGGGCTCGCTGCGGCAGGGCTGGTATTGCTGCTGACGGGCGGCATCGGCCTGCACAGCACGTACCAGTCGGGCCTCGCGCTGATGGGGATGTCACTGCTGGCGCTGGTGTTGGCTCGGCCGGCGGAGGCCGCTGCCGTCTCAGAATCAGCGCATGCCGGTCCGTCGCGGGCGGCCGCGCTTACGCCCTGAGCGCCCCACTCCCGCTGCGCCCCCCGCCGTCCGCGTTCAGCTTCGATCCGGGCGCGCACCTCCTTTTCGTCCTCTGCCGAAGTCAGCGCCGGCGCGGAGGGGTACCCGGGTCCCCCGGTGTGGACCGCGAGCAACGCCTCGCGGCCGTGTTGGCAGCTGAGCAAGTAGTTGAGCCCTCGCATGGCGAGCTACCTCTCTGCTCAGCCAGGCCTTGCCCCCTGGCCACCAGGGACCTCTCGACGGGAGCTTGCCGCGGATCGCCGCCCCTGGGGCGTTCTGGAGTATGGTGGGAACCGGCACGCCCCCGGGAACGTTGGGTGGATCATGAAGAGAACGAGCGGCCCGGCCAGGAGCGGCTTTCGGCGGCGCAGGACGCTCGCCGCGCTGCTGGGCGTGCTCGCCGCGGCGCTCCCGGCATACGCCTTCTGCGCTCCGTTCGATGCCCCCGAGACGAAGCTCACCGTCCCGGGAACGGTCGTCCTCGATGCGCACGGTACGGTGCTGCAGCGTGATGGGAGCGCTGGCTTTCGCATCCCCGTCACCCTCAACGATGTAGCCCCCGCGGTAATCCAGGCCACGCTTTCGGCCGAAGACCAGCGGTTCCGGCGCCACCCCGGGGTGGACCCCGTCGCGCTGGCTCGCGCTGCCTGGAACCTCCCGCGCGAACGTTCCGGTGCGTCAACCATCACGCAGCAGCTGGCGCGGAGACTCTACCTTGACGGTGGTGGAGGGCCGTTGCCGCTGCGGAAAGCGCGTGAATCGCTCATCGCGCTCCAGCTGGAGGCCCACCGGAGCAAGGACGAGATCCTCGAGCTGTACCTGAACGAGGTGTACTACGGCCGGGGCGCATACGGGATCGAAGCCGCAGCGCGCATGTACTTCGGCGTCTCGGCAGCGAACCTGGACCTCGCCCACGCCGCATTCCTGGCGGGCCTTCCCCAGCTGCCCTCCGCCTACGGGCCAGCGGCCGACGACGGCGCCGCCAGGGCTCGCCAGGCGTACGTGCTCCGGCGCATGGCGGCAGAGGGCCACATCAGCCACGAGCAGGCTGAGGCTGCCGCACGGGCACCGCTCGCCCTGCTGCCAGGAATCGAACCGGCCATCGCGCCGCACTTCGTCGCCTGGGCATTCGACGAGCTTGCCCGGCTGAGGCCGGACCTCGCGAACCAGCGCGGCCTGGTGATCGAAACGACCCTCGACGCGGGGATCCAGGCGGAGGCGGAACGGCTGGCACGGCTCCACCTCGCCAACCTCGCGGATCGGAACGTTACGAATGCCGCGATAACCATCATCGAACCCGGCACGGGCCGCGTGCTGGCGATGGTCGGAAGCGTCGGCGGCGAAGAAACGGGCGGCGCGATCAACATGGCTCTCGCCCCAAGGCAGCCGGGTTCGGCACTCAAGCCGTTCCTCTATGCTGCCGCACTTGAGCAAGGGTTCACGGCGGCGTCGCCCGTTCTGGATGTGCCAACAGCGTTCCACACGAAGGACGGGCTCTACAGCCCCCAGAACTTCGACCGGCGGTTTCATGGGGTGGTGCCGCTCCGGACCGCCCTGGCGTCATCGTTCAACGTGCCCGCAGTGCGCACCCTGGATCAGGTGGGTATTCCCGCATTCCTCGAGGTAGCGCACCGGTTCGGGCTCGCCACGCTCACCGAGCCGGAGCGCTACGGGCTGGCCATCGCCCTCGGTGGCGCGGAAGTGCGATTGCTGGACCTGACGGCAGCATACGCGGCCCTGGGCGCCGGGGGCACCCTGGCCGAGCCGTACGCCGTGGCCCGGGTGCGGGGGCCCGATGGCACGGTGCTGTACGAGCGCAGTTCGGCCATCACCCGCCCGGCTGTCTCGCCGGAGATCGCCTACCTGCTGGCCGACATCCTCGACGACCCGGAGGCGCGAATCCCGGGATTCGGCGAGGCGACGCCGTTCGAGCTCCCGTTCCGGGCAGGCGTGAAGACCGGGACGACCACCGGCTTCCGCGACAACTGGGCGGTGGGGTTCACAGCAACCTTCGCGGTTGGTGTCTGGGTGGGCAACGTGGATGGCTCGCCGATGCGCGAGGTCTCCGGGATCGATGGGGCCGGGCCGATCTGGCGAGACGTGATGACAGCGACGGCGATGGTGATGGCGCCGGGATGGCCCGCGAGGCCCGCCGGGATCGAGGAGGCTGTCGTATGCGCGCCCACCGGGCTGCTTCCGGGACCCGATTGCCCGCACCCGCAGCGCGAACTCTTCGTCGCCGGGACCATCCCCCGGGCAACCGAGACGTACTACGCCCGGCAGGCCGATGGCACGATTGCGATCAACCCGCCCGCCGAGGCGGTCGCCTGGGCGAGAGATGCGGGCCTCCCGGTTGGAACGCGCACGGGCCCGGGCGAAAGCGTGCGCATCGTCGACCCGCAGCCGGGAAGCGTGTACTTCCTCGCTCCAGAACTGCGCGCGCAGGAACTGAGTCTTCGTGCCGTCACGCCCGCCGATGCCACCGGCGTGACTGTCTTCATCGATGGAACACCAGTTGGGGACGTTCAACCGGGCGACGCCCGCCTGGTCTGGGCGTTGCAGCCGGGCGTCCACGAGCTGCGGGTCGCAGCGCGCCTGAGCGACGGAAGCATCGCCGTCGCCACCAGTACCTTCGAGGTGAGGACACGATGAGCGAACAACCAACCGGCAGGAGCGCCTTCCAGCGGTTCGCAGCGAAGGCAGGAGAGCTCTTGAACTCACCGGCGCGGCGAGCCGGGGCCGCACTTGTCGGGGCGGCCGCTCTTGGGCTCATCGTGGGCGCCGCCTGGTTCTTGCTGGCCCGCAATGGTGGCGAATCGGCGCCGTTCGTTGAGCCGCCTGGCTTCGCGCTTAGCCCGGAAGGCGACGATGTCCCCCGGCTTGCGCCAATTAAGGTGACGTTCGCGAGCGCACCCGAAGAACGGGAGCCAGAAAAGCTGTTGCAGCTGGAACCACCCGCTCCCGGCACCTATGCATGGCTCAGCGACCGCACAGTGCTGTTCCAGCCCGACTACCCCGGGCTGCTACGCGGGTCCACGTACACGGTGAAGGTACCGGCCCGTCCCGAGACGGGCCTGACCGAGGCAGTCCAGCGCCAGTTCACTGTAACCGGGCTGCTCACCGTGCAGCAGGCGCTGCCTGGCGATGGCGACACGGAGGTGCCGCTGAACGCGCCAATCCTCGTGCAGTTCAGCCGCTCGGTTGCACCGCTGACCACCCTGAGCGCGCAGAGCACCGGCAGGGTAGTCGAGTTCGACCCGCCCCTGGAAGGCAGCGGGGAGTGGCTCAACACCTCGATCTACCGGTTCGTCCCGTCAGATTTGCAGCCTTACACCGAGTACCGGGCCCGCATCGCAAAGGGGCTGACTTCGGCGGCCGATGGTGTGTTGCGCGAGGACTTCACTTGGAGTTTCCGGACGGTGAGCCCGGCCGTAGCGAAGATGGTGCCGGACCAGAACACTGAATTCGCGAGCCCGCGCCAGCAGGTGGTCGTTACTTTCAACCAGCCGATGGACCCGGCTGCGGCTTCGGGCATCTCGCTGGTCGATATGAGCGGCGCGCCCGTGCCCGGTTCCGTGGCATGGAGCGAGGACAACACCGTGGCGACCTTTACCCCCTCGGTTCAGCTCGGCTACCGGACATCGTACGAGGGAGTGGTGGCTGCCGGCCTCCGGGGTGCCAGGGGCGGAGTGACAGCCGAGGAGCGCCGGGCGCGGTTCACCACCGTCGGCCTACCCGGCATCGCCTCCAGCTTCCCGCGGAACGGCGAGACCTCGGCCCAACGCTACGGCATCAGCATCAGCTTCACGAATCCCATGGATCCCGATTCCCTGGAAGGAAAGGTCTCGGTCTCAGGGTTCACGGCCGCCGACCTGGAGGGGAACGTCTTCATCAGCGAATTCGACATGCACGTCTCGCTGACGATGCGGCCTTCCACGCCGTACACCGTCTCCATCGCGGGCGGCGCCATCGACCGGTATGGGCAGGTCATGGGCCCGCAGACCATTTCGTTCACCACGGGCGCGCTGCCTTCCCAGGTCACACTCGCCCTGCCTGGCTACAGCGCCTCAGCGACGTATTCGGCCTCGGCTGAGCCGATCCTGTTCTTCCACGCCACCAACATGAACCAGGCGACCTTCACGCTGTATCCGCTCACGGCCAGCGAGGCGCAGGGGCTCCTGCATAACTTCTACGGCGGCCCAAAGTTCGAACCATCGCTCGCGCCCCTGCGCACCTGGAGCGAACCGGTGAACGGTTCGGCGAATGAGGTCGTCCTGGGTTCCACATCCCTCTCCGGCAACGGTCAGCCGCTGCCCAGGGGCTATTACTACGTCCGGTCCAGCGGCCAGTACCAGTCGGACTTCGCCTTCGCGGTTGTCGATACCGTGCTCGTCACGAAACTGTCGAACGACGAACTGCTCGCCTGGGCCATCGAGCACGACACCGGCAAGCCGGTAGTTGGCGCGAAGGTGACCATTTCGGGACCGGAGGTTTCGCCCCTGGAGGCGACGACCGATTCGAACGGCCTCGTCTCGTTCCGGGTGCCACTGCCAACGCTCGGGAAGAACATCGACCGTTCGTATTACCTGGTCCTCGACGATGGGACGCACCGGGGTGTCACCTCGACGCGGTGGACACAGGGCGCGGCGCCGTACCAGCTCAACATCCCGACCGATTGGTATGCGCGCGAGTGGGTGGGCCAGGTGTACACCGACCGGCCAATCTATCGCCCCGGCGAGACTGTGGAGTACAAGGGTGTCGTCCGCGCCGACGACGATGCGGCATACTCCATCCCGCCATCGGACCCGCCGCTGCAGTTTGTCATCCTCAATTCGCGCGGTCAGGAGGTAGTGCGCGAGGACGTTCGGACCAACGAGTTCGGCACGTTCGCGGGCAGCTTCACCATCCCGGCAGACGCGCCGGTCGGGGATTACTCCATCAGCATCCAGCTCAAGGGCGCACCGGAGTATGGGTTCTGGGCGGTGGCCGGCAACAGCTTCCTGGTCGCGGAATTCCGCAAGCCTGAGTTCCAGGTGGAGGTCGAGACCGGGAAGGCTTCCTATGTGAACGGCGACACCATCGACGTGACGACGACGGCCTCGTTCTTCTTCGGAGGTGGCGTGCCGAACGCCACCGTGGAGTGGTCGGTGCTCGGAAGCCCGGCCGGTCTGCGGGTCGAAGGGTACGAGCGCTACTCGTTCTCGGATTACGACTACTGGCGGACCGCTGTGAGCTCGACACCCATCCGGGCCTCCGGCAAGGCGGCCACCGGCGCCAACGGCATCGCTACATACAGCGTCCCCGCAACCCTGCAGCCGGGGGAAGGAGCGCAGGAGCTCACGCTCTCGGCCACCGTCACTGACCAGAATGCGCAGGCCGTGGCATCGAGCGCCACGGTGATGGTCCACCCGGCGGCACTGTACGCGGGTATTCGCCCCGAGGAGTATGTGGCCCAGGCAGGCACGGCCACCACGGTGAACCTGGTAACTGTGGACACCGAGGGGGCCATACTCCCGAACCAGCGGGTAACGGTTCGCGTGTACAAGCGCGACTGGATCACCACGAAGGAGCAGACGCCCGAGGGCGCACGCCGGTACAAGAGCGAGCCCCGCGACACGCTGGTCTCGACGCTCACCACGGACACCGGCGCCAGGGGAGAGGGCAGTGTCCAGGTCACCCCCGAGAAAACAGGGACCTACCGGCTCGTGGCCGAGGTGACCGACGCCAGGGGCCGCACCGCCCGTTCGGCGGCGTACCTCTGGGTGTGGGGCGACGAATTTGCCAGCTGGCGGATTTCGAACGACGACACGATAGCCCTCGTCGCCGATAGGGACGGCTACAAGGTGGGCGACACGGCTGACATCCTTGTCCCGGCGCCTTTTGAGGGTGCCGTCGGGCTCGTGACGGTCGAGCGCGGCAAGGTCATCACCCGCGACGTGCGGCGATTCCCGACGAATACGGAACGGATCTCCATCCCCATCACCGACCGGTCGGTCCCGAACGTGTTCGTCTCGGTAGTGCTCTACCGGCCGCCAACGGCAGAGGACCCGGTCCCACGGTACAAGGTGGGTTATGTCCAGCTTCCCGTGTCCACCGAGACGCGGGAGCTGACCGTGTCCATCCGCCCGGACCGCGACCAGGCCAGGCCTGGTGAAAAGGTGAAATACGACATCACGGTGACCGACAGCTCCGGCAGAGGAGTGGCGGCGGAGGTCTCCGTTTCCGTCGTCGATAAGGCGCTGCTTTCGCTGGAAGAAGAGCGAGGTCCGAACGGCCTGCGGGCGTTCTGGTTCGAACGCGGGCTCGCCGTGCAGACATCCTCCTCGATGGCCGTGTCAATCAACCGCTCGAACGACGTCATCGCCGAACCGCCACGGGGCGGAAAAGGTGGTGGCGGCCTGGGAGACGAGCGCCTACGCCAGGACTTCCGGAACTCAGCCTACTGGTCGGCACAACTGAAGACAGACGCCCAGGGACGAGCCAGCGTTGAGGTGGCGATGCCGGACAACCTCACGACATGGCGGATGCAGGTGCGCGCGGTGAGCGGCGACACCATGGTCGGCGAAGGCACGAACGAACTGGTATCGACGCTGCCGCTGCTCCTGCGGCCCGCGTTGCCGCGGTTCCTTCGTGTGGGCGACGAGACCCAGGTCCGCCTCCTGGTGAGGAACGCCACCGACAAGGAGCACGAGGTGAGAGTGACGATCAGTGCCGAAGGCATTGAACTCGGGGATACGTCCGCGCGGACGGTGAAGGTTCCCGCCGGGCAATCGGTGCCGGTGGCATGGCCCGCGACGGTGACTGCCGATGGGATCGCCAGGCTGACCTTCACGGCGAGCGGGGGTGGGTACAACGATGCGGTGACACAGGAGATCCCCCTGTTCCTGGACGTCACCCCTGAGACCATGGCCACCGGCGGGATCGTCACCAATGAGCCCGGCGTCGAGGCGGTGTATCTACCGCCCTTCGCCCTACTGAAGAACGGCCTCCTCCAGGTGGCGATCCAGTCGGCGCTCACCGGCTCCATGGCCGATGAGCTGAAGCACTTCGCACCCCGCCCCTTCGAGGACACGGTCTACATCGCAAGCCGCCTCACGGCCAATCTCGCGGTGGCGCGGGCCGAGCGCAGCGCCGGGCGGACGCCGGGCAACAGCGGACAGATCACGAGCGACCTTGCCGCGCTCGTGTCGCGCCAGAAGCCCGACGGCGGGTGGCCATGGTGCGTGGAGGCGATTTGTACTTCCGACCCGAACGTCACCGCGTGGGTGCTGTTCGCGCTCGGCGAGGCGCGCCGCGACGAGCTCATGTTCGACCAGTCGGGAATCTCGCGGGCAGGAACATACCTCGCCGGGTACATCAACCGGACGGCAGATGTGGCCAATCCGGTGGATCCGAACCAGAAGGCGTTCATGCTCGCGGCGATCGCCGCCGCCGACTCGAGCCGGACGGCACTTTCGCCAGCGAAGGCGCTGTTCGAGCAGTACCGCACACAGCTGAACAACTGGGGACGCGCTTACCTGGCGATGGCGCTGGTAGATTCCGGGGTCGAGGCGAACGACGAACACGTTCGCGCACTGCTCAACGACATCGCCGCCGCGACCATTCCCAGCGCCAACGGGAACCATTGGGAAGACGAACCGGTGCGCGGCATGTTCATGACACACACGGCAACCACCGGGCTGGTGACACTGGCGCTCGCGCGCATCCAGCCCGAGCAACCGCTCCTGGCCCAATCCGTGAGGTGGCTCGTGATTGCCAGGGGCGAAGAGCGCTGGGTGACGCCGGTCGAGCGGGCACATGCCATTCTTGCTTTGACGAGCTACGCGGTGGTCACCGGTGAGCTCGGCGGGGAATTCACCTACCGGGTAACCGTCGATGGCCGTCAGATCCTCTCAGGGCTTGTGAAGCGGGGAGAACCATTGAAGGATGCGAGCAAAGACGTTCCACTCACGGAGTTCGAACCAGGCAGGGTGAGCCTTGTCGCCTTCCTGCGGGACTTCGAACGGCAGGGCCGCCTGTACTACACGATGAACCTGCGCTACCTGACGCCGGCGAAGGAAGTGGAGGCCGTCAACCGTGGCTTCGCCATCACGCACGAGTATTCGCTGCTCGATAACCCCGGCGCCAAAATCACCAGCGCGAAGCTGGGCGACGTGGTGCGAATCAAGGTGACGGTCATGCTCCCGGCCAACCGCTACTACGCGGTCATCGAGGACCTGTTGCCCGCCGGGCTGGAGGCCATCGACGCGCGGCTGCAGACGACGGACCCGGCACTCATCGCCCGGCTCGAAAACGAGCGGCGGACCGCGGAAACGAAACAACTGGGAGGCTACATGGCTCCGTGGTTCGGCTGGTACTACAGCCCGTGGCAGCACACCGAGATCCGCGACGACCGCGTGGTGCTCCGCGCGAGCTTCCTTCCGAAAGGCGTGTACGAATACACGTACTACGCCCGCGCGACCACGCCAGGCGACTTCTTCGTCGCGCCTGCTCACGCAGAGGAGACGTACCTGCCAGAGGTCTTCGGACGAAGTGACTCGGGGCGCTTTCGCGTGACCGAGTAGGGCAACGCGGGCCACCGGCGCCAGCGGGTTGACCGGTGCCCCGCCGCTCCGTAGCGTCACGAACGCATATTCCCAGTTTGCGGATGGCGCGTGGGCGCGGCGTGCGTCGCGTCAGCCTGCCGTGCCGCAGGAGGCAATTCGTGGCCTACAACAAGCCCATTCCGGAGCCGGACCCGCTCTCGAAGCCCTTTTGGGACGGAGCGAAAGCCGGCAAGCTCATGCTCCCGCGTTGCACCGACTGCAACCGGGTGCACTGGTACCCCCGCTGGATCTGTCCGTTCTGCCACTCGCGAAGCATCGAGTGGATTGAAGGCAGCGGAGAGGGCCGCATCCACACCTTCGCGGTCCAGCATCGCGCGTTCGGGGGCTGGGCCGATGAGGTTCCCTTCGTGACCGCCTACATCGATATCAATGAAGGCGACCGGATGTTCACGGTGCTGCGCGGGGTGGACCCAACAAAGCCTGAGACGATCAAGATCGGCGCCCGCGTCAGGGTGGAATTCGAACCGGCCAGCGAGGATGTCCACATCCCGTTCTGGCGTGTGATTGAGGCCCAGGAGTAACAGATGCCAGGAGAACTTTCCCGGGCCGCGGCCATCGTGGGTGCGGCCGAGGCCAACGAGATCGGCTACCCCGAAACCCCGAAGACTTCGCTTCAGCTCCACATCGAGGCGATCAAGAACGTCAGCGAACAGACGGGCATCCCCATCAGCAAAATCGACGGCATCTTCAGCGCCGGCTGGTCGTCGCAGATCGCCGAGCACCTGGGGCTCCACCCGAAGTACATCGACACCACGTCAGTCGGCGGCTGCTCGTTCGAGATGCACGTGCACCACGCGCTGGCGGCCATCCACGCCGGCATCATCGATATCGCCCTGGTGACCCACGGCGAGGCCGGCTGGTCGGCGCGTGCTAACCAGGGCCGGGGCACCGGCCGCCCGCGCGGGATGGGCGACCCGTGGGACCCGAGCTCGCAGTTCAGCAATCCCTACGGCGTCTCCGGCGCGCCCTCGAACTATACGCACGCGATGACGCGGCACAACCACCGCTGGGGCAGCACCCCGGAGGACTTCGCGCACATCGCTGTGGTTACGCGGCAATGGGCGACGCTGAACCCCCGCGCGGTGATGCATTCGAAAGAGACGCACCCGCAGGGTGGCCCGATCACCGTCGAGGACGTCCAGAACTCGCGCATCGTTTCGTGGCCGCTCACGCTGCTCCACTGCTGCCTGGTCACCGACCATGGCGGGGCAGTACTGGTCGCGAAACCAGAGATCGCGCGGAGCCTGAAGACGAAACCCGTGTGGATCGCCGGCGCCGGCGAGAACATGAGCCACTCCAACATGCTCGAGATGGGCGATTTCACGGCCACCTCGGCTGCTGCCTCGGCAGCTGCGGCCTACACGATGGCCGGGATGGGCCCCGAGGACATGGAGATGGCCATGATCTACGACTCGTTCACTGTCACGGCGGGCATCACGGCCGAGATGCTCGGGCTGGCACCACGTGGGGAGGGCTTCCGCCTCTGGAAGGATGGGCACGCGGCCCCGGGCGGCAAGTTCCCCATCAACACTAACGGTGGGGGACTGTCGTTCAACCACTCGGGCATGTACGGCATGCAGCTCCTCATCGAGGCTTACCGGCAGCTTTCGGGCACCGCCGAAGATGGCGGCTTCAGCGGCCTTCCGGGCAAGCAGACGAAAGCGCGCTCCTGCGTGGTGAACGGCACGGGCGGCAGCCTCTCCACCACAGGCACGCTGGTGCTGGTCGCCGACTAGCCCCGTCAGCCCCACGTATACCCGCGCATAAACGAAGAAGGCCGCCGGAATCCAGGCGGCCTTCTTGCGTTCCCCGGCGGGAGAGCGTACGAACGGACAGCAAATCCCTTAGCGAGGTGCCGCGCGCCATGGACTTCACCATCCCGGATGACATCCAGGAACTCCTTCGCCAGCTCGACCAGTTCATTGAGGACGAAATCAAGCCGCTGGAACAGCAAGACGACAACATCCGTTTCTTCGATCACCGCCGGGAGTTTGCGCGGACAGACTTCGAAAACGGGGGGACGCCGCGCAAGGAGTGGGAAGAGTTGCTCGCCGAAATGCGGCGGCGGGCCGACCGGGCCGGGTTCCTGCGGTACTCGCTTCCGGTGAAGTACGGCGGAAAGGGCGGCACCAACCTCGGCATGGCGATCATCCGCGAGCACCTGGCGGCAAAAGGGCTCGGCTTGCACAACGACCTTCAGAACGAGTCGTCGGTGGTCGGCAATTTCCCGACGGTGAAGATGTGGGAGCGGTACGGGACCGAGGCGCAGAAGAAGCAGTTTCTCGAGGGCATGTTCACCGGCGAGACGCGCGTCGCCTTTGGCCTGACCGAACCGGACCACGGCAGCGATGCCAGCTGGCTCGAGACGCGTGCCGTCCGGGACGGCGACGACTGGGTGATCAACGGCCAGAAGCGGTTCAACAGCGGTCTCCACAACGCCACCCACGACCTGATCTTTGCTCGCACCTCGGGCGAGGAGGGCAAGCCCAGGGGGATCAGTTGCTTCATCGTGCCGGTCAACTCCGAGGGCTTCTCCGTGGACTTCATGTGGTGGACGCTGAACATGCCGTCGGACCACGCGGAAGTAACGCTCAAGGATGTGCGGGTCCCGGCGGATGCGATGCTTGGGCAGGAGGGCGACGGCCTGGCGCTGGCGAACACCTTCACCCACGAAAACCGGATCCGCCAGGCTGCCTCTGGCGTGGGCGCGGCGCAATACTGCATCAACGAATCGGTGAAGTACGCGAACAAGCGCATCACCTTCGGCCAGCCGCTCTCCACCCGGCAGGCCATCCAGTGGC
>CAYUVT010000047.1:0-16975 GCA_964448165.1 uncultured Anaerolineaceae bacterium | reverse complement strand
GCCAGCTCTTCTCCGAGCCCGGGGCCGGGTCCGACCTCGCCTCGCTCCAGACGCGCGCCATTCGCGACGGAGACGACTACGTGGTCAATGGCCAGAAGATCTGGACCTCCGGCGCCCAGCACGCCCACATGGGCATCCTCATCGCCCGCACCAACCCCGATGCGCCCAAGCACCGCGGCATCAGCTACTTCCTCGTCGATATGAAGACGCCGGGCATCCAGGTTCGGCCGCTGATCAACATGCTCAACAGCCACGAGTTCAACGAGGTCTACTTCGAGGACGTGCGCATCCCCGCGAAGAACCTCCTCGGCGAGGAGAACCGCGGCTGGTACCTGGCCACCACCACCCTGGATTTCGAGCGCTCGGGCATCGCCACCAGCGTCGCCCACCAGCTCATCGTCCGCGACCTGGTGCAGTACGCGAAGGAATCCGCAGTGGGTAGCCACACGGTAGCCACAACTCCCCAGGTGCGGAACGAGCTCTCCGACCGCGCCATCGAAGCCCAGGTCGAGTCGCTGATCTGTTACCGCATCATCTCCATGCAGGAGCGCGGCGAAATCCCGAACAAGGAATCGTCCATCGCCAAGCTCTTCTCGAGCGAGCTTGATGTCCGTCTCGCGACGACGGCCATGCACCTCGGTGGCCTCTATAGCCAGATCACCGACAGGGATGACCCCCACGCAATGGGCGGGCGCTTCGCGCGCTTCTACATGCACAGCACCACCAGCCCCATCGGTGGAGGCACCAGCGAGATCCAGCGCAACATCATCGCCATGCGGGGTCTTGGCCTGCCCAGGGGGTAGGCCGGTCAGCATGGGTCTACGGGCGCATGGACGAGATCTTCCCGCCGGTGGATACCCTTCGGGCGATTAACCCGCTCGCCGGCTGACGGAGTTTCCAGCGGACCCTCCCGGCCGGCGCCCCAGGAGTCCCTGGAGCCAGCTGATATCGGCCTGCAGGTGCGCGATGCGCCGTTCGCGCGCCGCCCTGCGCCAGGGATCGTCCGCTGCCGTCCGCAGCTCGCGCTCCTCATCGGTCAATCTGCGCGCCGCCGCGGCCATCCGGACCCGCAAAACGCCGAGCGCATCGTCGAGCCCCGACGCCCCCGCGGCCGAAACCGCGAGCGCGAAGATCGGCGATTCGAGCGGTTCGCGCCGGAGGATGTCCGCCGCCGCCTTTCCCGCCGCCGCACGCCCGGCATCGGTCAGCCGAAGCGACCGCCGGAAGTGGCCGTTCTCCCCCCGGGTATCTTCCGAAACCAGCAGCCCGCGGGCGGCCAGCCCATCCACCCGGCGATAGAGCGTGCTGCGCGTGGCGCGCACGCCCAGGCCGCGCAGGTGCTCCAGGAGCTGGTACGGGTGTGTCGGGCTTGCGGCCACCGCCGCGAGGATCGCGAAATCTTCGGTCATTGCTCCAGTGTGCCGCTCGCCCTGTACCCGCCCATATCCGGAAGTTTCCCGATTGGGAACAGGCGATCACCCCATGTGGGAACGGCCGCGGGATCGTTCCGGGCCTCCCAACGCAACGTTCCCGGGTGGGAAGGTGGGAAGCTTCCCGAACGGGAACGGGCTCGCTGCTCGAATCCGCTGGAAGTGGCAGGCCGGGACGGGCCGGGCCGGCGCGGGAAACTTCCCACCAGCCGCCGCTGTTGGGCGCCTGCGCCCCCGGCAACGCGTGCCCCATGAAATACCCCTGCCCCACCGCGTGTGTTACGCACCTGCCGTGGACAGGTGGTGACGACCGGGTAGCAGTTGACGTAACGAGTTGAGAACGCGGCCCCTCCTGCTACGGTGTGCCCGTGGAAGGCAATTCCGGCGCGGTGGTATGCGCATGGTGTGGCGCCCTGGCCTCGGGCGCGCTCCCGGCGCAGTACGTCTCGCACGGCATCTGCGTCGAATGCGCCATCGGCTTCCTCCGCCGGCTGCCGCCCGCGTACCTCCGCTCGATCGCGGAGCCCGACGGGTCCGTCACCTTCGTTTCGGAGCACCGCTTCCAGGTGCCCCCTGCGGGTGGCTGCTGAGCCGGCCCGGCCAGGGCCCGGCCCTTCGCTCCCCGCTGCCCGGCGAACGCCCGGGCAGACGCCGCGCCAGGCCGGCAATACCAGGCGCGACACCCGCGGCGATGAGGTGCTGGTAGTCGTATTCCCGGCCATACAGGAACACCCGTCCCGCCAGCACGCCGAAGAGGACTGCCAGGCCTGCCGCCCGCAATGGCCGCCATGGGAGCGATGCGGCGAGCGCGGCCACCACGGCGAGGGCCGCCGAGGATGACCCGGAATCGAGCGTGTTGGCAGCCGCCATCGCGCTCGCGCTCCATGTCCCCGCGATCCGGAGGACCACCAGGGTGGGGATGGTGCTGAACCAGTCGCCCAGCATGAACACCGCCAGCGTCAGCCGGGAACCCGCTCGCCATTCCAGGAGCGGCACGAAGAGGATGAGTACCTGGTTCACGCCCCCGAAACCCGGGCTGTGCTGGAAGTACGGGCTCACCAGGAACCGGTACGCCTGGCCACTGGCCGTCGTCTGCCAGTCAACACCGAAATGGCGCGTCAGCCAGGGGTGAAGCCCGGCGAATGCCGCCGTCGCCCCCTGCAAGGCCAGGATCGCGCTGAGAACCAGGATGCTGACGGGAAACCGCCGGAGGAATGCGGCCGTCATGGAGCCTTCACAACCGCATTGCCGGCGGCCGGGGCAGCCCGGAACCACGGCAGGCGCAACTTCCACGGCAAGGTCCCCGTCAGCTCTCCCGCGCGCGCGACCGCGAGCGCGAGTTGCGGAAGCTGCAAGTCGCGCCGGTAGACCAGGTAACGCGGCTCCCAGCGCGGCTTCCACTTCTGCTTATAGGCTCGCAGCCCCGCGTAGTTGAAGAAACGTGAGCCGTGGCTGTACAGCAGGCGCATGGCCTGCGTCACCAGGCCGCCCCCTTCCAGGTTTGCAAGGGGAGCCATGCCCAGGTTCAGCCCTTCCATGCCCCGGGCGCGGAAATGCTCGATGAGGTGCACGAAGAGGAAATCCATCACGCCATCCTCCGCATCGGGACGCCGCCGCATCAGGTCGAAGTTCCCCTGGTTGCTCTGGAACGATGGAAGCAGGTTTGCGAACGCCTCGATGCGCCCATCCGGCGCCCGCACAACATGGACCCCGGTTTCGCCAAGGTACTCGCGGCTGAAATGCCCGAGCGTGAATCCGCGCTCCCGGTGGCCCCCATCGGCCAGCCACGCGTCCGAGACCTCTTCGAGCTCGTCCATGGTGGCCGCCGGGATTGGTTGCGAAAGCACTTCAACGCGAAACCCCTCCCGCTCGAGCCCGTTGACCGTGTTGCGGATGTGCTTGAAGGATTTCCCGGCGAGCGAGAACTCTGCGAGCGGGATCACCGCCTCCTCACCGATCTTGATCGCCGTCAAACCCGCCTCCCGGAGCTCCGCCGCGCCCTCCCCGGTAACCTGGTGGAAGCAGAATGCCCAGCCATTGAGGTCGCAAAACTCCGCGAATTCCCGGACCACGAGCTTCCGCGCGAACGGTTCCCCGACCGGTTCCCCGAGCGCCACCGCCGTCGCCCCTACCATCCGGTACCCGATGAACGCCTGGCCCGAGCTGGCGAAGAAGTAGGTCTTGTCTTCCAGGAGGTGGAAATAGGCCACCGACGTTGTCGCATAGCGTTCGAGCAGTGCCTTCACTCGCAAACGTTCGAGACGTCCTGGCCCGGCCCGGTGCAGCACCGGCCTCAGGAGCTGCCAGATACCGGCCGCCAGGACGCCACTCGCCAGGAGCCGGGCTGAGTGGATGAACCAGGTGCCGTGCCGGCTCGCCGGCTCGATCGTCGTCGCCGGCACCACGAAGAGGAGGCGGAACGCGTTCTCCACCGCCTCCGAAAGTGACGTCGCCTCGCGGAACTGCGAGTCGAGCAGGTAGAGCCCCCCGAACCCGTAGGCCAGCACACCGAGTTCGCCAAGGGCCAGCCAGAGCAGTCCGCGCCTCGCCCTCGCCGGGTCGCTACGGGCTGGAAATTGGCCGACCGTCGTGATGAGTGCGGCCAGCACGAGACCCGAGGCGCCGACCCCCAGGTAGTCAACCCGCTTAAATGGATGTGCCAGGAGCGAGACCAGCGTTGCCAGCGCAGCTACGGTCCAGGCGTGCCGCTTCCCGTGCAGGAGCCCCGCCGCGCTGCTGAACAACGCCACCGCCGACGCCAGCAGCAGGTATCTCGCACCATCAACCGCCTCGATCGGCAGCCGGTTGTGGATGTGCCCGAACGAGATGATGGGCTGCCGGACCAGCGCGAGCAGGATGTTCAGCGATGCCAGCGCAACCACCAGCCCGCTGATGGCGCGCCGTGTATTTGCGCCGGCGACGCCTACCCGTGCCAACGGCGTCCTCCGCGTTTCAAGGTCGAAACAGCCCAGGCGCCCGCGACAAACGGCAGCCAGACTTCGAACAGCCGGTAGATGATGACCGCGGCCGCCGCCGTCGCCGTGGGCACACCGAAGGAAACGAATACCGCTCCCAGCGAAGCCTCGGCAAACCCGAGCCCGGCTGGCAGAACCCCAACAATGCCGAACAGGACGCCAATCGAATACGCGACAAGCGCCACATCGGGGCCGCTGCCCGTCCCGAGCGACAGGAGCACCACCCACACCGTCGCCACCCCGATCACCTCAACCAGCAGTGCGTGGAGCACGGGAGGTCCGATCACGCGCAGGTCGTCCCTCAGCCAGGAAACCGCGTCGTACAGGTCGTCGGCTACTTCCGTGGAGCCGCTTCCCGGCCGCACTTCACGCCCGAGCCACGCACTGGCGCGCGCCTTCAACCTGGCTGGCAGCGCGTACAGCCTCCGCAAGGCCGTCCTGCTTCGCAAAGCCGCCACGCCGATGCCAACCTGGCTCGCGAGGTACAGCGTGAACAACGCCGCAGCGAACACCTCTCCCCCGTTCACTTTGCCGTCGATCACCAGGACAACGAGCGCTCCCGCCAGCGTTGCCGCGAAAGCAGCCTGGCCAAGCACATGCCCGAGCACATACCCCGTGATCACACGGCCGCGCGGCCAGCCCTTCTCTCCAGCCTCGCGCAGGAACACGGCCAGCCCGCCCATTCCCCCGGATTTCGCGACCGTGTTCAGAAACAGCCCGGCGGTTGCCAGCCGCAGCTGGCTGCCATACGAGTCTTCGAGCCCGACGCTGCGAAACGCTGTGTACTGGAGCGCCCCGTAGTTCACCACGAATAGCACGCTGAGCATCGCGGCCGCAGCGGCATACCCCGGGTTGGCGCCCCGCAGGGCCGAAAGGGTCCCCGGTATCTCCGACCGGTTCCCATAGACGAACGCCGCGGCGAGGACGATAAGAACCAGGATGCCGGCGGCCTGCAATGCCGAGAGCCACCTCGTCCGAACAGCGGGAGTCTCGCCGGTCTCCTCTGCGGATCCGATCACATACTCCAGTGTGGACTTCGGCGGCCCCTCCAAAAAGTGGCGGATTCGGCCCCGGGCGAGCTCGCGTATCCCTGCCCTTTACCACACGCCGGCAGGAAAGCGTCCTCAGCCAGGGTTTCCCCTGATTCTTCGACCCATTTGTGAAGAGTTTCCCAAGCTTTACGGCGTAGCGCGCCCGGCCATGGTAGGGTTCACTCTGGGGGTAGAATCGTGGCCGGGTGCAGCCATCTGCTGCAAACCCGCGGCTCTACCGTTACTAACTCTGTGAGACAGCTGGTGGTGGTGCGCGGGACGGTTGGGATGGCGAGGCCG
Source organism: uncultured Anaerolineaceae bacterium (assembly GCA_964448165.1). Classification (GTDB taxonomy): domain Bacteria; phylum Chloroflexota; class Dehalococcoidia; order Tepidiformales; family Tepidiformaceae; genus Amarobacter. The sequence continues at coordinate 11,239 of CAYUVT010000047.1, read as the reverse complement.
GGCCTCATCCTTTACTACTCGGCAAGGTTCTTCGGACAGGTCGCCCAGAACCTCCTGTTCGCGGCGCTCTTCGTGGCTGCCGGCACCAGCGACAACGCGGCCGTTGGCCTCAGTTCGCTCCTCATCGCCACCACCGCGGCATCGCTGCTGTTCGGAGTCATGGGTGGCGCGCTGGCCGACCGCATCGGCCCCGGCCGGGGCATGGCCCTTGGCGCCCTCCTCCGCACGACGGTCATCATCCTCTGTTGCTTCCAGTTCAATGCGCCGGCCCTGGCGGCCGTGGTGATCTTCGCCTACTCGGCGGTGTCACAGGTGTATTCGCCATCGGAGATGGCCATGGTGCGGGTGCTCTTCGGGAAGGGCCGGGGAGCGGGACATTCGCTTGGCATTGCCCTGCAATATGCGGGCCAGGGGGCCGGCATGCTCGTGCTGGCGCCACTGCTCTTCTTCCTCGGCGGTGCCCAGGGCATGCTCGCCGGCGCCGTCATAGCCGGCCTGGTGCTCTCGGCCATCACGGCAGGGCTGGCGCTGCGCCACGGACACCCCGTGCGGGTGGCAAAGGGCGACCATTCGTCGCTCCGCGATTCGCTCCGCGTGTTCAAGCGTTCGGCGATGGCCCGCGATGCGCTGGCGGTGCTCGCTGTCCAGTCCATGATCGTCCAGGGCATCGTCGTCGCCCTGCCGCTGTACATCCGCAACGATATCTCGCTGGGCGAGGAATGGGGCCTCTTCCTCGTGGCGCCGGGCGTTCTTGGCGTCGTAGCCGGACTGGCCTGGTCGGCGGCGGCGGTCACGCCCGAGGTCTCCCAGCGCGTCATGCGCCTCGCCCTCGTCTCGATGGTCGTCGGCGTGTTTGCGCTGGCCGCCCTGGACTACGGTCTCAACGCCATGCTCACCATCACCCAGTTCGGGCCGCTCATCGACCTGGAAGCGGGCCTGAACACGACGTTCATCGTGGCATTGCCCGTTGCCTTCCTCGTTGGGTTCGCCATCACGCTGGCGCTGGTCTCGGCGCGCGTAGCGCTCACGGCCGCCTCCCCGCTCGCCCACCAGTCGCGCGTCTTCGCCGTCCAGGCGACGCTGACCGATTCGTTCGTGGTGCTGCCGTTGCTGTTGATGGGTGTTGGTGTCGAAGTGGCGGGGGCGCGTCCGGTGCTTGCCGCGATGGGAATGGTTGGGCTGGCCACACTGGTGTTCATTGAACACCCGCGCTTCCGGCCGCTGGCCCTGCACGCCCACGAAACGCACCCCGCGCTCGCGCCAGCCCACGCCGAAACCCGCTGAGACAACCTCATCCCGGCTGAGCGACGAACCGTGCGAGCTCCTGCCGGAATCCCGCCTCATCCGGCGCGTACCCGAACCGGCCGAGCTCTTCCCCATTCGCATCTATGAGCAGGAATGCTGGCGTGCCATCGATACCGTAACGTTCGTCGGCCGTATCGCGACCGACGGACTTTTCAACGAAGACAAGCTCGTCGCGGTAGCCAGCCATCACGCGGTGGACGAAAAGCATGTCGTCGCAGCGGGCGCAGCTGGGACTGGTGAACCAGACGAGCGTTGGGCGGCCATCGGCCCGCGGCTCGGCGGGTGTGGGCAGCGGCCCCGGGAAGTGGTAGCTGGTGTGTTCGGTGCCGGAGATGGCGATCACGGGCCCGCCGGCATTCGCCGCGGCGATGGCCTCGAGCTCGGGGTCGATGGGTGATTCGCCGCCAGCTTCGAGGAGCACCCAGACGGCGAACCCGAAGGTAGGAAGGACCATGAGGGCGGCGACCGCCCAGGTTTTCCAGCCCCAGCGCGGGTTCCACCAGCCGCGCCGGTGCCCGGTTGTCATGCCACCAGTGTAGGCGGTGCGCCCTTCAGGAGAGAGTCTTCCGCCACGACTGCCAGGAGTGGGCCGGTTCGAATCCCATCCGTTCGTAAAGCCGCCGTGCCACCGGGTTGTTCGTCGCGACTTCGAGGGCGGCTGTCTTTAGCCCGGCCATCGCGAAGCTTTGCATCACCTGGCTGAGGATAGCCGCGCCGAGCCCCTGCCCGCGCCACTCCGGCTGGACGCCCATCTGGATGATCCAGCCCGTATCACCCTCGACCCAGCAGACGGCATAGCCGGCCGGCTCCGGACCATCGAGGACGACCAGGCAGTGCCGCGGCTGGAAGTCCTCCGAGGCGGTGTAGGTCGCGCACCAGCGCGATTCGTCCCAGCCGGGGAAGCCCGGCCGGTCGCGGAAGGCGGAATCGTAGGCGTGGTAGAAGAGCGGCTCCGACATCCGGTCCCAGTGGCGGACGGTGTACCCGGCGGGGATGGGGACGTTCGGCACATGGTCGAGGGCACGGGTCATCTCGTCCTCGGCGACCGCCAGCGCGAGGCCGTGGCGCTCGTAGAGACGGGCGGCGTCAGCGCCGGGTGAATCGACATCGACGCGGAGGGTCACCGCCTGGCCAGCGTCCAGTGCTGCGGCGAAGTGCTCCCGCGCGGCGGTTTCGGCCCAGGACAGGATCGCGCTCCCGAGCCCGCGCCGCCGGTGTTCGGCCCCGACCTCGCCCTCGAGCGTGGCCCGGTGCTCGCCGGTGGCCTGGGTGGCGAAGGTGAGGGTGGCCCCGGCCGCCTGGTCGTCGCCCGGCGTGAAGGCGATGACGGTAAGGCGTTCGCCGTCTTCGCTGGCGATGCGCCAGGAATAGCCGGGCACCGCCCCGGGAGTAGTGCTCATGCGCTCCATCCTACCGGGCCCCCGCGCGCCCGCACTGTGAATCGCACCACCCACGAACCGGCGAGCCCCGACCGTGAGGGAGGGGACACGCACTTCGGGCGGGCAATCGCAAGCCAACCGCCTGGCGAGGCCGCAACCCGGCCGCGAGGCGCCATGGGACGCGGTACATCGCACCCTCCCTGCCGGCCGGGCCTCGCATGCCACTCGCGCCTACACCAGAATCCCCGGGTTCAACACGCCGCTGGGGTCGACCGCCGCTTTCGCCGCGCGGAGGGCCGCCCCGAACAACGGGGGCTGTTGCTGCCGGTACCACGGCATGTGGTCCCGGCCGACGGCGTGGTGGTGGGTGATCGTGCCACCGCCGGCAATGACGGCGTCGCTGGCGGCCTGCTTCAGCTCGGACCACATTTCCAGCTCCGCGCCCGGCTTCCCCATCCCCTGGAACGAGTAGTACGGCGCCGGGCCATCCGGGTACACGTGGGTGAACCGGCACGTGAGCGTGCCCCCGCCGCACACCCGCTGGAGCGCGCCAGTCACCGCTGCCCGCACGGTGCGGTCGAACTCGGGCCAGCGGTCCCACGTGATCGAGGTCTCGAAGGTGTCGCCCACCACGCCCATGCCGGCGGTGAGGTTGCGCTGGTAGGGCGCACGGATGAACGAATTTCGCCACGCGCCGACCGCACCCTGCCGGCCGACTTCTTCGTCGCTCCCGTCCGAGACCTTGATCCCGGAGGCGTCGATTTCGCCGCCCGATTCGCGGGCGATCTTCACCGCCTCGCGGATGAAGGCGTCCTGGGGCACCTCGGCCGATTCGAACGCGATGATGAGCAGCGCGTGGCTGCCTTCGACTCCTGCTGCCGCGCCCGCCTCGCCCGGGTCGAGCAGGCGGCAGTTCGCGGGCCAGAGCTTGGCCTGCACCACCCGCCGCGCGGCTTCGAAGCCGGCCTCCCAAGTGGGGAACATCATCCCGGCCGAGGCCCGGAAGCGGGGCCGCGCCTGGATGCGCATCCAGGCCTCGGTCACGATCCCGAGGATGCCCTCGCTGCCCAGCACGAGCCGGTCGGGGCTGGGCCCCGCGCCGCTCCCCGGCAGCCGGCGCGATTCCCAGACACCCTTCGGGGTCACCATCCGTACCGATTCCACAAAGTCGTCGATGTGGGTGTGGTTGGTGGCGTAGTGCCCGCCCGAGCGGGTGACGATCCATCCGCCGAGGGACGACCATTCGAAGCTCTGAGGGAAGTGGCGCAGGGTGAACCCGTGCGGGCGTAGCTGGTCTTCGAGCGCCGGGCCAAGCACTCCCGCCTGGATGCGCGCGGCACGCGAGGTCGCGTCGATCTCGAGGACCCGGTCGAGCTCCTTCAGGTCGATGCTGACGACCGGGCGGTCGCCAGCCGGGGGCTCCACCCCGCCAACCACCGATGAGCCGCCGCCATAGGGCACGGCAACCACGTTCGCTTCGCCGCACCACTCGAGGATGGCCGTCACCTCCGCCTCATCGCGCGGGTAGGCGACGAAATCAGGGGGGTTGGCGAAGTCGCAGCGAAAGGCCCGCACGATATCGCGGTAGCTCTTGCCGTAGCTGTGGGCCGCGCGGTCGTGCCTTTCCGTGGTGCAGAACCCGGCCAGCGCGGGTGGCGGCTGGATTCGCGGGGCGCGCAGGTGCACCTGGCCGATGGTGGGAACAGGTGGCGCCTCAACAGCCACGCCGTAACGGCGCGAGAGGCGCTCCGCCGCCTGCTGCCGCTGCTGATTGGTCGGTTCATCCGATTCGAGGCCCCAGGCCCAGAAGCTGCGTCGTGTGCTCATGCTGTCCCTCCCCGCCTCGTGCGGCCGCGCTATGGTAGCTGCCCCGCCGGGCGTTTCAACCGCGATCAGCGGGCGGATGCTGCTATCTCGGAGCGGCCCCGACCGGCGATACTCCCGCTATGCGCACCCGCCGTGTCCCCGGGATGGTCGCATTGGCGCTCAGCGCGGGCGTGGTGGCGTCAGCCTGCCTGTTTGGTGGGGGCGATGGCGGGCCAACGCCGGTGGTGACGATCGACGCGAGCGGCACGCCGGTGCTGGTGGGCACGCCGACCCCGGCCGACATCGCCTACGCGGGCGGGCTCTGCCGCGCCGTGAACACCTACGTCGCGGCGATGTCGGCCGAGACCTCGAAGGACCCGAACCTGTTCGCCGACCAGGCGAAGCTGCTGCGCACGGCCGCGCCCATCCTCGACCGGTTCGCCAGGGACCTGGACAGGGCGAAGCCGCCGAAAGACCTGTCGAAGTTCCACGATGCCCTGGTGAAGCGCGTGAAGGAGATGGCAAACAGGGCGAAGGAGGGCCAGGCGCCCGCCCCGGAGGACCTGGCGCGATTCTCGAAGAATGTGCCCGTCCCGCCCGAGCAGGTGCAGGCACGCCTGGCCGCGGCATCCGAAGGCCTGCCAGAGTGTGCCGCCTTTGGCATCGCCAACCTGTTCGGCGCCGCGAATGAGTGACGCGTAAAGCCGCTTTCCGTGCGCCAAACGGGGGTGGGTGGTATCCTCGCCGGGCACACGAACCAACAACGGCCGCCGCCGCGCGGCCCGAACACTTCGCCCAGGAACAGCACAGGAATGTCCAACCGCCAGGCCCGTCGAGAGCAGTCGAAGCAACGCCCCGCACGCAGCACGCGCAGCACGCGCCCGGCCGCGCGCGGCCCCCAACGGTCATCCGGCGGAGGCGGCTCCGACCTCATGTCGCGGCCGTTCCTGCTCATCGCCGGCGCCCTTGTCGTGGTCCTTGCCGTGGTGCTCGGCATCTTCATCGCGATGGGTGGCGGGAACGACAGCAAGGAACTCGTGACCAGGCTCGAAGAGGCAAGCACGAAGTTGCCCCTGGACATGGCGAGCGGCGCGAAGATCGGCCGCGATGACGCGCCCGTCAAGATCACCGCGTTCGAAGACTTCCAGTGCCCCTTCTGCCTGAAGTTCACGGCCGAGCAGGAAGGCGAAATCATCGAGCAGTTCGTGAAGACCGGCCGGGTCCAGCTCGAATACCAACACTACCCCATCCTCGGCACCGAATCCGTGCGCGCTGCCCTGGCCAGCCAGTGCGCGGCCGACCAGGACAAGTTCTGGCAGTACCACAACCGCCTCTTCCTCGAACAGGCGAAGGCCGACCAGGTGGGCAACGAGAAACTCAACGTGGGGCGCTTCTCGGATGACAAGCTGAAGCAGTATGCCAGCGAGCTGGGCCTCGATACCGCCTCGTTCAACGCCTGCTTCGATGGCAACGAACACCTGGACCTCATCACGAACCAGCAGCGCACGGCCCAGCAGTTCGGCATCACCGGGACGCCCGGCTTCCTCGTGAACGGCCAGCCGCTCGGCGCCGGGACACCCTCGGATATCGACGCCTGGCGCCAGCTGGTGGAGAACGTCGAGAAGGCGGTTGCGACCGCAACGGCGAACGCCTCGCCGGCGGCCACCGGGACGACCACCACCACCACGCCCGCGCCAGGCGCCACGCCCACCCCCTAGGACCGCGATTTGGAGGACGAACCGGTGCGGTGGGATGGCTGGCTTGGCCCCAAGCACTGGATGCCGATCGTCGGCGTGCTGTCGCTCGCGGTTATCGCCCTGGTGGTGTTGCTCATCCTGAACGCGGGCGATGAGGCCGATGCGGGTGGAGGCGGGCCCGCCCTCGGCGTGAGCGGCGGCACGCGGCCCCTGACGCACGAGCACGCGGATTTCGCCGTGGTGATTCGCGGCCAGAAGTATGACTTCAGTGACCCGCGGTTCATCTCCGATACCGAAGGCAAGGAACTGAGCGATAACGCCCACATCCACGCTCCGCGCTTCAGCGTGGTGCACGTCCACCGCACCCTGACCACCTGGGATGAATTCTTCCGCAGCCTGGGCTTCACACTGACCGACCCCTCGTTCCCGGGCACGACCAGTGAGCGCACCTGCATGGAGCTGCCCTCGGGCGAGAAGCTGTGCAACTCCCCGGCGGAGAGCTGGAAGTTCATCGTCAATGGCGTGCCGGTCGATGGGCTCGCCAATGTCTACATCGGCGACCTCGACCGCGTGCTGTTCAGCTACGGGCCGGAGACCGTGGAGGAGGTGCTGGCGAGCCAGTGGCCGAATGTCACCGACCAGGCGTGTATCCCCTCCGAGCTCTGCGTGGAGCGCATCCCGGCCGATGAGCCGAAGGAGACGTGTTCGGGCCGCCAGAATTCCTGCGGGCCCTAGGCAGCGGCGCGCTCATCCGAATGAGTGGCGTGTTCGCGGCCCGAACGTGATAGCCTCACCGCATGCCGTCGCCGTCCGCCCCTCACGACGGACCCCACGGAGTGATCCACCCTTCCCCCCATGTGATGGTGGTGGTGGCGCGCGAGATCGGCCTGATGTTCCTGGCGGCGATCGCGTATTTCGCCATCCGCGGTCTGGTCGAAAGCAGCGGGCGCGATGCGGTCGCGAACGCCTGGCGCGTCATCGACTTCGAAAAAGCCCTGGGGATCTTCGTCGAAGAGCAGATCCAGCGGCCGTTTGTCGAATCGAGCTTCCTCACCACGCTGATGAACTGGGTGTACATCTATGGGCACTGGCCGTTCATCGCGGTGGTGGCTGTCTGGCTCGTGGCGCGCCACCCGGCGGAGTACCGGGTGATCCGGAACGCGTTCCTCATTTCAGGAAGCGTCGGCCTGTTCTTCTTCCTCTTCTTCCCGGTCGCGCCGCCGCGGCTGGTGCCCGGGCTCGATATCGTCGATACGGTCACGGAGCAATCCAGGGCGTACCGCGTGCTCCAGCCCCCGGCGCTGGTGAACCAGTACGCGGCGCTGCCCAGCTTCCACTTCGGGTGGAACATGCTGATCGGCATTGGCATCATCCGCTGCGCCGGGGCCTGGCCATGGCGCGTGGTGGGCGCAGTGGCGCCGCTCGCGATGGGAGTCTCCACGGTGACGACGGCGAACCACTACATCGTCGACCCGGTCCTGGGTGGCCTCATCTGCATCATCGCTCTGTACGTGGCGGAATGGATGCGGGGCAGGCGCATTTCGCCGCTCTCGCTCGCGGTGTGGTTTTCAGCGATGCCGCAGGCGCCGGGGGGCGTGCACGATGCCCAATAGACTGCTGGAGCCGTCGCGCCCCATCGCCATCGCGCACCGCGCCGGCAACAACCTGGCGCGCCTGAAAGCGGCCGAGGCGGCCGGGGCCGATGTGGTGGAGGCCGACCTCTGGCGGCGGCTGGGGCGGCTCGAAGTGCGCCACCTCAAGACCGTCGGGCCGATCCCCATCTTCTGGGACCGCTGGTACCTGGCGAACCCGTTCGCCCGGCGCCCGCTGCTCCACGAGCTGGTTGCCGCGGCCGCGCCCGGGACGCTGCTGATGCTCGACCTGAAAGGGTGGAGCAACCACCTGGGCCCGGCGGTGCAGCGAGAGATGGCGCGGATCGCTCCCGGCCGGCCCTATGCCGTGTGTGCCCAGCGCTGGTCGATGCTCGAACCGTTCCACGCCGTACCAGAAGCCATCGTTGTCCATTCGATCGGCAAGCAGGAGCGGATCGACCAGGTGATGGCGCACATCGCCCGCCCCGGGCATGCGGCGGTCTCCATCCACCAGCAGCTGCTCACGCCCGCGGTTGTCGCCCGGCTGCGCGAGCACGCCGCGGTGGTGATGTCGTGGCCGGTGAACGATGAGGCGCTGCTCCAGCGCCTTTACGGGTGGGGTGTGAACGGCTTCATCACCGACCGCCTGGAAATCGTGCGGGCGGTGCGCGAGCTCGGGCCCTTCCCGGCCACCGCTACTCCATCACCTTGAGGGTGCCGGGCACGTCCATCCGGCGCAGCTTCCGCACCGTGAGCAGAGGAGCCATCGCCACGGCCAGCACACCGAGGATGACCGAGAGGGCCAGCGTGACCGGGCTGATGACCGGGACGACATCGATATCGGGGACCGTGGAAGGGATGCGGATGGCGATAATCGCGCGGAGCAGGAGCCACCCGGCGAGTACGCCCCCTGCCGTCGCCACGATGCCAAGCAGGAAGTTCTCGACGACAGCCATGCGCAGCACAGTCCGGACGCGGACACCGAAGGCGAACATGGTGGCGTGCTCGCGCGCGCGCTCATCCATATTGATGCTGGCCGAGTTGAAGGCGATGAGAAGGGCGAGGACAAGGAGCGCGCCTTCGATGACGCGCAACACCACCACGAACTCGTTCAGGAGGTCGTGGATCACCTCGGCAACCTCGCCGACGCCCTGTGCCGAGACCACGCCGGGCAGGGGGAAGAGGGTGCGCTTCATGTCGTCGCGGGTGGCGCCACCGGCGGGAACGACTTCGATCAGGTTGGTGGCGCCGGCCAGGTTGAAGAGCCCTGCCTGATTGCTATCCATATAGGCGACGAAGCGGAACGGGTGCTCGTGCAGGCCCAGCACCTCCATCTCCGTTTCCACCAGCGTGAAGGTGGCCGTCGCCATATCGAGGCGGGGGTGGCGCAGGGTCACGGTGTCGCCCGGTCGGACGTCGAGGTTGCGCGCCGCGAGCTCGGAGAGGTAGATGCCCTCGCGCTCCCGCTGGACCGTGCCGCTGGTCATCCGGGGCGCCCACACGGGGCTATCGAGGGCGAGCACCTGGACCTGGAGGTTCACCTCTTCGCCATCCTTGATGACCACGCTGCCGAGGCGGAGCTGAGGCTCGGCGGCGGCCACGTTGGGAGCGCCGGCGATGGCGCTCACGACCTCGCTGTTCACGGGATAGGGCCGGTCGAGGTCTACCTCGAGCCGATCGGGGTTCGTGGAGAGGATGACGCGTTCACCGCGGTCGATGGTGTCGAGAAACGAATCGATCAGACCGACGAACGCGACCAGGGCGGCGATGGCGGCGGCGATGCCGAGGCTGGTGAGCAGGCTCCTTCGCGGCGAGCGCACCACGTTGCGCACCGGCACCTGCGCGAAGGTATTCCCCGGGATGCGCAGCCAGCGGAAGAGCGGGGCGAGCCCGCCGCCGCGCGCCGCCCGGTAGCCGGACTGGATGGCCCGGACAGGCGGTACGCGGACCGCCCGCCACACCGGCCAGGTGGTCGCCAGGAAGGGGAAGAGGAAGCCAATGACGCCGACCGAGAAAAACACCTGCCACTGGAACCCGGTGTGCCATACCGGCAGGGGCGAGAAGTCCTTCAGTACGGCCGCCATGGCGTTGCCAATCAGGATTCCCACTCCAATGCCAAAGACAACGCCCAGCAGCGAGATTTCCGCCGCCACCAGGAGCGGGCGGATGGCAATGCGGTGCGGTGGCACGCCCAGCACCATGGCCACCCCGATCTCGCGCCGCTGCGACTCGACGATCCGGGCGATCAGGTTGAAGGCGGCGACCACGGCGCCCGCGAAGATGAGCACCGCGAAGATGTCGTAGACCTGCTGGTCGCCATCGATGTCGGCGTTGATGAACTGGAAGGCAGGGTCTTCTTCGCGAGTGGTCACGGTGGCGCCGACGTTCGGCAGCCGTTCGGCCAGCAGCGCCGCCAGCCAGGGCTTGAGCGCGGCCCGATCGGCGCCCGGCTTGAGCGTCAGCACCAGGTCGTTCACCTGGTCTTCGCGGCCCGTCAGCCGCTGGGCACTCTCAATGGGCATGAACAGCACCGCGAAATTCGCCTCGGCGGCGAGCCCGCCCCGCTCCGTGGTGATCAGGAAGTACTCCGGAGTCACGGCCTGACCGACGTACTCAATGCGCTGGGCGCCGCTGATCTCCAGCGTTCCCCGTTCCGGCAGGCCGTAGTACTTGCCGAAGTGCCGTTCGAGCAGGGCGATGGGCTGCCCGGCGTCATCGCGGGAAAGCTCCCGGCCCAGGTGCACGAACAGGCCATCCACCCTCGGCCCGCCCTCGGCCACGTTTACGCCATAGATCGACCCGGGGACCAGGATGGCCTGGTCCGGAGTCGAGGCATCGACCTGGGTGGGCAAGACCAGGCGCTCCTCGGCCCGGTCGACGACGCCCTCGCCGAGCGCGGCGGCAACGGCAAGAAGCGAACCCTGCGGCACGGTGGAGCCCTGGGCCAGCTCGACGCGGAGGTCGTGCATGTTCAGCCGCGCGTAGCCGTCATCCGTCGATGCCCGCCGCCATTCGGTCACGCTCGAAAGGCCCGCGTAGCTCCCCGTGCCGAGGGCGATCACCAGGGCAATCGCGGCGACCTGGATCCAGCGTGATTTGAGGTCGCGCCACGACCAGCGCAGCCAGAGGCCCATGGGCCGCCACCTACCAGTAGAGGTCGGCAATGTTCGCCTTCCCGCCCTGTGGCGGCCCATCGCCCGCGATGTGGCCGCTGCTCAGCTCGATGACGCGGTCGGCCGCCCGGGCAATCTGCCGGTTGTGCGTGACCACGATCACGGCCCGGCCGGGGCCCGATTGCCTCTGGAGCAATTCGAGGATGCGGACGCCAGTGTGGAAGTCGAGTTCGCCCGTGGGCTCGTCGGCCAGCAGCACCGGGTTGCCCGTGGCGAGCGCGCGGGCAATGGCCCTTGCGGATTTCCAATTCCCAATCCTGACCTGGGAGGAGTTTCTCTTTGTCCAG
>CAYUVT010000046.1:13229-17382 GCA_964448165.1 uncultured Anaerolineaceae bacterium | reverse complement strand
TCGGGGCAGCCGTCGTGGGTTTCGCCGCCGGGGGCGACAGAGGCTTCGGGGCCGAGGTTGAACGAGAGCAGCGTGGAGCCGATGGGCCCGGCGGCATAAAGGACCTGGCCCCGCAGGCGATTGAGCAGCGGGTGATCGAGCGGACGATACATGTGCGTGCAACCAGCCTACACGGTCACGCGCGGTAGCAGCCACGGTAGTGGTATCAGGGCTGGATAGAGAGCGAGTCGATGTCTTCGCCGACGACGGCGGTGTAGTCCTCGCAGGTTGCCCCACAGGCCGGTTGTGCCTGACTCCAGGCATACCAGACAGCGAAGAGCGCGCATCCCCAGAGGATGAACCCGGTCAGGAAGCCCAGGGCCGCGACGCGGGACGGCTGGAGCTCGATGCGGAAGCGGTAGCCAGCGGCGGCGGCGATGGTAAGGGCAACACCCAGGGCGAGCGCAACATCGTCGCGCATGGATTCCTCCGTGGGGCGTACGGTAGCAGGATGCCCGGGGCGCATCCAGCGTCGCGCGGGACGCCAACGTCTCCGAATGCCGGCGGGCACCGGGGATTGGCAGGGAACGCCGGGATTAGAAGCCGATGTAGAGGCGCGGGTCGACCGGGCCGCCGAAGTAGCGGATTTCGAAGTGGAGGTGATGGCCGGTGGTGTAGCCGGTGAGGCCGGAAAGACCGAGCACCGTGCCCGCGCTGACTGCCTGGCCAGGGCTCACATGGATCTCGCTCATGTGGGCATACAGCGTGGTCCAGCCTTCACCGCAATCGACGACGACATAGTAGCCGTAGCTATAGGTCAGGTACTCGACGCGGGTGACGACACCGTTGCAGACGGAGAAGAGCGGCGAGGGCCCGAACCCGTAGAGGTCGAGGTCGATGCCTTCATGGATGCGGCCGGGGCCGCGGTAGGTGCCGAACTCGTCGCTCACACCGTGCCATGCCGCGATGGGGAAGGCGGAGAACCGGCCGCCCGAGGCGATCGGGGCGCTTCCACCGGCGGATGGGCCGCTGGGGCTGGTGGCGGGGGCAGGAGGCGGCGGTGGGGGCGGTGGCGGCGGCTTGGGAGTCGCCCCAACGAGGAGCAGGTACTTGCCCGCCTCGAGGTTCGAGGGATCGGTAATGCCGTTGGGCTTGTATTCGACGACCGCGGAGGAAGTGATGTTGTCGTACTGGGCGACGATGGAGTCGACGGTTTCGCCGTAGCCAACCTTGTGCAGGATGCCATCCTTTCGAGGGATGACGAGGACCATGTCGCGCGGGATGAGGTTGGCGTTGGTGACGGTCTTGTTGTTGTCGAGGAGGGTTTGGACGGTGACGCCGAACTTGCTGGCGACGCCGGAGATGGTATCGCCGGCCTGCGTCTTGTATTCGACGATGGGGCTGCGCGGGTCGATGATTTCGGCGAGGGGCTTGATGCCAGCGCCGACTTCGCCGGAGGTGACTGCGGCGGCGGTCACGCCAGAGGAGAGCGAGAGCGTGGGCGAGACGCCCCCGACGGCGCGGAGGCTGGCCGTTTCGGAGCGGAGGGAGATGGCGGCGACGGAGCCGAGGGTTTGGGTGCCGGCGCCGGGCCGGAAGTAGGTGACGGCCCTGGTATTGGAGCCGCTGGCGAGGCCCGAGAGGCTGAAGGAGGGGGTGGTGGAGATGGTCGAGGCTTCGGAGGAGTTGGGGAAGCGTGCGGCGCCGAAGACGGCGCAGAGAGCCAGCATCACGATGAGCACGTGAACCGTGAGTCGCCCGTGGCGCCCTGCATGCGCGTGGGATCGTGCGCGTGTTCCCTCGATACCCATACACCGTCCGGTCAGGTTGTGGCGGTGGAGCGAACCATCACCACAGGCTGAGCACTGCCTAACCTTGCTCGCATTCTCCTTTACGCGCTATCCCCGCTGCCTCTGATTGCGGGGATGCCTGGCCCCTAGGGAGTTGGCCCCTAGAGGTCCGTCCTCAAGCTGGCGAGGAACTCCTCATTGGAATTGGTTCTCGCGATCCGTTCGAGCAGCCGTTCGGTTGCTTCGAGCTGGTTCGGCGAGTTCTGCGAAATCATAGCCGTCATGCGGCGGACGAGCCAGACGCCTTTTAGTGTCTTTTCATCAAGCAATAGCTCTTCACGGCGCGTGCTACTGCCCTGGACATCGATTGCGGGGTAGAAGCGGCGCTCGGCGAGCTTGCGATCGAGGCGGAGTTCGAGGTTGCCGGTGCCCTTGAATTCCTCGAAGACGACTTCATCCATACGGGAGCCGGTATCGACGAGGCAGGTGGCCAGGATGGTAAGAGAGCCGCCTTCCTCGCACTTGCGGGCCGCGCCGAAGAGCCGCTTGGGCGGGTAAAGCGCGATGGGGTCGACACCACCGGAGAGCGTGCGGCCGCTTGGCGGGAGTGCCAGGTTGTAGGCGCGCGTGAGGCGAGTAATGGAGTCGAGGAGGATGACGACATCCTTGCCGCCTTCGACCAGGCGCTTGGCGCGCTCGAGGGCCATTTCCGCGACGCGGGTATGGTCTTCGACGGGCTCATCGAAGGTGCTGCTGACCACTTCCCCGCGGACGCTGCGCTGCATGTCGGTCACTTCCTCCGGGCGTTCGCCGATGAGGAGGACGATGAGGTGCACATCCGGGTAGTTGGTCGAGATGCCGTTGGCGATGTTCTTGAGGAGCATCGTCTTGCCGGCTTTGGGGGGCGAAACGATCAGGCCGCGCTGCCCGCGCCCGATAGGGGCGATGAGGTCGATGATGCGGTGGGTGAGGTTATCGGGGGTGGTTTCGAGCTTGAGCTGCTGGTTGGGGAAGATTGCGGTGAGGTTTTCGAAGTAGGGCCGGCGCTTGGCGGTCTCGGGGTCCATGCCGTTGACGGCTTCGACCTTGAGGAGGCCGTAGTACTTCTCGTTGTCCTTGGGGTGGCGGACCTGGCCGGTGACGTAGTCGCCCGGGCGGAGGGCGAAGCGGCGGAGCTGTGACTGCGAGACGTAGATATCGTGGGGCCCGGGGAGCATCGACTCGCCGCGGAGGAAGCCGTAGTTGCCATCGTCGCTGACTTCGAGGAAGCCGCCCGAGAAGACGTTGCCGCGGGCTTCGGCCTGGGCCTGGAGGAGGCGGAAGATGAGGTCGGACTTGCGGAGGACGCCGGCATCTTCGAGGCCCATCTGGGCGGCGATTTCGATGAGCTGTTCGCGGGACTTCTGTTCGAGCTCGGCGATGTTCAGGGGCGCCATCTGGCGCTGGCCCTCGCGCTCGGGCCGTTCGGGGCGCTCTCCCCGGTCGCGATCTCGATCGCGGTCGCGGTCGCCCCAGCGGCGCTCACGGCCCTCGCGCGCATCGCCGCCATCGCGGGGGCGCCACTGGCGCTCTTCGCGGGGCGGACGCTCGTCGCGGGACTCGGATTCGTCGCGGGGTCGTTCGTCGCGGCGGAATTGGCGCTCCTGGGGCTGTTGGGGTTGCTCCTGTTCGGGTTCTTCCCGCGGCTCGCGCGACTCGCGGCGGAAGGTGCGGCGGGAAGGCTTCGCAGGCTCGGCAGGTTCCCCGGCGGCGGAAGACTCGGCGGGCGTCTCGCCAGCACCCGAGCCATTCGTACCGGCCGCCGCGGCCACGTCGACAACGTCGGACTCGGGCGGCGCTTGCCGGGTAGCACGCGTGCGGCGGCGGGGCGCTGGTGGAGCAGAGGCCTCGGGTGCGCCGGTTTCGGTGGTTGGGTTGGGCTGTTCTTGGAGGTCAGTTTCTTGCAAGGGAGCTACCGTGTGCGTGCGTGTTGTGCCCGGGGGAGGGTTGGGCAGTGCGGCCGAGTGGAGTGTTGGTCTTCAGCTCTTTGGGACGGAGAAGGGGGTGCTGGTGAACGCCGGGTACCGGCGCCGTCCTGTCCAGCTAGATCAAAGATACGACGCGCGTGGAGCAGCGCGCAACTGATATGCGAGAGCCACGCGGGAATCAGGCCGGCAGGCGTTGGCTGAGGGGAGGGCGGAAGGAGATGCGCTCCGGGTCAGGGCCGACGGCGGAGTTCACCCGGGCGGCGGGCACCGCTCGGCCGTGGCACGGATGTGGTCGCTATGTCATTGGAGCCGGTCAGGCAGGGACGGCGGCGCCGAGGAACTCCAGGATTGCGCTGTTGTATTCGTTCGGGAACTCCATTGCGCCGAGGTGGCCGCCATCGAGTACCTGGAGCCTGG
>CAYUVT010000046.1:0-13129 GCA_964448165.1 uncultured Anaerolineaceae bacterium | reverse complement strand
TCGTTCGGGAACTCCATTGCGCCGAGGTGGCCGCCATCGAGTACCTGGAGCCTGGAGCCAGGGATGAGCTTGTTGAGCTTCTCGGAGTTGCGCGGGGGGACGAGGAGGTCTTCCTTGCCGACCATGACCAGGGTCTCGGCCTTGATGTTCGAGGCGCGCGTGGAGGCATCCCAGCCGAGGATGGCCTGGGCCTGGCGGAGAAACGCGTGGTCCTGCTGGGCGTAGGGGTTGCTCACCGAGTTCTGGATGGAGCGTTCGTAGCGCGCTTCGTCGTCGAGGAGCGCGGCCGTGTAGAGGTAGGGCGCGCGGAATCGAACGATGTGCTCGCGGCTCATGTTCGAGCGCTGGACGTTGATCCAGTTGCCAAGGACGACGCGGCCGTAGCCATCGATGCTGGCAGCCGTGGCCAGGAGGATGAGACGGTTGACGCGGGAGGGGTACTTGAGCGCGAATTCCTGGGCGATGTAGCCGCCCATGCTGAAGCCCAGGATGTGCGCCTTCTCGATCTTGAGGGCATCGAGCAGGGCGGCCAGGTCGTCCGCCATACCGGCGATGGTGTAGGGCCGATCGGGCGCGCTGGTGCGGCCCGCGCCGCGGTTGTCGTAGGTAATCACGCGGAAGTGTTTCGCAAGGGCGGGAGCGGTGAGGGCCCAGCCCTGAAGGTCGCCACTGAGGCCCATGATGAGGACGAGCGGTTCGCCGGAGCCGGCTTCTTCGTAGTAGGTGATGATGTCGCGCGTCGGTACGTACGGCATGGGAGTTCCTTCAGTTCGAATGAGCATGAGCCCGCGGGCGGAAAGGGGGAGCGCGCGAACCGGCCCGATCCTACCGCGATCCTGCGCTTCGCGCCCGGCAAGCGTAGACTCGGCGGCATGCCCTACCTGGAACGGCCGGGAGCGCGCGTGTACTACGAGGTCTCGGGGCGCGGGCCCGCGCTGGTGTTCGCGCACGGGCTCGGCGGGAACCACCTTTCCTGGTGGCAGCAGGTGCCGGCGTTCCAGGACCGGTACACGTGCGTGGTGTTCGCGCACCGCGGGTTTGCGCCTTCGGCGGAGGAGCCCGGGGGGCCGGGAGCGGCGGCGTTCGCAGAGGACCTGGACGCGCTCATCGAGGAACTGGGATTCGCGGACGTACGCCTGGTGGCGCAATCGATGGGCGGGTGGACCTGCCTGGCCTACGCTCTGCGCCACCCGGAGCGGGTGAAGGCGCTGGTGATGTGCGACACCACAGGGACCTTCATCCACCCGGACTTCGCGGCCATCTACGCGGCGCGGCCCGCGGGCCGGGAGCAGGCGCTGTTTGAGCGCGGCATCCATCCAGCGGCGGGCGAGCGCATGGCCGCGGAGCAGCCGGCGCTGCACTATCTTTACTGGGGCATCAACAACCTCGCCTCCGGGCTCGACAAGGAGGCGCTCCGGGGGCAGCTGGTCGCGCTGCGGACGACCACACCGGCGGCACTGGGTGTGCTCAAGATGCCTGTGCTGTGCATCGCGGGGGAAGAAGACGTGGTGATCGCGCCAGAATCGGTGCAGCTGCTGGCAGAGGCTTTGCCCAACGGGCGGTTCGCACCCGTACCGCTCGCGGGGCATTCGGTGTATTTCGAGCGGGCGGAGCAGTTCAACGCGCTCGTTGGGGCGTTTCTTGACGAGGCTGAACGGGAGGGCCGGCAATGATTGGCAACGAGGAGCAGGACGCCTTCGTCCGCTCGATGAAGTGGTGCGTGGTGACCACGTTACGGAAGGATGGGAGCCCGGCCACGTCGGTGCTGTTCTATGCGGTGGACGGCGATGAACTGTTGCTGAGCACCACAAAGAACCGGCTGAAGGCCAGGACGCTGAGCCGGGACCCGCGCATCGTGGTGACGGTGCTGGATGAGGGCGCGCCATACCGGTACGTGAGCGTGGAAGGCACGGCCCGGCTGGAAGAGGACAACCTGGTGGCGGCGCACACGCTCATCAACCGGGCGATGCGGAGCGCGCCGGACTGGACTCCGCCGGAAGGGTTCGAGGCGCGGCTGAAGGGTGAGGGACGGGTGGTCATCCGGGTGACGCCGAAACGGGTAAGCGGGGTGGTTCGGCGGGTCTGAGGAGGCGCGGCGCGGCACTGGCCACTCACTCGGCGCCTGCGGGGACGGGCCGGGCCGAGGAGGTGACCGCTCCGGCGGTGCGCAGAGCAGGCCGCAGCGCGATGACGGAGCCGGTGACGGCGAGCGTGGCCCAGGCCAGGAGAGGGAACACGAGTGGAAGGCCCCAGACTTCGCCGGCCGCGCTGGCGGGAAAGCCGGCAAGCATGGAGAGCCCCATGGCAAGCGGGAAGAGGCCCATCACGCGGCCACGCATCTCCTCGCTGACGGTCTGCTGAACGATGGTGGACGAGGAGACCATGGTGGCGACCATGGCAAACCCGAGACCGAAGTTGGCTGCGGCTGTGAGGAGGACGATGCGGGAGTGGGCGAAGACGATCGCGCAGAAGGCGAAACACAACACGGCAAGGCAAAGGCTGATCCCGCGGGAGGCGAGGTCCTTCCTGAAGACGAAGAAGAACGATGCGCAGAACGTGCCCAGGCCCCAGGTCATGGCCATGAAGCCAAACTGGGTGGTGCTGAGGCCGAGGACCTCGGTCATCCAGACGGGGCCGAGGGTGGCCGGGCCCGGCATGCCCAGCACCTGGAGCGAGATGACGATGGCGATGACGGCGAAGATGGTGGCATCGCCGCGGGTGTAGAGCAGGCCCTCGCGGATGTTTCCGAGGACGCCGGTGGCGCGATTGGCTTCGCCGCGGCTCTGGAAGCGGAGCATGGCAATCAGGGGGATGATGGCGAGCCAGGCGAGGAGCGTGAGCGCGTACACCGTGCCGGCATCCATCTGGTCGTTGAGGAACCCCACGAGTGGAAGGGCAAGGGGGAACGTGACCTGCTGGGCGACCATCTGGAGCGTGATCGCACTGGGGAGGTCCTGCATGCCGACGATGGCGGGGGTTGCGGCGGTGCGGGCGGGCTGGTCGACGGCCATGTTGCCGGCAGCGAGGAAGGTGAGCAGGAGGAGGAGGGCGATGTTCGCCTGGCCGAGCGGCTCGACGATCATCAGGAGTGCGACAAGCGCGCCGAGGCCAAGCGACACCAGCTGGCAGGCCATGAGGACGCGGCGCCGTTCGTAGCGGTCGGCGAAGGCGCCGCCCAGGAGGCCGAAGAGGAGCATGGCCGAGCCACGGCTGGCAGCCAGGAGGCCAACGAAGAGGACCGAGTGTGCGGGGTAGCGATCCTGGACCCAGAACACCTGGGTGAGGAACTGCATGGGCATGACGAAGCTGACGGCCACCGAACCGGCAAAAAGCAAGCGGAAGTCGCGGTGGCGGAGAGCTCCTCGCCTCATCGGCGGAGTATAGGCTGGGCGCGCCCGGGACGGATCAGTCGCGGGCGACGAGGGGGAGGTAGACGCCGTAGGAGAGTACCGGCGGCTCTTCGACCTCGTAGTCGATGAGACAGCCCATGACCTCGCAACCGAGGAGAAGGTCGTCGAGGAGTTCGCGGTCGATTCGCGAGCCACTGTTGAGGGTGCCCGAGGCGACGCCCTGGGTATGGATTCCCACGACCCGTGCGAGGTATGGGCCATCGGCGAGTGACCAGATGGCAGAGCCACTCTGGCCCGGCGCGGTATCGATGTCGTAGAAGAGGCGGAAGGGCTCGACAATGGCGAAGGCGGAACGGGAGAGGCCCCACATGGTGCCGCCGGGTTTATCGCCCGGGTACCCGACGATCGCAGGCTCGAATCCGGGGTCAGCGAGGGTGGCGTCGCTCAGGACGGCGATGGACATCCAGCCGGTAGAGGCGGAAAGGGAATCGTCGGGGAGCTTGATGACACCCCAGTCCCATTCGACCCAGCCAGTCTCAGCGTAGGCATCGGGCACCCACCAGTCCTCGGCATAATCCCAGCCGAACGGCTCAAAGTCGCCGTCCTTTCCCGGCACCAGGCGGTAGCCGGCAGCGGCCCAGGTCCCGAGTTCGGGGTCCCACAGGCAATGCCCGGCGGTGAGGACGGCATCGGGGCCGATGAAGGTGCCGCTGCAGGAGCCGATAGGGTCGTCGAACTCATCGAGGAGCTCGATGAAGACCATGGCGGAGAAGGGGTAGACGGTGGTGTCGACGATCCGGATGCGCTCGTCCTGGCCGATGATGGTTTGTCCGGAGACGGGGACATCGCCATCGCGCGCGAAGGCGATGACCGGGAGCAGGGCGAGGACCGCGACGACGGGCCAGAGCGGTGGGCGCAACCAGAGCATGGCGCACAGTCTCGCCGGTGGGCGGCCAGAACGCGAGCGGTGAACGAATTGGTGACGCGGAAGTGGCGGGATATCCGCTGAAACCGTCGTGTGCCGACCACCACGGTATGCGGATCGAGCACGCCGGGGATGCCGCCAACCGGGCAGCCGGGGGCTGGCAGGAGGCCGCGTCGGTGGAGGCCGGGCGGATCGCAAGGCGGATCGCGATTGGCCCGGACGGGGCGACCGCTCCCGCGGTGATCCAGGCCGATACGGTGCGCATTTCAGCAGAGGCGCGCGCGGTGGCGCCGGGCGCGTTGCATGCGGGCGCCGGCGGGCCACCGGCCCCGGGGGATGTGATTGGCGCCGTGCGGGCGGTGCTGATGGCCGGAACGCCGGCCGAGGTGCGTGGGGCCGTGGAGCGGCTTGGGGCGGTCTTGCGGCGGTCGACCCCGATGGGAAAGGACATCCTCTCGGAACCGCCCGGGCGGTTGTTGCGAGTGGCGGCAATGAGCGTGGCGGCCGTGGAGGTTGCCTGCGGAGGCAGCGCAAGCCGGGTCATGCGGGCCGCGAACCTGGTCCGGGCCCTGGCAGCGCCGCTGCCGGGCGAGGTGCTGGCCGGGGAGCGGTTGCTGGAACGGGCCGGGGCCGCGCTGTATCTCGCGGCGGGCTGGCGGGCCATGGAGGGAGATGCCACCTGGCCAGCGGTCATGCCGGCGGCGGCGGGAGAAACCGGTGAGCTGCCCGCCGCGTTGCTTTCGCTGGCCGGGGCGCCGGGACATCGACGACGCAGCCGGGGCCGCGGGAAACCGGGAGGGCGCGGGCTGGCGGGTGGTGATGGCGACGGCAGCGGCGCAGACAGCCCCGGGCAGACGGAGGTAGACCGCGAACCACGAGGGTTTGTATAGTCCCGCCGCGCGCCGGGATGGCGCCGGGGGGAAAGCGTGGACGTATCGTGGGGAGAGCTCGCGGATGATTTTCACCGGATCACCGGGCGGGTGGTGTGGTGCACGGTAACGACGGTGGACCGGAAGGGCCGGCCACGCGCGCGAATCCTTCACCCGGTTTGGGACGGTCAGACGGGCTGGATTGCGACCGGACGGAATTCGTTCAAGGCGAAGCACATCGCGAACAATCCGTATGTCTCGTGCAGCTACTGGGACCAGCAGCACGAGCAGGTGTACGCGGAATGCCGCGCTTCGTGGGATGACCGGCCAGAAACGAAGCGATGGCTGTGGGAGCTGCTGAAGAGCACGCCCCCGCCGGTGGGGTACGACCCCGGGATGTTCTGGCCAGGGGGGCCGGAGAGCGCGGAGTTCGGCGCGCTGAAGCTGGAGCCGTGGCGGGTGGAGGTATGGAACCTGCAGGAGATGGCTTCGGGCAAGCCCAGCAGGGTGTGGCACGCCCCGCAGGAGTGAGCCGGCAGGCGGCTACTGTGTGGGGCTGGCCGCTGGCGATGCCGACGGGGTAGGCGAAGCGGCGGGGGTGGTAGAAGCAGCGCCCGGGAGCTTGAGCACCTGGCCGATCACGAGGGCGTCGGCGTCATCGATCTGGTTCAGCTCGGCGATGGCCTGGACGGTTGTGTCGAATCGCTCGGCGATATCCCAGAGGGTATCGCCGGCGACCACGGTGTAGGTCTGCGGGCTGGCGGTGGAGGCGGGGCTGGGAGAAGGCCGGGGAGTTGCGGCGCCGCCAGCGGGGGTAGTGGCGGGGGCGGATGGAGCCGTGGGCGTCGCGGTCGCTTGCGGGCGCTGGCCGGGGGGCGTGTTGTTTCCGCCGCCGCAAGCGGCGAGGGCACTGCCAAGAAGGGCGATCGCGATGAGGCGCCGCACTCTGCCACCTCCTTATCGACCGGAGGGTATGTGATTCCGCTATCGCCTGTAAATGCTCGTCTTAACCGTGGGCGGAGTGTTCAGCGGGGGCTTCGGCCCATTTTGCGGTCCACGCGTCGATAGCGGTGACGATTTTTTCGAGTTCCCGTCCTTTTTCCGTGAGGTGGTATTCGATGCGGACAGGGACTTCGGGGTAGACGGTGCGGGTGACGATGCCAGCGGCCTCGAGCTCGCGAAGGCGCTCGGAGAGGAGACGGTCGGAGAGGCCCGGGACGCGGCTAAGGATTTCTCCAAAGCGGACAGAGCCCGAGAGCATCGAGCGGATGATGGAGCCGGACCAGCGGCGGCCTATGAGCTCGACGGTGGCCTGGAAGGCGGGGCAATAGGCGGAAACCTCGGGATGTGGGGCAGTCTCGGTGCTCATGGATTGATTCTATCACGGGCGGCGCTTCTCTTCTGTAGCCTGCTTGACAGTTCCAAGTTACTCCTTGTACATTAGCCACAGAGCATAGCTCACCTACAACTTGTAAGAGGTAGAACCGAGATGACCTGGAACCTGGACCCTGCCCACAGCGGCCTGCAGTTCGCCGTGAAGCACATGGTGATCGCCACCGTTCGCGGAGGATTCCGCGAATACACCGTGGAGGCGGAGATCGATGAAGCAGATGTGACGCGCTCACACGCTGTGGTGCGCATCGCGGCCGCGAGCATCGATACGGGCAACGCCGACCGCGACGCGCATTTGCGTTCGGCGGACTTCTTCGATGTCGAATCGCACCCGGAAATCGTGTTCGTGACGCGGGGCATCGAGCGACGGGGCGGCGATGACTACCGGCTGACCGGCGACCTGACCATCCGGGGCGTGACCCGTCCGGTTACGCTGGACGCGGAGATTCGCGGCCCGGTGAAGGACCCCTGGGGCGGCACGCGGATGGGCCTGAGCGCGAGCGGGAAGCTGAACCGCAAGGAGTTCGGGCTCAACTGGAACGCGGCACTCGAGGCGGGTGGCTTCCTCGTGGGCGACGATGTGAAGCTGACCATCGAAGCGGAACTGGTGAAAGCGGCGGTGCCAGCGATGGCGAGCGCCTGATCCCTTCGAGCCGGGGGCGCCGACCAGCGCCCTCGGTGTCTATTGGCTGACTGTGGCATCGACGACCTCACGCAAGGTCGCGAGGTCGAACGGTTTCTGGAGGAAGCCAGCGGGGGGCGGCCCGTTGAGGCCATCGATGGCGTTGCCGGAGGCGTATCCGCTCATGAAGAGGACCGGGATCCCGGGATGGAGTTCTTTGATGCGGCGGTAGGTTGCCACGCCGCCAATGCCCGGCATGGTGAGATCGAGCAGCACGCAAGCGTAGGTGGCAGGGCCCTGGGAAAGCTGTTCGAGGGCGGATTCGCCGCTGGGGGCGGCATCGACGGTATAACCCCACAGTCCGAGGGCGCGGACAAGCACGCCCCGGACGGCATCTTCATCGTCGACGACGAGCACTCGTGGGCCTGTCGGCCCGGGCTCTCCGGTTCCCATTACGCATGATAAGTATGCAACGTACGAGCGTGTGGTGCCATACGTTTCATGTTTAATGATTCGCGCGGTTTCGCGGTCGGCGCGGATGGTCCAGAATCGCCGGACGATATCGCATGGATCCGGGGGCCACATTGGGCGACTGCATTGTTGAGCAAACTGGTGGAGTGATGGTGATCCGGTTCAACCGGCCCGAGCGGTTGAACTCGCTGGGCGGAACGTTGATGGACGAGTTCAACGCGGCGCTGGATGAGGGGCGGACGGATGACCGGGTGCGAGCCTTCGTGGTGACCGGCGAAGGGCGTGGCTGGTGCGCGGGGGCCGACCTCCAGGCGGCCGGGAGCGCGCAACCAGCTGCGAACAGCAAGCGCTGGAACGCGCTCGACCCGATTGGGCAGGTGGGGCGGACGATCATGAACATCCACACGTGCGACAAGCCGATCATCGCTGCGGTGAACGGGGTGGCGGTTGGCGGAGGGTTCGGGTTTTGCTCGGCGATGGATGTGCGGATCGCGAGCGAGGAGGCGCGCTTCAGTACGGTGTTCATCAAGCGGGCGCTCGCGCCGGACTGCGGGCTCTCGTACTTCCTCCCGCGACTGGTGGGCCCGGAGCGCGCGGCCGAGCTGTTTTATTCCGGGCGGATGGTGAACGCACAGGAGGCGCTGGGGCTGGGGATCGTTTCGCGGGTGGTGCCGCACGACCAGCTCATGGATGCGGCGATGGAGTTCGCACTGGGGATTGCGAAAGCGCCCCCTTCAGCGATGACGTACACGCGCCGGGCGCTGAAGCATTCGCTGTCGGCGACGCTCGCCGATCAGCTCGAGTTCGAGTGGGCGAACCAGAAGGCGTGCCTGGCGAGCCCGGAGTTCCGGGAAGGCGTGCAGGCGTTCCTGGAAAAGCGGGAGCCGGATTTCGGCAAGTTCTGAGGCGGTTCGCGGACGGGTTAGAGGAGCTGCCGGAGCTCGGCGGCGCCGCCTTCGATAAGCGGGATAGCCTCGATGCCGTGGCGGCGCAGGTAGCTTGCCGCCATGGTGGAGCGCTGGCCGCTCGCGCACACGACGAGGACCGGGCCGGCCTCGATCTCCTGCGCCCACAGCGAGATCTCGTCAAAGGGAAGTTGGCGCGCGCCGGGGATCGGCAGGTCGCGGTGTTCCTGGGTGTAGCGGACATCGAGGACGGGCAGAGAGCCGGAGCGGATGATACCGGCGGCTTCGCGCACACCGACGGTATGGAGCGATGCCGGGGGTTCGATGGTGTTCGCCGCGACAAAGCCCCGGACGTCTTCGTAGCCGATGCGGAAGAGGTCCCTGGTCACGCGGAGTGCCTGGGCGGAATCGTAGGAAACCAGGGCGATCGGGGCATTGAACGGGATCATCCAGCCCACGTAGGCGAGCATGCTGGTGCTTTCCTCGATCTCGAGCGTGCCCGGGAGGTAGGCAGCCCCGTAATCCTGGCGCATCCGGACGTCGACCCGGTAGACATCGGGGCCGAGCGCATCGAACTGGCGAAGGTCGAGTGCTGGTGGCCGGGGGACCGAACCGAAGACGCGGGGGCCCTTGCGGTTGAGCGGGGCCATGTAGCGGTAGTAGCCGGGGATGGGGGCAACGCTGCCGAGCTGGAGATCGTGGAAGAGCTCGTAGGTGGCCGAGGAGAGCGCGGGGTTGCGCTGGAGCTCGACGGCCATGGGGCCGCAGCGGCCAAGGTCGGTGCCAGTGGTGCTGCAGAAGGAGCCGGCGCCATGGGTGGGGAGGATGTCGGCGGCGACCGGGACGAGCTGCCGCAGGTGCTGTGCCGTTTCCCACTGGAGGCGGGTGAGCTGCTCGGTGTGCTCGGGGCCAAGCAGGTCGGTACGGCCAACGGCGCCCATCAGGAGGGCGCCGCCGGTGAATGCGCCATGGACGGCGCCGGCGGCGTCCTTTGCCAGGTAGGCGGTGTGCTCGTAGGTGTGGCCAGGGGCCCGGACTGCGACGATGCGCGCATCGCCCACGCTGAGGACGGCGCCATCGGGCATGGGCCGGTGGGGGAATTCGAGGCCAGAATCGGCGGGGGCGAGGACTTCGGCGCCGAGGGCGGCGAACTCGCGCCCGCCTGAGACGTAGTCGTTGTGGACGTGCGTTTCGACCACGTAGCGGATGGTGGCGCCGTGGGCGGTGGCCATCTTCACGAACGGCTCGATGTCGCGCTGGGGGTCGATGACGGCAGCTTCGGTGCCGCTCACGAGGAGGTACGAGGCATCGCCGAGGGATTCCGCGACAAACTGCTGGATCTTCATATTCGGGGCACCAGTCCTGGGGTCTACGGGTTGGGGTTACCGGCGACGAGTGCGGCTTCGGCGAGGACGCGCTGGCGAATGCCGCCACAGACAATGTCGCAGAGTTCGGGGACGCTCGGGTCGGCCACGCTGTAATAGGCGGAGGTGCCTTCAGCGCGGCGGCGGACGACGCGGGCATCGAGCAGGATGCGCAGATGCTTGCTCACGTTGGCCTGGGAGCAGCGGGTCGCATCGACGATTTCGCCAACGGTGGCCTGGCCATTGTCCATGAGGTGCCGGAGGATGCGGAGGCGGGTGGAATCGCTGAGGACGCGGAAGCGGTCGGCGACGTAGTCGAGGAGCTCGTCGGGAAGCCTGTTCACATGGCAACTTTATAACCACATACTCATACAATGCAACCATTGGGAGGTTCAGCCGCGAAGAGTTGCTGGACCGGATCTGGAAGGACGACCTGGAGGTGACGGACCGGACCATCGATACGCATGTACAGCGGTTGCGGAAGAAGCTCGGCGACCATGCCGACGCCATCCAGACGGTGTGGGGGATCGGTTACCGGTACCAGCCTTGAGGAGGGGCGCCGGGCGGACGCCCTCCGTATACTTCGGGTACCGGACCAAACCTCGCGGCAGCGGTACTGGCTGGAATTGGTCCCGGCGCAAGGAGCCCTGGATGAAGGCGATCGTGATCACGAGGCCCGGTGGCCCGGAAGTGCTCGATTTGGTGGAGGTCCCCGACCCGGTGGCAGGACCAGATGACCTCCTGGTGCGAGTACGCGCGACGGCGCTCAACCGGGCAGACCTGCTCCAGCGGATGGGTGGTTACCCGCAACCGGGGCGGAAGCCAGCGCACGAAATCCCGGGGCTGGAGTTCGCGGGTGAAGTGGCGGCGATGGGCGAACGGGTGGAGGGGTTCGCGCCGGGCGAGCGGGTGATGGGGCTCCTGCCGGGGGGCGGCTATGCCGGGCTGGTGACGACGCACCACCGGCTGGTGGTGAAGGTGCCGGAGGGGCTCTCCTGGGCCGAGGCGGGCGCGACGCCGGAGGTCTTCATCACGGCGCACGACGCGCTGATGCAGTGCGGGATGGTGGCGGGGGAGACGGTGCTCATTCACGCGGCCGGGTCGGGGGTGGGGGTGGCGGCTATCCAGATTGCGAAGGTGCTCGGCGCCGGGCTCGTGGTGGGGACAGCAGGGAGCGACGACAAGCTTGCGCGGGCGCGCGAGCTCGGGCTGGATGTGGGCATCAACTACCGGACGCAGGACTTCGCCGAGGAGACCTTGCGGGCGACAGGCGGCCGGGGCGCGGATGTGATCCTGGACGTGATCGGAGCGGACTACTGGGAACGGAACATGCGGGCGCTGGCCCACAGGGGGCGGATGGTGATCGTTGGGCTCATGGGCGGAAACAGCACCCAGGCGAACATCGGCGTGCTGCTCCAAAAGCGGGCGCAGGTTCGCGGCACCACGCTGCGAGCGCGCCCGCTGGAGGAGAAGGCGCTGGCGACGCGGGCGTTCGAAAAGAGCGTGCTCCCCCACATTGCCTCGGGGCGCATCAGGGTTGTGGTCGACCGCGAGTTCGAACTTGGCGAGGCGGCCACGGCACACGAGTACATGGGCTCGAATGCGAACTTTGGGAAGGTGGTGCTTCGCGTGGGCTGAGCGCGGACACGAAACGGGACGGCAGGCGCCGTCCCGTGGAAATGGAGCCGGGTGCCGGGTGGCTATTCCGCGGCGACGGGCTGGGGGCTGGACTGGTCGGGTTCTTTCTTGACGCGCTCCATGTGTTCGAGGCCAGCCATGCTGAAGCCGAGGTCGCCGAGTTCGCAGAGGAAGCTGCAGTAGGTGAGCCGGAGCGCGCTGGTGGACTTGGTCGGGAGATAGGCGAGGTTGCAGCGCTTGCACCTGGGCATGGCCACCAGTTCGCCATCGAGGGCGGGGCGCGGTATCGGCATCGATTCGTCGCGGTCTTCGGTCATGGTACTCATGGATGGTGGTCCTTCCGGCCCGATCTCCAGTATGCGCCTGTCGAGCAGTATGTGCGCGGATACGGGAAGGGATTCCTACGGCTATCCAACATTGTGAAGCGAGATAGGACGGAGGGCGAGCGCCGACCGGATGCCTCTGCCGGGGCCAACCGGCCAAAGGCGCCTTGCAATCTCATGAATTTCGTGGGAATGCGATTGCCCGGCGGGCAAGCGGTTGTTAGGGTGTGGGTAAGGGATTCGTATACCGTGTATCGGACTTCCGGGGCGGTAGCGAGGGAGGGACAGGACCAGCAGCCGTGGCCGTGGTAACCCCAGCCCCGCAGGAGAGCGAGCGGCCGCGCGCGGCCGCCATACGGTGGCGCGTGATCGCGGCGGAGATGCTTGGCACGGCAGCCATGCTGGTGCTGTATTTCCTCCTGCGGGGGATTCGCCCGCCAGATGTGGAAGAATCGGTGAGCCGGAGCCTGCAGCTGATCCGGTTCGAGCAGCGGCTGGGGGTGTTCCAGGAAGTCCACTGGCAGGCGTTCTGGCTCGACCATGGCTGGGCGATGCGGGTCGCCAACGTCGTCTACGCATGGTTCCACTACCCGGTGATGCTCGTCATCGGGCTATGGCTGCTCTTCAAGGACCCGGTGCGGTTCCGGTTCGTGCGGAACGTGATGTTCGTTTCGGCGGCCGTGGGAGTGGTGAGCTACTGGGTCTTGCCGGCGGCGCCGCCGCGGCTGATGGAGAGCTACGGTTACGACTACGGATTCATCGACACGGTGCACGGGCCGGCGAGCAATGTGAACTACTTCCAGCCGGGGCCGTTTGTGAACGACCTGGCGGCGCTGCCGAGCTTCCACTTCGGATGGATCCTGCTTTCGTCGATGGCGGTCTGGTACAACACGACGAGCCGGGCTGTGCGCGGGTTCGCCATCCTGATGTCGGTAGTGATGTGGTGGGCGGTGACGGTGACCGGGAACCACTACTTCTTCGACATGGTGATGGGCGGCGTGGTGGTGGTGCTGTCGTGGATGTTCGTTTCGGGGTTGGGCGATGTGCACCTGCGAGACGTATGGGCACAGGCGCGCAGGATAGTGGTCCGGCGGCACGCTCCTCCTTCTTTCGACTGATCGTCGCTCCCCGGGGGCCTGGTGTGTGGCGCGCGCCATAGTGGCGCGTTTCGACGGCTTCTACCTTCGAATGCGGCCCTGAAGCGCGGGCCACCAGGAGGAGAACTTCACCATGAGAACACGCCTTGAAGCGCGGCCCGGGGCAGGCACGG
>CAYUVT010000045.1:13315-17783 GCA_964448165.1 uncultured Anaerolineaceae bacterium | reverse complement strand
CCACAAGAGCGACGTGGGCGGCGTGAAGCTCAACCTCCGCGATAAGGACGCCGTCGGCGCGGCATACGGCGAAATCGTCGCGAACTCGAAGAAGGCGGTCCCCGGGGCGAACATCCTCGGTGTCGCCGTCCAGCACATGGCCCCGCAGGGCACCGAGGTCATCGTGGGCATGACAACCGACCCGCAGTTCGGCCCGGTCATGATGTTCGGTCTCGGTGGCATCATGGTTGAGGTGCTGAAGGATGTGTCCTTCCGCCTGGTGCCGCTGGCCGAGAAGGACGCCGACCAGATGATCAACGAGATCAAGGGCCGCCCCGTACTCTCGGGCGTGCGAGGGCAGCCGCCTTCGGACATCGGCGCGCTGAAGCAGACGATTCTCAAGGTGTCGGAGTTTGTCGAGCAGCACCCCGAGGTTCGCGAGCTCGACCTCAACCCCGTCTTCGCCTACCCGGATGGCGCCCTCGCCGTCGACGCGCGCATCGTGATCTCGGAGTCCTGATCGCTTGCTGATGCTTGGCGCCGCGCACTCGCGAGCGTCCCGGAAGGAAGAAGACTGATGGCAGTTCCCGGTCACAAGCTCGACCGCATGTTCAACCCGCAGGTAGTCGCCGTGGTGGGCGATAAGGGGCCCAACTATATGTGGCTCCAGAACAACATGCCCTTCAAGGAGAAAGGTGGTCGCCTCTACTCCGTGCAGCTCGATGAGAAGGAGATCCCCGGCATCGAGGCACTGGGCATCCAGAACTTTAAGTCGATGGCGGATGTGCCCGAACCGATCGACTACGCGCTCGTCGCCGTCCCGCGCCAGGTGTCGCCCTACGTGCTGAAGGACCTGATCGCGAATGGAGCAAACGGCGCCGGCTTCTTCACCTCGGGATTCGCCGAGACCGGTGAGGAGCTCGGGATCAAGCTCCAGGAGCAGCTCACCACAATGGCGCGCGAGGCGAACTTCAACCTCGTGGGGCCGAACTGCATGGGGCTCTACCTGCCCAAAGTGGGCGTGCGTTTCAACGCCGACGCCCCGGTGACCGACGCAGGGAAGATTGGCTTCCTCTCGCAGTCAGGCACGCACGGGATCATGTTCAGCCTGGTTTCAGCGGCGAACGGTCTCTATGTCAGCAAGTGCGCCTCGTTCGGGAACGCGGTGGTGCTTGATGTCTCGGATTATGTCGAGTATCTCATGCTCGACGACGAGACCGAGGTCATCGGCATGTACGTCGAGGGGGTGAAGAACGGCCGGCGCTTCTTCGAAGTGCTGCGCGAGGCCTGCAAGCGGAAGCCGGTCATCGTCTGGAAGGGCGGCCAGACCGAGGCCGGCGCACGCGCCACCATGTCGCACACAGGCTCGCTTGCAGCGCCCCAGGCAGTGTGGGACGGCATGATGCGGCAGTGCGGAGCGATCACCACGAATAACCTGGACGAGACCATCGACACCATGAAGCTGCTGCTGAACAGCAAGCGCCCAAAGGGCAATGGCATGGCGCTCCTGGCCCAAACGGGCGGCCAGTCGGTCTCGATCACGGACGCGTTCGCGAAGGCTGGCCTGCGGGTGCCTCGGTTCAGCGAGAAGACCTACGCCGAGCTCGGTGAATTCTTCAACATCGTCGGGGGCAGCTACCAGAACCCGCTCGACATGGCCGGGACGATCCAGGGCTCGATGGACACGCTCGACCGCATCCTCCGCATCCTCGACGCCGACCCGAACATCGACGCCATGGCCATGGAGCTTTCGGCCATGTTCGCGGCGCGCCAGTGGAAGAAGGTACCCGAATCGCTCGACAAGACGATTGAGACCATCGCGACCCACCAGCAGCGCTCGGAGAAGCCGTTCCTGGTCATCCTGCACCCGGCCCACGAGGCGGAGTATGTTGCGAGTATCTCCCCAAAGTTCCACGAGAAGGGAATCCCCCTCTTCCAGAGTTTCGAGCGGGCTGCCGCGGCGATGGCTCGCGTGCTCGCCTACGAATCGCGGTAGCCGCCAATGAACACGCGCCCCTTGGGAGCGCTGGGACAGGTCTCGGCGTTGACGCTCGGGGGCGGCGGACTCGGGCAGGTGTGGGGCGCCACCACCCGCGACGAAGCCATCGCCACGGCCCGTGAAGCCGTGGAGAGCGGTATCAACCTGCTCGACCTGGCGCCCAGCTACGGCCGGGACGGGGAGGCCGAGCGTGTTATCGGCGAGGCCTTCGGGGGCCGCATTCCCCCGGGCGTCCGTGTCACCACCAAGCATGTCCTCGGCTCGCCTCCCGCGGCCGAGGTTTACCGGCGGCTGAGTGAGAGCCTGGATGGGTCGCTCGCGCGGATGCGCCTCGAGCGCGTCGACACCTTCATCCTGCACGGGATGATCGACGCGGCTGCCGAGGAGGGAGCGACCACCCGGACGAACCTCGCGCTCTTCCGTGAGGCCGTGGTACCCGCCTTCGAACGACTGCGCAACGAGGGCCGCATCGGCGCCTGGGGCATTACGGGTGTCGGTGTTCCCACCGCAACCCTCGACGTACTGGCGAAAGGACCGCGCCCGGCCGTCGTCCAGTGCATTACGAACGTCCTGGACTCGCCCGGCGGCATGAAGCGATACGAAGAGCCTGCCCGCCCGCGCGACCTCATCGCGGCCGCGGTGCAGAACGGCGTGGGCGTCATGGGCATTCGAGCCGTTGCGGCGGGAGCGCTCACCAGTGCCATCGACCGGGAGCTGCCGCCCGGCTCGCCGGAGGCCGCCGACTTCGAGCGGGCCGCGCCCTTCCGCTCGCTCGCGACCGAACTCGGCGTATCGCCAGCGTTCCTGGCGCACCAGTACGCGCTCTCGATGGAAGGCGTATCGACCGTGGTGCTTGGTGTGAAGAACCGCGAGGAGTTGCGCGAGTGCCTGGCCGCCGAGGCGGCCGGTCCGCTGCCACGGGAGCTTGCCGCCCGGCTCGATATGGCGGCCGGTCGCTCCGCTTAGTCGTCGCTGCTCGCCAGGTTGGCCAGGCTGCGCTCCGCCTCGTCGACACTCTCCAGCTTCACAATGCCGCGCTTGAGCGCGTAGCGAATCAGATCGGTGCGCGATTTGGCCTTGAGCTTATCCATGATGTGGGCCTTGTGCGCCTCGACGGTCTTCACGCTCACCACCAGCTCGTCGGCGATCTGCTGATTGGTGTGCCCTTCGGCGATCAACTGGAGCACCTCGCGCTCGCGCGGGGTCAGCGCATCGAGCGCGGTCCTCTGCTCCGGGCGGCGCGCCTGCAACTGGAGCTCGGCGATATCGAACCCCTCGCTGAGTGCGGCCGAGTAGTACTGGTTGCCACGGTGCACCGTCTGGATGGCGAGCACCAGCTCGGAGACATCGGAGTTCTTCACCAGGTACCCCGATGCGCCGGCGCGAATGGACCCCGTGATCTGTTCCTCATCCACGAACCCGCTGAGAATCACCACCCGGGTCGTGGGCGATGCCTTGCGGACCTGGCGGGTGGCCTCGATGCCGTTGAGGCCTGGCATCACGACATCCATGAGCACCACGTCGGGCCTGTTGCGCTCGACCGCCAGGAGCGCCTCGCGGCCATTCTCGCAGTCGCCGATAACCTCGATCTCCGGGCGGCTTTCCAGCAACATCCTGAGACCCTGGCGAATCACCGCGTGGTCATCAACGACGAGAACGCGGATAGGGAGGTTGTTGCCGTTGCCTGGGGCACGGGTCACGTTCACGCGCATCACCTCCGCGGTTGCAGGCGCCGTACCGCCGCTCACTGGCCGGGCGTGCACATGGTGGGCAAAGTGTAGCCGAGCGGAGCCAGTTACGAGCAGTTACCCTTCGGCGCCGCGACGGGCCGGGGCGCATCCGGGCACGATGCGCATTCGGGCCGCACTGCCGCCGGTTCGCCGCAGGGGACCCCTGCGCTGCCCAGCAGATCGCGAACGCACCAGAGCGGGAGGCCCACCACGTTGCAGTAGCACCCCTCGAGCCGGGCAACCGTGCCAACGTCCGCATCCTGGATGGCGTAAGCTCCCGCCTTATCCATCGGCCTGCCGCTGGCGATATAGGCAGCGATGGCCGCGTCGTCCAGGTTCGCCAGTTCAACCTGGCTGACCGTGTGGGCGGTCCGTTCGAACCCCGGGGCGATCACGGCCACGCCGGTAACCACCCGGTGGACGCGCCCTCGGAGGGCCCGCCACATCGCCAGCGCCTCTGCCTCGTCGGCGGGCTTGGCATACGCGCGGACATCGTCGAACACGATCGTGTCGGCGCCGATAACCACCGCGCCGGAGTTGGCCGGCGCCACCTCGCGTGCCTGAAGGGTCTGCACCAGTTCTCGCGTGTACGGCTGTTCCTGGCCCCACGCCAGCACCGCCACCTCCGGCGGACCGCCTGCGGCCTGGCTGCACATGCACAGCAGGAATGCGAATTCGATGGCCATGGCACTACCTCCCGTTCCACGGGATCGCGCCGGCGAACCGAGGGTCCGATGGAGTCAACCGAAGCTGGAGAGAC
>CAYUVT010000045.1:0-13305 GCA_964448165.1 uncultured Anaerolineaceae bacterium | reverse complement strand
GTTGGCCGGCGCCACCTCGCGTGCCTTGGCAAGGGCGAGCGCTTCGGCATCGGCGACAGGGTCGGGGCCGAACGGCTCGTCGATATCCGAGGGCACGACCTCGAACTCGTCAAGGACGGTACGGAGCAATTCGCGCCGCCGCGGCGAGGCCGAGGCGAGAAGAACGCGGCGCGTCATTCGGAAGCGCCTTCGAAGACGAGCCGGCTCACGCACTCGATGTGTCCCGTCTGCGGGAACATGTCGAGCGGCGTCACCCACTCCAGCCGGTAACCACCGTCGACCAGGATGCGGAGGTCGCGCGCGAGGGTGGCGGGGTTGCACGAGACGTAAACCACCGTTTTCGGCCGGAGTTCCTTGATCGCGTCGAGGACCGGCGGCGCGCAGCCCGGTCGAGGGGGATCGAGCACGATAGCGTCGGGACGTTCTTCCAGTTCGGGCAAGATGTCTTCGACTTTCCCCACCAGCATCTCGACGTTCGGTGCCTGGCGCAGGTTCACTTCGGAGTCGCGCGCCGCGCTGTTTGATTCCTCGATGGCGAGCACCCGTTCGAAGCGCCCGGCGAATATGACGGCAAAGGTGCCTACCCCTGCGAATCCGTCGACGAGGATGGTGCCGCGCTCCGGCAGCGCCTCGCCAACGAGCTCGACCATCCGCTCGGCCTGCGCACTATTGACCTGGAAGAACGCGCTCGCGCTCACCAGGAACTCCTTGCCTGCGAGCCGCTCACGATAGGATTTCTGGCCGGTTTCCACCGGGGCCCCGGGGATTGCCGGGTTCACCAGATAGCTCCCGGTCGAAGCCGAGTGCCGGACCTGGATCTGGTGCAACCCCGCTCCCAGGCCCTGCAGCTTCGGGAGTAAGTCGCTCACCCATGGGTCGGCGATGGGGCAGGATTCGACCTTGAGGAGCCCCCGGCCCCGGCGGCTGATGTACCCCACGTCGCCCCACTTCTTGCCGGTGGAAAAGCGCAAATGGTTCCGGTAGGCCCAGGGGTTTTCCGCGCCGGCGATGGGACGGACAACCGCGTCATCGAGCTTGCCGATGCGGCGTAGCTGCTCACGGACCACGGCCTCCTTCGCGGCCAGCTGCGCCTGGTAGGCCATGTGCTGAAGCTGACAGCCGCCACATTCACCGAAGAGCGGACAGCGCGGCTCGATGCGATCTGGCGAAGGTTCAAGCACACGGGTGGTCACGGCCTCGATGTAATCGGCGTACTCGCGTTCGACCAGCGCCTCCACAAGTTCGCCGGGCGCGGCGAAGGCCACGAAGACCACACGGCCATCGGCGGCGTGGGCAAGCCCCGCGCCGCCAAAGACAAGCGACTCGACCCGGAGGGTGAGCGTCTGTGGTTCCGTGGGTTCGTTCCAGCGCTTGCCGCGGCGTGACATGATTCGAGGGTAGGGGTTCGGGATGGTGCAGGCGAGAATGGTGCGAACCACAGCAGCGGGAGGACCAGGACCCGGAGTACTCCTCGGCCGGTCCGGTTGTCATCGCGGCGGCAGCCAACCCGGGCCTTCTCCTTGCCATTGGCGAATTCCGGATTCATACTTAGAGCTTGATCCGCTGCGGCGGATCGTTTTTGTGTTGGGATCCGCTTGGGGTTCCCGGGACCCTGCCCGGGTGGCGCAACGGCAGCGCATCCGATTTGTAATCGGACGGTTAGGGGTTCGAATCCCCTCTCGGGCTCCAGCACGCATCACCCGCGCCGCGCAAGCGGCGAGGCCTCGTGGAGAGATGGCCGAGTGGTTAATGGCAGCAGACTGTAAATCTGCCGCGCTACGCGCTTCGTAGGTTCGAATCCTGCTCTCTCCACCACCCATTGCCACCAGCCTGCTGGCTGCTGGCCAAAGGAGCACCCAGCCAGCTGCTCGTCATCCGGGCCCTCATAGCTCAGTCGGCAGAGCGCGTTCTTGGTAAGAACGAGGTCTCCAGTTCAAATCTGGATGAGGGCTCCACCATCACACTCCCGGGCGGAAGGCCGCCCACGAATCACCTCACTCACGGCCCGGAGGGCAACCACCACAATGGCGAAGGCGAAATTTGAGAGGACGAAGCCCCACGTAAACGTCGGGACGATTGGTCACGTGGACCATGGGAAGACGACGTTGACGGCGGCGATCACCAAGGTGCTGGCCCTGAAGGGCGAGGCGGAGTTCCGGGCGTTCGATTCGATCGACAACGCGCCGGAAGAGCGCGCCCGGGGCATCACCATCGCCATTTCCCACGTGGAGTACGAGACGGACAAGCGCCACTACGCCCATGTCGACTGCCCGGGCCACGCCGACTACATCAAGAACATGATCACCGGGGCGGCCCAGATGGATGGCGCCATCCTGGTGGTGGCAGCGCCCGATGGCCCCATGCCGCAGACGCGCGAGCACATCCTCCTGGCCCGCCAGGTGGAAGTCCCCGCCCTCGTCGTCTTCCTGAACAAGGTCGACATGATGGAGGACGAGGAGCTCCTCGAACTGGTCGAGATGGAGCTGCGCGAACTGCTGACCGCGAACGAGTTCCCCGGCGACGAGATCCCGATCATCCGGGGCAGCGGCCTGAAGGCGCTCGAATCGACCTCGACCGACATCAACGCGCCCGAGTACAAGTGCATCCTCGACCTGATGGATGCGGTGGACAACTACATCCCCACCCCCGAGCGGCCGCTCGACAAGCCCTTCCTGATGCCGGTGGAAGATGTCTTCGGCATCAAGGGCCGCGGCACCGTGGTGACGGGCCGCATCGAGCGCGGCGTGGTCCGGGTGGGCGATGAAATCGAAATCGTCGGCATCACCGATACCCGCAAGACGACGGTGACCGGCGTCGAAATGTTCAAGAAGCTGCTCGATGAAGGCCAGGCGGGCGACAACGTCGGCTGCCTCCTGCGCGGCATCGAGCGCGACGATGTGCAGCGCGGGCAGGTGCTCTGCAAGCCGGGTTCGGTGAAGCCGCACACCACCTTCGAGGCCCAGGTGTACGTCCTCGGCAAGGATGAAGGCGGCCGCCACACGCCGTTCTTCAACGGCTACCGGCCGCAGTTCTACTTCCGCACCACCGACGTCACCGGCGCCATCAAGCTGCCCGAAGGCGTCGAGATGGTCATGCCCGGCGATAACATCACCATGACCGTCGAGCTCATCCAGCCCGTCGCCATCGAAGACGGCCTCCGCTTCGCCATCCGCGAAGGCGGCCGCACCGTTGGCGCTGGCGTCGTCACCAAGATCCTCGCCTAGGCGAGCGGGAGCAGACCGAGGGGTTCGGCACCATGGCACGTCAACAGATACGCATCAAGCTCAAGGCATACGACCACCGGCTCCTGGACCAGTCCGCACGGCAGATCGTCGAAGCTGCCGAACGGACCGGCGCGGCTGTCGCCGGGCCTGTGCCGCTCCCCACGTCGATCGACAAGTTCACGGTTCTCCGCGGCCCGCACATCCATAAGGATGCGCGCGAGCAATTCGAGATCCGGACGCACAAGCGGCTCATCGACATCATGGAGCCGACTTCCAAGACGGTAGACACGCTTATGCGGCTTCAGCTGCCCAGCGGCGTGGATATCGAGATCAAGCTGTAACACCATGAGCATTGAAGGACTGCTTGGCCGCAAACTGGGCACCACCCAGGTGTTCGACGCAAAGGGGCGCCTCCGCGGCGTGACCGCCGTCGAGGTGGGGCCCTGCTTCGTGACCCATATCCGCACGCCCGAGGCCGATGGCTACACCGCCATTCAGGTCGGTTTCCAGGACGACCGCAAGCTCAACAAGCCCGAGGCAGGCCACCTGAAAGCCGCCGGCAACCTGAAGCTCCGCCACCTCGCGGAATTCCCCGTTTCCGATGCCTCCGCCTACTCGCTCGGCGATCGCCTCGGCGCGGAACTCTTCGAGACGGGCATCCGCGTCGATGTCACCGCGACCTCGAAGGGGCGCGGTTACCAGGGTGGCGTCCGCCGCCACAACTTCCGCGGCGGCCCCAAGACGCACGGCCAGAGCGACCGCCACCGCGCCCCCGGATCGATTGGCTCGGGCACCACGCCCGGCCGCGTCTACAAGGGCACGCGCATGGCGGGCCACATGGGCGCCGAGCGCACCACCATCATGAACCTCGAAGTCGTCGCCCGGAACGATGAGCGCGGCGTCATCTTCGTCGCCGGGTCGGTCCCCGGCCCCACGGGTGGCCTCGTCCGGGTTCGCAAAGCAAGGAAGGTATCGAAATGAAGCTGAAAGTCTTCGATACCGCCGGTACCCAGGTCCGTGAAATCGACGCGGCCGACGATGTCTTCGGCATCGAGCCAAACCGCGCGGTCCTCCACCAGGCGTACGTCGCCCAGATGGCGAACCGCCGCGCTGGCCTGGCCAACACCAAGCGGCGGGGCGAGGTCCAGGGCTCGACGGTGAAGATCCGCAAGCAGAAAGGCCTCGGGCGTTCGCGCCAGGGCTCGATTCGCGCTTCCCACCACGTCGGCGGTGGCGTTGCCCATGGGCCCAAGCCTCACAGCTTCGCCAAAGACCTGCCGCGCACCATGCGCCGCCTGGCGCTTCGCTCGGCCCTCAGCAGCCACGCCGCCAGCGGCACGCTCGTTGTCGTCGATGGCCTCGCCGCCCCCGATGGAAAGACCCGCACCGTGCAGGCCGCGCTGAGCGCCCTCGGGGTCGACCGGACCGCGCTCGTCGTCACTGGCGAGTACGTGCCCGAACTCACGCGTGCCACCCGGAACATCGATTCCGCCAGGGCGCTCCCCGCGCAGAACCTGAACGTGGTGGACCTGGTCAACGCCCACCGGCTGGTGATGTCGGAAGACGCGATTCGCAAGTGCGAGTCGCTGTGGGGCGGCGCCAACGTGAAGCCGCAGCGCGGCCGCGTGAAGGAGGCCGTGTAATGCCCAACGAACTCCACCCCTACGCCGTCCTTCTGCGGCCCATCATCACCGAAAAGACCACCGTCCTCACCGGGCAGGACAAGTACGTCTTCGAGGTTGATATCCGCGCGAACAAGAACCAGATCAAGGAAGCCGTCCAGGTCGCGTTCAATGTGCGCGTGGCGGAAGTGAACACGATGACGATGAAGGGCAAGCCCAAGCGCTTTGGCCGCCGCGTCGTCAATCGTCCCGATTGGAAGAAGGCCGTGGTCACGCTCGTGCCCGGCGACAAGATCGAGCTCTTCGAGGGGATCTAGGCCATGCCAATCAAGCAGTACAAGCCAACTTCCCCCGGGCGCCGCAACGCCAGCGGCCAGGTGTACTCGGAAGTCACCAAGAAGACTCCCGAAAAGTCCCTGACCGTCTCGCTCAAGAGCAAGTCGGGTGGGCGCAACAACCAGGGCCGCATCACCGTCCGCAGCCGCGGCGGTGGGAATCGCCGGCTCTACCGCATCATCGATTGGAAGCGCGATAAGGCCGGCATCCCGGCAAAGGTCGCCGCCATCGAATACGACCCGAACCGGACGGCCCGCATCGCCCTCCTCCAGTACGTCGATGGCGAAAAGCGCTACATCCTGGCGCCTAACGGCCTTGCCGTTGGGGCAGTCCTGGTCAGTGGCCCCGAAGCCGAAGTCAGGGTTGGCAATGCCCTCCCGCTTGCCAACATGCCCACCGGTACCCAGGTGCACAACGTCGAGCTGACACCCGGCAAGGGTGGCCAGATTGTGCGCAGCGCTGGAGTCGCCGCCCAGCTGATGGCAAAGGAGGGCGATTACGCCCTGCTGCGCCTGCCCAGCGGAGAAATGCGGCGCGTGCGGATCGAGTGCATGGCCACCATCGGCCAGGTCGGCAATGTGGAGCATTCCCTCGTCAAGCTCGGCAAGGCCGGGCGGACACGCCACCGCGGCCGCCGGCCCGAAGTGCGCGGCGCCGTCATGAACCCGCGCGACCATCCGCACGGCGGTGGCGAAGGCCGCGCCCCGGTTGGTATGCCGGGACCGAAAACCCCCTGGGGCAAGCCGACCCTCGGCTATCGCACCCGCAACAACAAGCGCACCGACAAGTACGTCGTTCGGCGGCGAAGCTAGGAGTAGGACATGTCACGTTCCATCAAGAAGGGCCCCTACATCCACCCTTCGCTCGAAAAAAAGGTCATGGCGATGCGGAACGCCCAGCAGCGTTCAGTCATCAAGACCTGGTCCCGCGCTTCCACCATCCTGCCGGAGATGATCGGCCTGACCATCGCCGTGCACGATGGGCGCCGCCACGTGCCAGTGTTCGTCACCGAAAACATGGTCGGCCACAAGCTGGGCGAATTCGCGCTCACGCGGACCTTCCGGGGCCACGTCTCGAAGAGCGACCGCCAGAGCAAGGTGAGGCGGTAGCGATGGAAGTACGAGCAACCACGAAGGGGATGGGAGCCTCGCCTCGCAAGGTGCGGCTGATCCTCGATCGGCTCCCCGGGCTCACGGTCGACCAGGCGCTTGCGCTCCTGCGCTACGTCCAGTCGCCCCATGCCCGCACCGTCTCGAAGGTTGTGCTTTCCGCCGCCTCGAACGCCGAAAACAACTTCGACCTGGATGTCGACAACATGGTCATCAAGCGCGCCTACGCCGACGACGGCCCCACCATGCGGCGCTTCCGCCCGCGTTCCCGTGGCCGCGTCAGCCCCATCCTGAAGCGCTCCAGCCACATCACCATCATTCTCGACGAGCGGGAGGACTAACCGTGGGACAGAAAATCCATCCGCACGGCTTCCGCTTGGGCGTCATCTATGACTGGGAGTCGAAGTGGTTCGCCGAGCGCGACTACACCGAGCGCCTCCACCAGGACCTGGAGCTCCGCCGCTTCGTTCTGAGCGAGCTTCCCGATGCCGCCATCAGCCGCATCGAGATCGACCGGAACGCCAACCTGGTGACCGTGACGATCCACACGGCAAAGCCGGGCATCGTCATCGGCCGCGGCGGCGCCAAGGTCGAAGACCTGCGCAACGCGCTTGAACGCTTCACCGGCGGGCGCGTCCGCGTCAACATCCAGGAGATCCGCGTCCCCGAGCTCGATGCCTACCTGGTCGCCCGTTCCGTCGCCGACCAGCTCGAGCGGCGGGTCGCCTTCCGCCGCGCCATCAAGCAGTCGGTCCAGCGGACCATGCAGCGCGGCGCCCAGGGTTGCCGCGTCGCCATCGCGGGCCGACTGGGCGGTTCCGAAATGTCACGCCGCGAAAGCGAAACGCAGGGCCGCGTGCCCCGCCACACGCTCCGCGCCGATATCGACTACGGCCTGGCCGAGGCACACACCACCTTTGGCCGCATCGGCGTAAAGGTCTGGATCTACAAGGGCGAAATCCTGCCAGAGCGCACCGCCCCGGCGGTCGAGGAAGTGATCCCCGAGCCGGTGGCCGCACCGGCCCGGCCCGTGGCGGAAGTCGAAGCCGGTGGACCCGCCCACACGGCCATCTCGATGGAACAGCAGGCTGCTCGCCGTGAAACCCCCGAGGGAGGCGCCTAAATGCTGCAACCCCGCCGAGTGAAGCACCGCAAGCAGCACCGCGGCCGTCGCCAGGGCGTCGCCAACGCCGGGAACTACGTCGCCTTCGGTGAGTACGGACTGCAGGCCCAGGGCGCCGCGTGGATCGACTCGCGCCATATCGAAAGCGCCCGCCGCGCGATGACCCACGAGATGAAGCGCGGTGGCAAGGTCTGGATCCGCATCTTCCCCGATAAGCCGGTGACCGCGAAGCCCGCCGAGACCCGGATGGGTTCGGGTAAAGGCGCCCCCGACCGCTGGGTGGCCGTCGTGAAACCGAACCGGATTATGTTCGAAATCGCCGGCGTGCCCGAGCACGTCGCCCGCGAGGCGCTCCGCCTGGCGGCCCACAAGCTCCCCGTGCCCACCCGTGTGGTGGTGCGCGAAGAGGCGGTGATCTGATGGCCCGACAGACTGCTGAAGACCTGCGCCGGCTGGATGATTCCCGGCTGGATCACGAGATCAACGAGGCCTATCGCGCCCTGTTCACGCTCCGCTTCCAGCACGCCAGCCGCCAGCTCCAGAACTATCGCGAGCTTCGCAATGCGAAGCGCCGTATCGCCCGCCTCCGCACCATCAAGCGGGAGCGCCAGATCGAAGCCATGCTGGGTGGGGAGTAGCCATGGGAACGCAACGCGTCATCCAGGGAACCGTCGTCTCCGACAAAATGCAGAAGACGATCGTCGTGTCCGTCGAACGCAAGAAGAAGCACCGCCTCTACCACAAGGTTGTGACGGTGACCGAGCGTTACAAGGCGCACGATGAGAACGAGTCCTGCAAGCTCGGGGACGTTGTTCGCATCCAGGAATGCCGGCCTATCTCGAAGGAAAAGCGCTGGCGCGTCATCGAAATCCTCACCAGGGGCGATGTCGCCGAAATCGCACCCGAGACCATCGGCCGGGAAATCGAAGTAACCGCCCAGGTGGCGCCGAAGTCGGAGGTACAGGAGTGATCCAGCAGGAAACCCGCCTCAAGGCAGCCGATAACAGCGGCGCCCGCTCGCTCCTTTGCATCCGCGTGCTCGGGGGTAGCCGCCGGCGCTATGCCCGCCCCGGCGACGTGATCGTGGCCAGCGTGAAAGTGGCCCAGCCCAACGCCGCGGTCAAGAAGGGCGATGTCGTGAAGGCCGTTGTGGTCCGTGTCACCAAGGAATACGGCCGCCCCGATGGTTCGTACATACGCTTCGACGAGAACGCCGCCGTGCTCCTCGCGAACGATGGTGAAAACCCGCGTGGCACCCGCATCTTTGGCCCCGTCGCCCGCGAGCTGCGCGACCGCAACTTCATGAAGATCGTCTCCCTCGCCCCGGAGGTGCTGTAGTGCCTGCCAAGATCAAACGGGGCGACAAGGTCGTCGTCCTGGCCGGAAAGGACCGCGGCAAGCGCGGCACCGTCCGCGCGGTCATCACCAAGCACAACCGCGTGCTCGTCGAAGGTGTCAACATCATCAAGAAGCACCAGCGCGCGCGGCAGCAGCGCCAGGCGTCGGCCATCATCGAACGCGAGGCCCCCATCCACATCAGCAATGTGATGCTGATCGACCCGAATAACGATGAGCCCACGCGCGTCACCTTCCGGCGGCGCGAAGACGGCAGCATGGTCCGGGTCGGCAAGCGCAGCGGAGAGGATATCGAGTAATGCCGCCGCGATTGAAGGAACGCTACAAGTCTGATGTGGCGCCCGCGCTGCGCGAGCAGTACGGCTACGCCAACGTCATGCAGATCCCGCGCATCATCAAAATCAACGTGAATGTTGGCCTTGGCGAGGCGCTCACCGATGCGAACGCGCTCGACCGCGCGTCCGAGGAAGTCTCGGCCATCACCGGGCAGAAAGCGATGATCACGCGCGCCAAGCGCTCGATCGCCAACTTCCGCCTGCGCGAAGGCAACCCCATCGGCGTCATGACGACGCTCCGGGGCGACCGCATGTACGAGTTCCTGGACCGCCTGGTCAGCGCCGCCCTGCCGCGCATCCGCGACTTCCAGGGGCTCAATCCCAATGCCTTCGACGGCCGTGGCAACTACAGCCTCGGTGTGCGCGAACAGCTGATTTTCCCCGAGATCGAGTACGACCGCGTCGACAAGGTCCGGGGCATGCAGGTCACCATCGTTACGACCGCCAAGACCGATGAAGAAGGCCGCAAGCTCCTGGAGCTCATGGGCCTGCCCTTCCGGAAGAACTAGGAGCACGACGGTATGGCCTCG
This sequence comes from uncultured Anaerolineaceae bacterium, assembly GCA_964448165.1. GTDB lineage: Bacteria > Chloroflexota > Dehalococcoidia > Tepidiformales > Tepidiformaceae > Amarobacter. Next base: position 3,670 of record CAYUVT010000045.1, on the reverse strand, counting down.
AAAGGCATTGTGAATCGCGACAACCGCCGCAAGGAGCTCAACGCCAAGTACGCCGCCCGCCGGGCCGAACTGAAGCGCGAGCTGAAGAAGTCGTGGGACGACCCGGCGAAGGTCGCCGCGCTCTACGACGAACTCCGCAAGCTGCCCCTCAATAGCAGCCCAACCCGCATCCATAACCGGTGCGTTGTCACCGGCCGCCCAAAGGGATACATCCGGCGGTTCGGCCTTTCGCGCATCACCATGCGCGAATACGCCCACCTCGGTCTGCTCCCTGGAGTAACCAAGTCCAGCTGGTAAGTGCGCAAGCAAACGCCAGAGGGGAAGTGCAATGAATGTGAGTGATCCCATCGCCGACATGCTGACGCGAATCAGGAACGCGGCCGCCGCGCGCCACGATTCCGTCCTGATCCCGGCATCGAAGATCAAGGTCGCCATCGCGAAGGTCTTGAAGGAAGAAGGCTTCATCAAGGACTTCTCGGTGGTCGCCGAGGAGGGCCGTCCACAGCCCAACCTCAAGGTCGAACTCAGCTATGGCGGCCGCAAGCAACCCGTGCTCAACGGCCTCCAGCGGGTCTCCAAGCCGGGCCTGCGCGTCTATGTCCAGCGCCGCGAAATCCCGCGCGTCTACGGCGGCCTCGGAATCGCCATCATCTCGACGCCCAAGGGCGTCATGTCCGGGCAGGAGGCCCGCCGCCAGGAAGTTGGCGGCGAGGTCCTCTGCTACGTGTGGTAGGGAGGACGGCTCGATGTCTCGTATTGGCCGCCAGCCGATCACCATCCCCGCGGGAGTCCAGGTCTCCATCGATGAGTCCAACTTCGTCGAAGTCAAGGGACCAAAGGGAGAACTCAAGCGTCAGTTCCCCCGGACCATCTCGTTCGAACGCCAGGATGGCGTCATCGCCGTCACCCGCCCGAACGACGAGGGCAAACAGCGCGCGCTCCACGGGCTCTCGCGCTCGCTCCTCAACAGCATGGTCACCGGGGTCACCGCCGGCTTTACCCGCACCCTCGAAGTCCAGGGCGTCGGGTACCGCGCTCAGATGCAGGGCTCGAACCTCCAGCTCGCGCTTGGCTTTTCGCACCCCGTCATTGTCAACCCGCCCGAAGGCATCACCTTCGCCGTCGAAGGGCCCCGCGTCCATGTGCAGGGCATCGATAAGGAACGCGTGGGCCAGGTCGCGGCGAACATCCGCAAGCTCCGGCCACCCGAGCCGTACAAGGGCAAGGGCATCCGCTACCTCGGCGAGCGCGTCCGCCGCAAGGCTGGCAAGGCCGGGAAGGTAGGCAAGTAATGAGCAAGGCAACACCCGTTCTCGCCCGGCAACGCCGCCATGCGCGCGTCCGTAAGAACGTCTCCGGCACGCCGGCCCGGCCGCGCCTCAACGTCTTCCGGAGCGCGCAGCACATCTACGCCCAGGTCATCGACGATGTCGCGGGCCACACCCTGGCCGCCGCCAGCGATGCCGACAAGGCACTCGCCGCAGAGGTGAAAGGCAAGAACAAGACCGAGCGCGCAATCGTCGTTGGCAAAGCCATCGCCGAGCGCGCGAAGGCCAATGGCGTCTCCCTCGTGGTCTTCGACCGCGGTGGCTACAAGTACCACGGCCGCGTGCAGGCACTCGCCGATGCCGCCCGCGAAGCAGGATTGGGGTTCTAGATGGCCGATAACCGTTTCGACCGCTCCGAACAGGGCCAGGAAGAGCTGACCGAAAAGGTCATCTACATCAACCGCGTCGCGAAGGTTGTGAAGGGCGGCCGCCGCTTCAGCTTCAGCGCCCTGGTGGTGGTGGGTGATGGCCACGGCAGCGTCGGCGTCGGCCTCGGCAAGGCCAACGAGGTCCCCGAAGCCATCCGCAAGGGCTCGACCCAGGCCCGCCGCAGCATGATCAAGATCCCCATGCGCGGCGGCACCATCGCCCATCCCGTGTGGCAGCGCTTCTCAGCGGCCCGCGTGATGATGAAGCCGGCCAGCCATGGTACCGGGGTCATCGCCGGGGGAGCCGTGCGCGCCATCATGGAAGCAGCCGGCGTCACCGATGTGCTCGCCAAGACGTTCGGCAGCCGCAACCCGGTGAACGTCTCGCGCGCCACCATCAATGGCCTCGCCACCCTCCAGGACCCGACTGGCGCCCGCGAGCGCCGCCTCGCCATCGCCCGGGGAGAACAGTAGCCATGGCTCGCCTCGCAATCACCTGGCGCAAGAGCGCCATCGGCTACAACCAGGACCAGAAGGACACGATCCGGAAGCTCGGCCTGCGCCGGCTCAACCAGACCGTGGAGCTCGACGACACGCCCGCCCTCCGCGGGATGATCAACAAGGTCCAGCACCTCATCGATGTCCGGGAAGGTGAGACCAGATGAGCATCGGCGCACACGACCTCCGTCCCCCGCAGGGAGCCACCCACGCCAGGAAGCGCGTTGGCCGCGGCAACAGCAGCGGCCACGGCACGTACGCCGGCAAAGGCCTCAAGGGCCAGAAATCGCGCAGCGGCAAAAAGAAGGCCTACGACGCCTTTGAAGGTGGCCAGTTCCCCATCTCGCGGAAGTTCCACGTGCTGCGTGGCTTCAACAACAAGTGGCGGGTCGATTTCCAGCCCGTGAACGTCAGCGCCTTCGACCGCTTCGAAGCCGGCGCCACGATCACGCCCGAGACCCTCCGCGAGGCCGGCATCCTCAAGCACCTGCGCGAGCCCGTGAAAGTGCTCGGCCAGGGTGAACTCTCGAAGAAGCTCACCATCTCCGCCCACCGCTTCAGCGAAGCGGCGAAGGCGAAGATCGAAGCGGCCGGCGGCACCATCATCGTCATCGGCCCCGAAACGGACGAAGCGAAGGATAGCTGAGGATGAGTGTCCAGCCGGCCCAGCGGCCGCGGCTTTTGCAGGCTATGGTCGATGCCTTCCGCCAGGAAGACGTCCGCCGCAAGCTGCTCTTCACCATCGCCATGCTCGTCGTGTTCCGGTTCGTCGCACACGTACCGCTGCCGAACATCGACCGGGACGCGCTCAAGGCCGCGTTCGAAGGGAACGCGCTGCTCGACTTCCTCAGCATCTTCTCCGGCGGCGCGCTCCAGAACCTGAGCGTCGCCGCCCTCGGTGTGTACCCCTACATCACCGCCTCCATCATCATGCAGATCCTCCAGCCGCTGGTCCCCTCGTTCCGCGCGCTTGCCGAAGAAGGCGAGCAGGGCCGGCGCCGCCTGCAGCTCTACACCCACTGGCTCGCCGTCCCCATGGCGTTCGTCCAGGGCTACGGCCAGATCGTGTTCATCAACGGCCAGGGCGCCGATGTCGTCCAGGACTTCGGCTTCCAAAATGACTTCATCGGCACCTGGGCGACGCTCTTCACTTTGGCCGCCGGGACGATGTTCCTCGTCTGGCTGGGTGAACTCATTACCGAAAACGGCATCGGCAACGGTGTCTCCGTCATCATCTTTGGTGGCATCGTCGCCCGCCTCCCGGGCCTCATCCCGAGCCTCACTACCCAATCCATTCTCGCCGTGCTGGGTTTCGCCGGGTTCGCCCTCGGCCTCATTTACCTGGTCGTCTTCTTCCAGGAAGCCCAGCGGCGCGTGCCGGTGCAGTACGCGCGCTCTGCCTTCCGGGGCGGCAGAATGTTTGGCGACGCTCGGGAAGGACAATTGAGGAACCCGGCGATCGCCCGGAACTACGCC